>DATFPF010000049.1:0-9408 GCA_035264945.1 Rubrobacter sp.
GGCATCGCGCTTCCTCCCCGAATGGCGGTCTGGCCATTCGTGTTCATTCGTGTTGCGTCCCGTTTCGTGCCCGCAGTATGGGTGCACGTACGGCCGAGCGTATCCCCCGCATAGACTAGTTTTGGAACTTTTCTTGCGAACCTCGCTGAGCACTTACTCTGCGCAGTTCGGTGAACAGGGCTAAGAGCCGCTCGGCCGGGCACGGTCCTGGAGCCATTGAGAAAGCCCGTTCACGTGTAGACGGTGTTCGGCTGTCTCCACTGAGACCTCGGTCTGTTCGTCGTCCGGGGCGTCCAGGGCGTAGCCCGACAACTCCAGCGAGAAGATCGCGGCCAGGAGTCCTGTCCTCTTGTTGCCGTCAACGAAGGGATGGCGCTGGACGATGCTCTCCATCAGGGCCGCAGCCTTGGCGAACGGGGGGGGTAGAACTCCACCCCTCCGAACCCGCTGTACGGGCGGGCCACCGCAGCTTCGAGCGCACCGACGTCGCGCTCTCCCGGCATTGCCCCATCCGGCGAGTTGACCACCCGTTCGTGCAGGTCGCGCAGATCCTCCACGGAGACCGCATCCGGATCGGACACCTACCGCTTGGAGAGTTCGTGGAAGGTGTCTGGGTGTTCCTTGATGTAGCGGTGGGCGAACTTGCTGGCCCTGCTCTCCTTGACGGTGGTCTTCGGGTGCCGCTTGGCGTAGGCCGCCGTCACGTAGCGCCCGCTGATCGCGGAACGGTACTTGCCCTTGCTACTGGTCTTCTTGCCCTTAGACTTGGCCACCCGCATTACCCCCGAAACCAGCTCTACCGCGCCCGACGCTCCTCGTGCGTGCCCCGACCACGCCCACCGACCGGGCCGACTTCATGGCCGAAACCCTCTGCTCCGCCTTCGCAAGGCGCTCGTTCGCCAGGCGCTCCACGTCGGCCGGGTTTATCAGCCATCCCAAAGAGGTCCTGACCGCGTCCACCTCCTTGCGGCGGGCGAGCTGCGTCACCCACTGGCCCGAGGTGCCCAGTATCGCCCCCGCCTGCGATGGCGATAGCCAGCTCTCGACCTCCCTGACGCCTATCGACTTTTCGCCCACTCTTCTCCTCCTTCGCCGGGCCCGGGAAGCATATAGCCGTTAGCACCTTCCCCGCAAACCTGATGCCTTCCCATAATCATCTACCGCTTCGCAACGTAGTTTCAAGTCTGAAACTACGTTCTTTTACGAAAGTCGGTCATAATGATGGCGGCATGGGCGGCAGCAAGTCGCCCGAACCGCGTTCCGGCCTCGACGCCGGTCCGCCCCGCACTTGCAGCAGACCACCTCAATACTCGCTCGGGAGCAGGACGAAGGGGCTCGACCTGTCGGCCTCTGTGATGATCCGAGCTTCTCGGCCGGGGTGTCGTAGGCTGAGAGCAGCCGCGCTCTGATCTTGAGGGCCCGCTCGTTGGCCCGCCGTTCTTGGCCGTCCAGGTGGCCCAGGTCGCAACCCCCGTGCTGGGAGGCAGCGGGAATCAACTGCGGAAGGCTTTCCGCGAAATAAAGAGGCTACGCATCTGCAAGTAAGACGAAGAAGGGCGGGCCCGGCAGGATTCGAACCTGCGACACACGGCCCCGGAAACCGTTGCTCTATCCCCTGAGCTACGGGCCCGCGCATAAGAGAACCGCCCACGGATGTTACCCCACGGGCACCGGCGCTTCAATCGGGCGTCAGGACACGTTTGCAATCGTGCGGGCGATGTATAAACTACGCCGCACCCTTTATGTACGCGGTGATCTCCGACATCCACGGGAACTTCGAGGCGCTCGAGGCGGTCCTGCGGGACATGCCAGGAGAGGTCGATACCGTGTACTGCCTCGGGGACGTCATCGGTTACGGGGCGAGCCCGAACGAGTGCTGCGACGCCGTGAGGAAGCTCGGGATGCCCACGATCACGGGCAACCACGACCTCGCCGTGACGGACCTCTCGACCGACCTCAACTGGTTCAACCCCGTCGCCGCCGCCGCCGTGATGTGGACGCGGGACCAGCTGACGGAGGATAACGCGGAGTTCCTGCGCTCCCGTCCGCGCATGATGCAGACGCAGGAGGCGCTGTTCGTGCACGGCTCGGTGCGCGACCCGGACGAGTACATCATCAACAGCATCTCCGCCGAGGAGAACCTGGCGGTGCTGGCCGAGGAGTACCCGAACGTTCCGGTCTGCTTCTACGGCCACACGCACGTGAAGGCCGTCGCCCCCTCGCCCAACGGCGCCATGAACGGGGGGCACACGCTGGACCTGAGATCCGGCGGCCCCTACCTGGTCAACCCCGGCTCCGTGGGCCAGCCCCGCGACGGCGACACCTTCGCCTCCTACGTGCTGGCGGACGAGGGACGCATCGTCTACCGCTTCGTCGAGTACGATATACCGAAGGCGCAGACCAAGATCCGGGCCGCGGGCCTCCCGGAGATGCTCGCCGACCGCCTCGCCGTCGGCCGCTAGGAAAAGGAACCCTGGGGCGTGAAACCCGCCTTCCCCAAACTCTTCACCGTCCAGGAGGCGAACGACCTCCTTCCGAAGCTCGAGGAACTGCTCGAGGACGTCTCGGTGCATCGCGACGCCATGCGCGAGAAGGCCCCGCACATGGAGCCGATCCTGCAGGCGGCGGGCACGAACGGCGGCGGGAGGGTCGGCTCCGAGTACGGGGTCGAGGCGTACCGTCTCTACCTCGCCATAGAGGCAATCAGGGAGCTAGGCGTCCTCCTGAAGGACCTGGACACGGGGCTGCTCGACTTCCCCCACGAGCGGGAGGGGCGGGTCGTCTTCCTGTGCTGGCACCCGCCCGAGGAGAGGGTCGCCTACTGGCACGAGATCGAGGCCGGCTACCCGGGCCGCAAGCCGCTGTAGAAGCCCGTGCGGATAGTCCTCCAGAGGGTGAAGAACGCCTCCGTCACGGTAGCGGGCGAGAAGGTCTCCAACATAGGACCGGGCCTGCTCCTGCTCGTCGGCGTCGCGGACGGCGACGGCGAGGCAGAGGCGGCATGGCTCGCCAACAAGGTAGCCGGTCTGCGCGTCGTGTCGGACGAAGAGGGCAAGATGAACCGGAGCGTTGTCGAGTCCGGCGGCGAGGTCCTCGCCGTCTCCCAGTTCACCCTGCTCGGCGACGCCCGCAAGGGCCGCCGCCCGAGCTTCGTAGGAGCAGCGCCCCCCAACATCGCGGAGCCGCTCTTCGACCTGTTCTGCGAGCGCCTTCGCGCGGCGGGCGTCCGCGCGGTCGAGACCGGACGCTTCGGGGCGATGATGGACGTGGCGTTAGTGAACGACGGGCCCGTAACGATCGTGCTGGAGCGGTAGGTTCAAGCACGGCTCCTTCGGAGCCTCTCAGCCCGATGCGCGCTTCGGGCTTGCCTCGCGAGCCCACGCTCTCATCATGCCTCCTTCGAAGGCTCTCAGCCTTCATCTCGATGCCACCCCAAGCTTCGGTCGTTTCTCGGACAAATACCGCAAACGTCTCCACCGCCGGTCGCGGACACGCGTTCCCGGAAGGGCCCCGCAAGGCAAAAAGCCGACCGCTGAGAGCGAGGTCCGCGAATCGGGCCGAAGCGTGCCGAGAGGCGCGAAGCCGCAGCGTGCTGACTAGCCTGCGAAGCGGGCGTGCCGACCGGCGGTTATCTGCCAATCGCTATACCCGCCGGGGTAACTACGGAGATCACCTTCACGCACCTCAACTATTCGATCCGCGAGTCGGTCGAGAAAGTAGCGATCGTGGGAGACGAAGACGACGGTGCCGGGGAAGCGTTCGAGCTCGGCTTCTAGGACCTCCATGGAGGCTATGTCGAGGTGGTTCGTCGGCTCGTCGAGGACGAGGAAGTTCGGCTCCTTGAGCATCAGGAGCAGGAACTCGAGGCGGGTGCGTTCGCCGCCGCTCAGGGAGTCGACGGGGGAGCGGGCCTGCTCGTAGCGGAAGAGGAAGCGGCCGAGGAGCTTCACGGCGTCGCCCTCGTAGATCGGTTTGGCGTCGCGCACGAGGCTCAAAGGTGTGGCGCCCGGGGCGGGGGCGTGGTCCTGGGGGAGGTAGCCGGTTTCTATGGAGGGTCCGATCCAACGCGTCCCCTCAGTCGGCGCCAGTCGCCCGGCCATGACCTTCGCAAGCACGCTCTTGCCCGCGCCGTTCGGGCCGACGACGCCGACGCGCTCTCCGCGGGAGACGGTAAGCCCGGCCCCGATCAGGACGGGCTCGTCCCCGAAGGCGACGCCGACGTCGAGCAGCTCGACTACCTTCTGGCCGCCCCTGACGCCCTCGCGGAACCTGAGCCCGATCCTGCGCCGCTCGAGCACGGGCTTCTCGACCTTGTCCATGCTCTCGATCTGACGCCGCTTCACCCGCGCCTGCCTGGCGTGCCGCTCGTTCTCGGTGTTGTGGGCCCACTGCTTGAAGCGCCGGATTGCCTCCTCGAGCCTGACTATCTCCTTCTGCTGCGTGACGTAGAGTTGCTTTTGGCGCTTCTCCTCCAACTCCCGCGCCAGCGCGTAGGCCGAGTAATTGCCTGGCCAGACCCTCGTCTTCCCGTCCTCGAGCTCCACGATCTCGGTGGCCGTCTCGTCGAGCAGGTAGCGGTCGTGGGAGACGGTAACTACGGCGCCGTCGAAGGCCCGGACGATTGCCTCGAGGCGCTCGCGCCGGCCCGAGTCGAGGTGGCTCTCGGGCTCGTCGAGGAGCAGGACGTCGGGGCGGCCCACGAGGCAGGCCCCGAGGACCGCGAGCTTGCGCTGGCCCCCGCTCAGCTCGTCCATCGGCCTGTCCACGTCGTCCCGGTCGAAGCCGAGCTCCGCCAGGCGCCCGCGCGCCTCGCCATCGAAGCCGTTGCCGCCGAGCTCGGCGAAGCGCTCGATCAGGCGCGCGTGGCGCTCGAGCACCCGCTCCATCCGGCGCAGATCGCCCGTCACCTCAGGCTCCCCGAGCCGCTCCTCGCAGGCCTCCAACTCCCGCCGCACCTCCGCGAGCTCTGGCCGCGCGGCGCGCAAGACCTCCATCGGGGTGTGGGCCCCGCGCCCGACGTACTGGGGGAGGAAGGCGACGCGCAGGCCCCGACGCCGGACGACCTCGCCCCCGTCGGGCTCCTCCAGGCCAGCCAGCAGGCGCAGCAGCGTGCTCTTGCCCGCCCCGTTGCCGCCGACGAGCCCGATCCTGGCGCCCGGGGCGACCGGCAGGTCGAGGCCGCGCAGCACCGCCCGACCCCCGTAGAACTTCTCCACGGACCGGAGCCCGATCAGGGTCAAGCGTCCGCCCCCGCGTTGTCCGAAACACGAGCCATGCGGCGAATAATGACGCACCGCCGCCCCGCGCGCATCACCCGTACGGACGATCCTCGACCGCTAGCCGCCACGGACGCGCCCCTCGACGTAAAGGGTCGCGGGCCGCGTGTACCCCTCTTCCCGGACTCGCTCCCGCAATGCCTCCCTGCGGGAGCGCAGCCGCCCCAGGACACCGGACGGCAGGACGGCGAACGCCGCGGGCTCCTCCTCGGCGAGAACGATCCTCCCCATGTGCCTGACGTCCTGCGGCCCGGAGACCCGCCACCGGACCCCGGACAGGCCCCTCTCGTGCAAACCCACGAGCCTCCCCGGCGAACCTACGCCGAACAGCTCCCTGCCCGAGGCGAGGCGGGCAAGCTCCACGTCGAGCCTCTCGTCCTCCAGCTGAACCGCGGGGACCGTGTCCACGAAGTCCCCCGTCGCGACCCGCCCCCCTGGTCGCACCACGGACGCGAGCGCCAGGAGGGCCCGCTCCGCGCCCCTGTCGGACACGTCGAGCTCGTGGAAGAGCCCCGCGGAGTAGACGAGGTCGAACGTACCGGACCCGAACGGCGGCCCGAACACGTCCCCCCGGACGACCCGCGCGGGGGCCGGGAGGTCCGCGTTCTCCAGGTTTTCCCTCGCCGCGTCTACGAGATCCCCGTCCACCTCGAGGGCCGTGACGGTACCCCCTTCCCCCACCCTCTGGCTCAGGCCCTCGACCCAGAGCAGGGATGACCCACCGGCGTAGAGGACGTCAAGGCCACGGATGTCGCCCAGGAGGTCGAGCTCGCGGTCGGAGAACGAGACGAGGTCGTCCTCAAACTCCTCCC
Organism: Rubrobacter sp.; assembly: GCA_035264945.1. GTDB lineage: Bacteria > Actinomycetota > Rubrobacteria > Rubrobacterales > Rubrobacteraceae > Rubrobacter_D. Next base: position 6,089 of record DATFPF010000049.1, read on the forward strand.
GCTCCCAGGGCGTAAGGGGGTCTTGGGTGTACGGTCCATCGCCCACGAGGGCGATTGTCGCAAGCAACCAGGCCGAGCACCACCGCGGTCCCCCGGTCCTCGCGGGGTTCGCCCAATCGCCCGTCGCACGAACGGGGAGGGGACGCGGACCGCGTCCCCTCCCCGGAGAGATTTAGCCTACGAGGAAACCTACGAGGACCTGCGCCGCAGCACGGCGAACGACAGGATGCCCGAACCAACCAGCAAGATCGCCGCCGCGAGCGCGAGCGGGGGGCCGCCGGTATCCGCGAGCGTGCCGGATTCGGCGCTAGCCGAGGAGCTGGCCGTCGCTGACGCGCTGGCGCTGGCCGAGCCGCCGGTCACGGTGACCGTGCCGACCATGCCCAATTTCTCGTGCGGCCCGCAGAAGTAGTCGAAGGTGCCGGGCTCATCGAACGTGAACGAGAACGTCCCGCCGGAGTCGCCTTCGATCAGCCCCGAGTCCCACAACCCGTCGTAGGAGGTAGTGGTGTGCCCGTACTTGCCGCGCTGGACCCACGTGACCGTTGTTCCAGGCGCGACGGTTATGTTGGCCTGGTCGAAGAAGTTGTCCTCCATGTTGACGGTTACCTCGTGCTCCTTCGCCCACGCCGCCGGCGCCAAAACGCAGAGCATAAGGAGGGACAGCGCCATCAGCCACGACAATCTCTTCATCTGGTTTCTCCTCGTCTTCTCCATGTGCCAACAATTCGCGGCCCCTCCGTATGGGCGTCGGCCGCTTCCCGCGCTTCGCGCGACTTCCGTAGCCTCTGTCCTCTCCTTTCCCTAGGTGCCACGAACACGAGGCCGCTTCCTGTCTCGCAGCCCGATACCCAAAGTTTAGGCATGAGGTAGTGGGGGCTACAATCCCGCAAATGGGCTAGTCTCCCCCATGTCTTTCGGATCACGGGGCTCCGGAGCAGGGCAAGGGGACAGGGCGGAGGCGGGTCGGGAGGCCCGACAGACAGGAAAAGCGGCCACGGTATAATCCCCCGGTCATGAAGGTTATCGTCGCGAGCAACCTGGTCAAGTACCACGGCGGGGACGTAAAGGTCCTCTCCGGCGCTACCCTGTCCGTGGAGGCCGGGGAGAAGCTCGGGCTCGTCGGGCGCAACGGGGCCGGCAAGACCACGCTGCTAGAGATACTCGCGGGGAACTCGCGGCCGGACGAGGGTTCGGTCGAGTACCCTGGCGAGGCGAGGGTAGGGATGACCGCCCAGAAGCTCTACGCCGGCGAGCGCGGCCTGCGGTCCGTGGAGGAGGAGATCTCTTCCGCCTTCGAGCCGCTCATGCGGCGCGAGCGCGAGCTTGAGGAGATCGGCGCCCGGCTCTCCGACGACCCCTCCGGCGCCCTGATGGAGCGCTACGGGCGGCTGCAATCGGAGTTCGAGCGGGACGGCGGCTACGATTACCGCGCCAGGGCGGCCTCTACCCTCTCCTCTCTGGGGTTCGCGCCTGAGGACTGGAAGCGCCCGGTAGGGTCGTTCTCGGGCGGGGAGCAGAGCCGGGTGGCCCTCGCGCGGCTGCTGCTGGAGGAGCCAGACCTGATCCTGCTCGACGAGCCGACCAACCACCTCGACCTCCAGGCCATCGAGTGGCTAGAGGGCTTCGTCAAGAACGCCAAGAGCGCCGTCCTCGTCGTCTCCCACGACCGCTACTTCCTGGACGCGGTCTCCGGCTCGATCCTGGAGCTGGAGGACGGCGCCATCAACCGCTACGCCGGCAACTACAGCCGGTACGTCGAGGAGAAGAAGGCCCGCTCCGAGCAGCTCGCCCGCAAGGCGAAGGCGAACGCCGAGCGCCGCGCCCAGCTCGAGCGTTTCGTCGAGAAGAACCGCGCCAAGGCGACGAAAGCAGCCCAGGCCCGCAGCAAGCAGAAGCTCCTCGACCGCATGGAGAAGATAGAGGACCCGAAGACCCGGGCCAGGAACCTCAGGATGGACCTCGGCGGCGAGACGCGGCGCGCGGGGCGCGTCGTTATGGAGATGGAGGGCGTCCGCTACGCCCACGACGACGCCGAAGGCCCGCTCCTCGAAGACCTCGACCTCGTCGTCGAGCGGGGCGAGCGCGTAGCCCTCCTCGGCCCGAACGGGACGGGGAAGAGCACCATCATGCGCCTCGCCACGGGCGAGCTACGCCCGGGCGGCGGCCTCGTGCGGCTCGGCAACAACGTCTCCCCCGCCTACCAGGACCAGCAGCTCGCCCGCCTCGACGACCGCAAGACCGTCCTCCAGGAGGCGATGGGCTCCACCGGCCTCGACGCGCCCGAAGCCCGCGAGTTGCTCGGCGCCTTCCTCTTCTCCGGCGGCGACGTCTTCAAGAAGGTATCCGCCCTCTCAGGCGGCGAGCGCAACCGCCTGAGCCTCGCCGAGCTAGTCGTCAGCGGCGCGAACCTGCTCCTTCTCGACGAGCCGACGAACAACCTCGACATCCCGGCCCGCGAGGCGCTCGAAGAGGCCCTCCTCGAGTACCGCGGTACCATGTTCTTTATTAGCCACGACCGCTACTTCCTCCGCAAGCTCGCCACCAGGGTGGTCGAGCTCGAAGACAAGAAGCTGGCCAACTACCTCGGCGGCTACGACTACTACCGCGCCCACCGCCGGCTCGACGAGGGCCCGAAGAACGGCAAACGCCGCCCCCGCCGCCGCATCCGCCCAGGCCAGAGCCGGGAAGAGAGCATACTCGCCTCCCGGCTCGTGGCGGTAGAGGGCGAGATAGACGCAACAGAACGCCGCCTCGTCCGCCTCGAAAAAGAGCTAGCCACCTCCGAGCTCTACGCGGACGGCAAGCGCTCCCGCGAGGTCGTCACCGAGCACCGCCAACTTAAAGGCGTCCTAGACGGCCTGTACACCGACTGGGGGGAGCTGCTGGAGGAGGCCGACGAAGTCGGCCTCTAGCTGATAGCTGTCAGCGATCAGCCAGAAGCCCCAGGCGCGGACATTACCGTAAGTCGGACCCACGTCTTTGCGCAGGCATCCGCGAATAGGAGAGAAGCTGAAGGCTGATCGCAAAAGCTGACCGCTCAAAAAGTCGGGACGAGAGGATTCGAACCTCCGACCTCCTCGTCCCGAACGAGGCGCGCTACCAGGCTGCGCTACGTCCTAAGTTCCTGCAAACCCGCAGGAAAAGCGCCCGTTCGGGAAGCGGTTTCCGGGCTTTGACCCCCGCACTCGACCCCCACGCACCTGACCGCGGACACGGAAGGGGTGCTTCGTGGCGAAGAAGAACGCGAACGGCGACGGGAGTCGCCCGCGAAATAGACCGGACGGACGGTATGAGGCTCGTTACTGGATGGAGACCAC
>DATFPF010000050.1:0-3794 GCA_035264945.1 Rubrobacter sp.
TGCTAATTCGCGCACCTGCCGGTGCTCGCCGGTTCGGTAAGCTCTATGGCCGTTGCCAGGCGGCGCTGGATTATCTGGGAGGGGATGCCGTAGCCGGAATCGTCCGAGTTGGCGCGGCTGGCGAAGACGGTGGCGACGACCTCGCCATCCTCGTTGACGACGGGACCACCCGAGTTGCCGGGCCGGACGTAGACGCGGAAGCTGGTGACGGTGCGCTCCACCGGGCTCCTGTTGTACGCGTCGCTGGAGATCACGTGCTGCGTCGCGCCGGTGCGGGCTGGCTGGACGTCGAGCGGGCCGTTCTCAGGGAAGCCGAGGACGGCAGCCGCCTCGCCGACCTGGGGCGTGGCGAGCGGCATAGGGTTGAGACCAAGGTTGTCTACGCGCAGGATCGCCACGTCGTTCCTGTTGTCGAAGAAGACGACCTCGGCGCTACGGGGCAGTCCCGTGCCCCCGGGTTGGACTCTGGTCGTGGTCGCCCCGGCGACCACGTGGGCGTTGGTGACGATGAGATCCGGGGCGGCGACCCAGCCCGAGCCCTCGATGCTGTAGTCGCAGGCTATGCTCCTCACGCGCACCGTCCGCGAGCCCGCCGCGAGCACGTCCGGGTCGCCCGCTATCTGTTCGTTGGGGACGGACACGTCGGCTTCGGGACCCTGGATCTCGGGTAGCGGGTCCAGCTCGGCGACGGCCCTCGTCAGGAGCTCGGAGGGCATCCGCTCCTTCAGCGCTTGCAGGATGTGGGACTCCTTCACGGCCGGGTGCAGCCCTGTGAGCAGCGGGGTCTGGAGGGCGAAGACGCCGACCGCCCACACCAGCACGAGGGAGAGCGCGAGTCCGAGGGCCGCGCCCCCGAGGCCGTCCAGCGTCGCCGAAGCCGGGCTCGAGAGCCTCTCCCTCAGAGCGCCGCCCGCGGTGCGCGCCACGACCTCCCCGAAAGCCGCGAAGGCCAGGATGCTTATCAGGGTGATCCCCGCTACGAAGGCCGGGCTCTCGCCCTCCGGCAGCAGATACGGCGCCACCCTCGAACCCAGAGAGGCCCCCAGAATCACCCCCACCAACGAGAAGACACCGGCGAGAAAACCCGTCCGCGCGCCGCGCAGCACGGTCAGGACCACGAACAGCGCTATAAGGACGTCGAGGGCGGTCATCCGGCAGATTCTACCGCCGAAGCTCCCTGTTTACCGCCCCGGTATAATTCCTGGGCGATGAGAGCAGCCGAGTTCCTACCCGACGTACGAGAGATCCTCGAAAGGAGGGGCGAGCCCGCCTACCCTCTCGGGCAGGCCGCGCTCTCGGAGGAGGCCCCCGCGGCGGTGCTGGACTTGCGCCGCGCCAGAGAACGTGGCATCTCGGCGACGCTCCGTCCGAGACGGGGCGAGGACATAGACGCCGCCTGCGGACAGCTCGCCGCGAAGGACCTCAGGGGGCGTCCGGCGGCCCTCGCGCGCTAGAAGTCCCTTGAAGGCCGAACCCGCAGAGAGGCTGGACCCGCGGGCGAAGACCCTCTGGCGCATCTCGAACGCTCTGGGGACGCTGCCGCTGCTGGCCGGCGGCGCGGTCTGTAGCCGGGTCCTGCTGAGGGTGGCGGAGGTCCCTTTCCTCCTCGCCGTCCTTCCCTTCCTCGCGGCGGCGGTTCTTGTCGTGTTGTTCGTCGGTGTGGTGCCGGGTCTGAGGTGGCGGCGGTGGCGCTACGAGATTCGGGATGACGAGGTGGATCTGCAGCGGGGGATCTTCTGGGTCAACCGTACGCTGGTGCCGCTCGCGCGCATCCAGCACGTGGATACCCGCCAGGGTCCGCTGCAGCGCCGGTTCGGGCTCGCGACGGTCATCTTCTACACGGCCGCCGGGCCGAACGAGATCCCCGAGCTCTCGGCCCCCGTCGCGGCCACCGTAAGGGACCGGATCGCCGAGCTCACCAGGGAGCAGGATGAGCTCTGAGCCGAGCCACCTCCACCCGGCGGCGATGCTCATCGACGCCATAAGGACCATCCGGCGCTCCTTGAGCGCGTTCGTCATCCCCGGGATCGCGTTCCTGGCGAGCCAGGGCTTTAGCGTACGAACCATCGTCTTGATCCTGCTGGGGGCGCTCGTCGTGACGGTGCTCGCGGCCGTCTGGGGCTTCCTCTCGTGGCGCGCCACCACCTACCAGGTCACCGGCGGCGCCTTCCGCCTGCGGCGGGGGGTCCTCCAGAAAAACGAGCGGACGATACCCCTCGATCACGTCCAGTCCGTGGACACGGTGCAGGGGATCATCCAGCGCCTCTTCGGCGTCGTCGAGGTCAGGATAGAGACGGCGGGGGGCGGGACGAGCGAGCCGGACGCCTCGCTCGCGGCCCTCGACCGCGCCGCCGCCGAGGCGCTGCGGCGGGAGATCGAAGGCTCCAGAAGGGAGTCCGTCGAGACGGAGACCGCCGGCCCCACCGTCCTCCGGCGGCTCGGGATGCGGGAGCTCCTGATCGCGGGTGCGACCAGCGGCCAGATCGGGGTTGCGCTCTCCCTGATCGCCGTCGCCTCCCAGCTCTTCGACGACCTCGGCGACTTCTTCTCCCAGGATCTCATCCGGCGGGTCTACGAGGCAGCCGCGCCGAACTCCATCGTGGCGGTGCTCCTCCTCGTCGTCGCCGTCGGGGTCTTCTCCTGGCTCCTGGCCATAGCGGGGACGGTGCTCGCCTACGCGGGCTTCACCCTCTCGCGTGAGGGGGACTTCCTTTACATCAAGCGCGGCCTCCTGGAGAGGCGCGAGGCGACGATACCGCGCGCCCGCATCCAGGCCGTCCGGATCGTGGAGGGCGTCCTCCGCCAGCCCTTCGGCCTGGCATCCCTGCGCGTCGAGAGCGCGGGCTACGGCGAGGATGCCGGCGTCTCGACCACCCTCTTCCCCCTCTTGCCGCGCGAGGAAGCCCGGAGGCTTCTGCTCGACGCAGCCCCCGAGTTCGCCGTCGCCCCGGTACTCAATCCTCTCCCCATCCGCGCCCTCCGGCGCTACGTCTTCCGGTCCACCGCCCCGGTCCTTTTGCTTGTCGTGGCGCTCGCAGTGGTTTCGTTTCTGGTCCTGGACTCCGTCACCTTGGGACTCCCTGTGCTTCTGCTCGTCTTGCTAGCTGCCCTTTACGGCTGGCTGCGCTATCGGGATGCGGGGTGGGCCTATATAGGGGACAGGCTGATCGTGCGCTCGCGGCTTCTGGCCCGCACGACCGCCATCGCGCCCCGGCGCCGGCTCCAGTCACGCGCCGTGATCCGCAACCCCTTCCAGCGCCGCGCCCGTCTCGCCACCTTCCGGGCGCAGGTCGCCTCCGGAGGGGGCGGGGGCGCGTACGGCGTCGTGGATCTGGAGGCAGACTCGGCCGAAGCCCTGGCTGAGAATCTGGGACCGCGACCCTGACGCAGAAGGCAGGCGCCGCGAAACACGGATTCTCTCTCAACCACGGCCGGCAAGGGGAACCCGGCTAACGCATCCGACAAAACGTTATAGACGTGGCGATTGGTGTTGAGTTACACTACGCGCGGTCCTTGACCATTGGCAAACCTGAAGAGAACCAGCCAGAGGGCTGTTTGTCCGTAGTCGGGCATTGGCCTGATTACAGGCAGGGACAGGAAAAGGAGACCTGGGTGGGGAATCGTGTAGAGCCAACCGAGGTTGGTGTTCGGGAACGTCGGCATCGTGGACGGTACCTGCTGGCGGCGCTGGCCCTCGCGCTGGTAGTCGGTCTGGGGGCTGCGGTGCCCGTGCTCGCCCAAGACGAGGAGGGGACGATCAGTCCCCAGGTGGTGGGCGGCACCCCGGTGCCGAG
>DATFPF010000051.1:0-7862 GCA_035264945.1 Rubrobacter sp.
GGCGAGGAGTGGTCGGGGGCCTCTGCGAGCGTTGCGGCGGCCTCTTCGCGGGGCACCCTGCGGCCCTCCGCTTCGAGCATCATCGGCACGAGCGTTACGTCGCCCACCATGGCCATGCCCGTGATCTCCTCGTAGGAGAGGACGAAAGAGACGGCAGCGTCTACGTACTCCTGCTGGTCGAAGGGCTCGTACCAGGTGGCGTACCTCTGGTCGCGCTGCGGGTCGCCCTCGGGCCAGTTGCGGCGGGAGATGGTCTTGATGGTCATCAGGCCGGCGTCCTGGCGTTCGATCTCCCCGACGAGGGCCTCGAAGTCCCGCCTGTAGCCCTCGTCCGTGGAGAGGATGTAGTTCCATGGGGTAAGGACCGTGTCGAACGGGTAGCGGTTCAGGGCCTCGAGGTGGGTGGCGGGGGCCTCGTGGCCGTGGCCGGTGATGCCGATGGCCCCGACCAGGCCCTCCTCTTTTGCCTGTATGGCGGCCTCCAGGGAGCCGCCCGGCCCCGCGGCGCGGTCGAGGTCCTCGAGGTCGCCGACGGCGTGGAGCTGCAGCAGGTCCACAGAGTCCACCCGCAGGCGCTCCAGGGAACGCTCGATGGAGCGCCGCGCTTCGTCCTTCCCACGGTCGCCGGTCTTGGTGGAGAGAAAGACGCGGTCCCTGATCTCCGGCATCCAGCGCCCGTAGTGGAGCTCCGAGTCGCCGTAGTCGGCGGCCGTGTCGAAGTGGTCGACCCCGGCGTCGAGCGCCCGCCGGATGGCGACGTCCGCCTCCTCCTCGGTGACCTCCCCGAGGGCGGCGCCCCCGAAGATAAGCACCGAGTTCTCCCGACCCAACCTGCCCAAGCGCCTGCGCTCCATGCCAGCCCCTTCCCTCGACTCCAGGCGTCTATCCTAACCTTTTCCCGGCTCCAGGCGCAGCGTAACCACCTCGAAGGGCCTGACTTCGAGGCGCAATACGTCGTCCTCCACACCGACCGGCGTGCCCCCGCGGTCTTCGAGGAGGTTTGTCTTCTCCGCGGCCTTCAGGCCACCGGGGAAGCGCAGACTCGCCCGGCCGCGGGCGCCGTGGGGCTCGTAGAGGCGCAGGACCACGGCCCGCCCGTCCTCCGACCTCTTGAGGCCGGCGAGCGCGAGCTCGAGGCCATCGGCCACGACGAAAGGCTCCGCGGACGCCCTCCCGCCCCTGACCGGCACGAGTGGGCTGTTCAGCGCGAACGCCTCGCGCGTAACTCCCGCCTCCGTCCAGTCGCCCTGGTGCGGTAGGAGCGCGTAGGTGAAGCGGTGCTCCCCCTCGTCGGCCAGGGGGTCGGGGTAGAGCGGGCTCCTTAGCAGGCTGACGCCCAGCACGTTCCCCTTGGCGCTGTGGCCGTACTTGCCGTCGTTCAGGAGCGCCACGCCGTAGCCGGGCTCGGAGAGGTCGCAGAAGCGGTGGGCCGATACCTCGAAGCGGGCAGCATCCCAGCCCGTGTTCCCGTGCGTCGGGCGGCGCTGGGCCCCGAACATGGTCTCCGAGGTCGCCTCGTGCGAGCGGACGTTAAGGGGGAAGAGCGCCCTGAGCAGCACCCGCCGCTCGTGCCAGTCGATCCGGGTCTCCACGTCCAGCCGCCGCGACGCCGAGAGGAGCCTGTACGTCTGGACGATGGTCGATCCGCCCCACCGGCGGGTGACGCGCACGGAGGTGCGCAGCGGCCCCTCCTCGACGACCTCGACGGTGTCGGCCGGGATCTCCTCCCCCTCCCCCTCGTAGCCCTCTTCCACGTCCCAGGCCTCCCAGTTGCGCGGCTTGTCCGTGTAGGCCCAGAGCCCGTTGGCCCTCCCGGCCAGCACCTCCCTCTCGGCCTCCCGGTCGAAGACGCGGTAAAGCGTGCCGTCCGACCCGACCTCGACCCGCAGCAGGTCGTTCTCCATCACCACGACTTCCCCAGCCCGCCCCACCAAGACGCCGGCCGCGGGCTCGGGCTTGAGTTCCTCCGCCTCCCGCAGCGGAGCCCAGCCGAGACCGGGCACCGTCCGACCGGGGTCGTGGACGAGCAACCTCCAGTCTTCGGTCTTCTGCACAGGGAGGGGCGACCCTCCACCCTCCGCGACGCCTCGCGCGTCTCCCCCGTCGAGCAGGACGGTGAGCGGTCGCGGGTGCAGGGAGGCGTTGGCGACGAGCAGGGCCGGTTCGGGATCGGAACCCTCCCCCGCCGCGGGCTCCACCGCCAGGGCGCCGTCGCGCAGCGCCTCGGCGGTCCGGACGACGCCTGCAAGCTCTTCGTGGGCAACCTCGTAGACCTCGCGGATGGATGTCCCTGGGAGTATGTCGTGGAACTGGTTGAGGAGGAGCGTCTTCCAGGCCCCCTCCAACTCCTTGGCCGGGTACGCAACTCCGCGGAGGGAGGCAAGCGTGAGCAGGGCCTCGGCCTCGAGCAGGCGGTGCTCGGCCTCGCGGTTTAGCTTCTTTACCCTGGCCTGGGTGGTGAGGGTGCCGCGATGGAGCTCGAGGTAGAGCTCGCCCGTCCACCGCGGGAGGCCGGCTTTCGGGAGCCGCTCGAAGAAGTCTTCCACCAGCGCCATGCGCAGGCGGGGCATGGCGGGGAAGCTCTTGAGGCGGGCATAGTTCTCGAGCATCTCCTCTGTTGGGCCTCCGCCGCCGTCGCCCCAGCCGAAGGAGAAGAGGGTCTCGGGGTGGCGGCGCTTGCCCTCGAAGTTCTTCCAGGTGCCGAGGAGATCCAGGGGCCTCACGTTGCCGTTGTAGTCCTGGCCGGGGTTGTCGAAGTCGTGGGCCGTGACGGTGCTCCCGTCGAGGCCCTCCCACTCGTAGAGGTCGTGCGGGAAGCTGTTCGCCTCGCTCCAGTTGAGCTTGTAGGTGAAGAATCCCCCGATGCCGGCCCCCCGCAGGAGCTGCGGCACGGCCGGCGAGAAGCCGAAGGTGTCTGGCAGCCACGCGACCTTGGAGCGCCGCCCGAATCGGTCCTCGAAGTAGCCCTGCCCGTAGAGGAGCTGCCTGACGATGGACTCGCCGGAAGGGGTCTGGCAGTCGGGCTCCACCCACATCCCGCCCACAGGCTCCCAGCGGCCCTCAGCCACGCGGCGGCGCACCCCCTCGAAGAGGTCGGGCGCCTCCTGCTCCATCCATTCGTACAACTGCGCGGAGGACTGGTTGAAGACGAAGTCCTCGTAGCGGTCCATCAAGGAGAGCACGCTCGCGAACGTCCTGCGCCCCTTGCGCAACGTCTCCGAGACGGGCCAGAGCCACGCGAGGTCAAGGTGCGCGTGCCCCGTGAGCGCCACGCGCCCGACCGGAGGATACTCGTCCTTCAGCCGTTCCAATCGCGCCGCGACCATCGCGCGCGCCTCCCGCACCGCCAGCCGCGCCCCTTCAGGCAGCGGCCCGACGGGGCTGGGCGCCGGCGGCAGACTCCACGGGCCGCCGTCCGCGTACTCGGGGAACGTGCGCAGGTAGCGGGTGAGGGAGACATCGGTGCCGGTGGGCCAGGCGGAGGAGAGGTGCGCGAAGGCCTCCTCGGCGACGTCGAGCAGGTGCGGCACTACCTCGTGACCGCCGAGTTGGGAGCAGGCCTCCAAGACGACAGCCAGGTCCCTCTCCAGGCCGCGCGTCTCGGTCTCGGGCACGACGAGGGCGGCCCGCGAGAGGCGCGGCTCGGCGACGCTCGTGCCGAAGGGCCCCCGCGGCACCACCTCCGCCTCCACGCCGACCGTCTCCCCGCCATCGGCAGCCCCGCTGACGGGGAAGCTCTTGTGGAAGGGATTGAGCCCCCCGCTCGCCCCGGTCGAGAGCCGCACGAAGCCCTCGCCCCCGAGCCAGAGCTCGATCTCCACGGGAAGGCCGGCCCAATCCTCCGGCACCCGCGCCTCGGCCGAGAGACGCGCCGGCAGGGCCGCCTCGGGCCAGAGGTCGCCGACGGCGATGTGGACGCGGCCGTCCTCGGCGGCGAACCGCCAGCCCTCGACGCGGCTCTCCCTGGCGTTGCGCCACAGCCTAAGCTCCTCGACGCGGCGTTCGAGGCGCCCCAGGCGCCGGGCGTCCCTCTCGTTCAACGTCTCCCCCTTTTGGCGGCCGGACGGCGTGCAGTGCCGAGCGCCACATTCTACGCCAACCCGAACGGCGGGCGTGGCGTGGGCTCTCTCGCGACCTATATACTCCCCCCCACAGGGGAAGCGTCGAGAGGAGCACCGTGGAGAACAAGGTCTACCGCAGCGAGCTTACGCCGATCCACTTTCTAAAGCGCAGCGCGTACATGTTCCCGGACAAGACGGCCGTGGTCTACGGGGACCGGCGTTACACCTACGGGGAGCTCGAAGGGAGGGTCAACCGCCTTGCCTCCCGCCTCAAAGACTCGGGCCACGAGAAGGGAGACCGCGTGGCCTTTCTCTGCCCCAACACGCCGCCGATGCTCGACGCCCACTTCGGCGTCCCGCTCGCGGGCCTCGTCCTCGTCGCCATAAACACCCGCCTCGGCAAGGACGAGGTCAAGTACATAGTCGAGCACTCCGGGTCGAAGATGGTCTTCGTCGACGCCGAGCTCGAGCACCTACTCGCCGACGTGGACATCGAGACGGTCCGCATAGACGACACAGGCGAGGCCGGTGACCCCTACGAGGACTACCTCGCCGAGGGCTCGCCCGGGCCCGTCGAGAGCCCCGTCGAGGACGAGGAAGAGACCATCTCCATAAACTACACATCGGGCACAACGGGCAAGCCCAAGGGCGTGATGTACACCCACCGCGGCGGCTACCTTAGCGCTCTAGGCAACGTAGTAGAGACGGGCATGGGCTACGAGACCAAGTACCTGTGGACCCTGCCGATGTTCCACTGCAACGGCTGGACCTTCCCGTGGGCCGTCACCGCGGCGGCGGCGACCCACGTGTGCCTGAGGAGGGTCGAGGCGGACAGGATCTGGGAGCTCTTCGAGGCCGAGGGCATAACCCACTACTGCGCGGCACCCACGGTCCAGATCGGGATAGTAAACGAGGACGCGGCCCGCCCCCTCGACACCCCCGTGACCGCCGCCATCGCGGGCGCCCCGCCCTCCCCCACCCTGCTCGGCGGCCTGCTCGAGCTGAACATAAACCCCATGCACATCTACGGCCTCACCGAGACCTACGGCCCGCTCACCACGAGCGGCGTCCACCCCGAGTGGGAGGAGCTCGGCATGGAGGACAGGGCCAGGATCATGTCGCGCCAGGGCCAGGGCTACGTCACCTCGGACCTCGTGCGCGTCGTGGACGAGGACATGAACGACGTGCCCAAGGACGCAGAGACGATGGGCGAGATAGTGATGCACGGCAACATGGTAGCCAAGGGCTACTTCGAGAACGAGGAGGCGACGGAAGAGGCCTTTGAGGGCGGCTGGTACCACTCGGGAGACATGGCTGTGTGGCACCCGGACGGGTACATCGAGATCCGAGACCGCAACAAGGACATCATCATCTCAGGCGGCGAGAACATCTCCACCATCGAGGTAGAGCAGGCCGTCATGGGCCACCCGGCCGTCATGGAGGCAGCCGTCGTCGCCATCCCGGACGAGCAGTGGGGCGAGCGCCCCAAGGCCTTCGTCGTACTCAAGAAGGGCCAGGAGGCGACGGAGCAGGAGATCATAGACTACTGCAAGGAGCACATAGCCCGCTTCAAGGCCCCAGCCGCCGTCGAGTTCACCGACCTGCCGAAAACGTCGACGGGCAAGGTCCAGAAGTTCGTGCTGCGCGACAAGGAGTGGGCCGGCAGCGAGAAGAAGGTTAATTAGAGGTTCCAAGCACCAGGTTCTAGGCTTTTGCCTCGTGCCTGGAGCCTCGTGCCTCACCCGAGGAGGACCCGATGCTGGAAGCCGAGAAGACCTACGAGCACGTGCTGGTCGAGAGGGACGGGCCCGTCGCGTACGTGACCATGAACCGGCCGAAGAAGCGCAACGCGCTCTCCGAGGCCCACATGCTTGAGTTGATCGACTGCTTCGAGGCCATAGGCAGGGAGAGGGAAGCGTCCGTCGTGATCCTGCGCGGCGAGGGGCCGGCTTTCTGCGCCGGCCACGACATCTCCGAGATGATCGGCCGGGACCCGGATACCTACAGGCGCATCTTCGACGTCTGCTGCAGGCTGATGGAGGCCATCCAGGCCATCCCCCAGCCCGTCATAGCCCAGGTCCACGCCACGGCCACGGCCGCGGGCTGCCAGCTCGCCGCCACCTGCGACCTCGTCGTCGCCTCCGAAGGGGCGCGCTTCGCCACGCCTGGCGTCAAGATAGGCCTCTTCTGCTCGACCCCTATGGTCGCCCTCAGCCGCGCCGTCGGACAGAAGAAGAGCATGGAGATGCTCCTGACCGGCGACTTCGTCTCGGCGGAAGAGGCGAGGGCCGAGGGGCTCGTGAACCGGGTGGTCCCGGCTGAGGAGCTGGAGACCGAGACGCGCTCGCTGGCGGGCAAGATCTCCGAGGCGAGCCCGCTCGTCGTCGGCGTGGGCAAGCAGGCGTTCTACCGCCAGCTGGAGATGCCCACGGGGCAGGCCTACGCCTACACGAAGGAGGTAATGTCCTTCAACGCCACCTTCGCCGACGCCCAGGAGGGCATGTGCGCCTTCCTCGAGAAGCGCAGGCCGGAGTGGAAGGGCCGCTAGCAGGGCCATGACCGAGACCGTCGCGCAGCCGACCGAGAGGCGGGAGAATAAGACCGAGGGCCTGCCGCCTTACAACGTAGTGCTGCTCGACGACGACGACCACAGCTACGAGTACGTGATCCTTATGCTGAAGAAGGTCTTCGGCCATCCGGTGAACAAGGCGTACGAGATGGCGGTCGAGGTGGACGACGCCGGGAGGGTAGTGGTGCTCACCACCCACCTCGAAGAAGCGGAGCTCAAGCGCGACCAGATCCAGGCCTTCGGCCCCGACCCCCTCATCCCCCGCTGCAAGGGCTCCATGTCCGCCACCGTCGAACCCGCGTCCGGCTGAACCTAGCCCCCCGTCGGGGCGAGCCTGAAGATGCGGTCGTCGTTCTCGGCGGGCGTTCCGCGGCCGTCGCGGTTGCTGGTGGAGACCCAGAGTGAGCCGTCTGGGGCCTGGGCCACGTCCCTGACGCGGCCGACCTCGCCCTCCAGGAGGCGCTGGCGGTCGGTCACGTTGCCCCGGTCGTCCAGCTCCAGGCGCCAGAGGCTCTCGCCCCGCAGCGCCGTGACGAAGAGGTCGCCCTCCCACTGGGGGATGGCGCCGTCTACCAGGATCTCCGCCCCGCTCGGCGAGGCCTCGGAGGTGGGCCAGACCGTGATCGGGTCTACGAAACCCTGTGCTTCGCCGCCCTCCCCCTCCACCTCGGGCCAGCCGTAGTTCTCGCCGGCCTCGATGCGGTTGACCTCGTCCCACGTGTCCTGCCCGAACTCGCTGGCGAAGAGTTGCCCCCCTTCGTCCCAGGCGAGGCCCTGCACGTTGCGGTGCCCCAGGGAGTAGACGGGGCTGTTCGGGAAGAGGTTGTCCCCCGGTACCGAGCCGTCGGGTGCCACGCGCAGGATCTTGCCGCCGAGCGAGCCGCGGTCCTGGGAGTTCGCCGGGTTTCCGGCGTCGCCGGTCGTGACGTAGAGCATACCGTCGGGCCCGAACGAGATCCTGCCGCCGTCGTGGTACGAGTTGACGGGGATGCCGGTTAGGATCGCCTCCGGCCTCCCCCCGAGCCTGAACCGCACCACCCGGTTGTCCGACGCGGTGGTCGTGTAGGCGTAGACGTAGCGGTCCTCCTCGTATTCGGGCGAGACCGCGACACCCAGCAGCCCCCCCTCCCCGACGCCCCCCTCGGGCAACGTCTGGACCTCCCGCGCCTCACCCGACCGACCCACCCTGAGGAGCCGCCCGGAGTCCCGCTCGGTGACGAGCGCGTCGCCGT
>DATFPF010000052.1:0-37419 GCA_035264945.1 Rubrobacter sp.
TGGGACTGATACCCGCCCCCGACATCCCCGAGAAGATCGCCAACGAGATCGCCGGGGAGCTTCCCGGGCTCCTCGCCAGGCGCGTGGACGCCGCCGTCTCGTGGGAGGTGCCGGTCGTGGTGGACCCCCTCACCGGCAGCGGGCGCGAAGCCCCCGAGATACTCGACGTCTGCCGCGAGAGGATGCTTAGGGAGGGCTGGGACCTCGCGGTATGCCTCACCGACCTGCCCGTCTACAGGGGCGGTCGGCTCGTCGCGGCGGACGTGAGCGCCTCGCGCGGGGTCGCGGGCCTCTCGCTGCCTGCCCTGGGCGCGACGCGGCTGCGCCCGAGGGCCCGTGACCTCACCCTACGCCTCGCCCACGAGTTGTACGTGAGGACGAAGGAGCCCGGACCTGACGACTCCCTCGGACGGGGCCCGCATTGGGCCGGCACCGTGGGACCCTTCCGCAGGGTCGATCCGCCAGATGAGGACATGAAGGCCACAGACGTCGACGTGCGCTTCGCCGCCCCCGGGGCACCCGGACACCTACGGCTCTGGTCGGGGATGGTATTGGCCAACCGCCCCTGGAAGATGCTGCCGGCCTTCAAGGGCGCCATCGCGGCGGCCTTCGCCACCGGCGCCTACGCGCTGATCATCCCCTCGATCTGGCTGCTGGCCGACTCCGTTGGTTGGGCGCGTCTTGTGCTGTTGATGGTCGCGGCGGTCGTGGCGATGGCCGCTTGGATCATCCTGGCCCACCACCTGTGGGAACGCCCCGACGACCCGGATCAACGGGGGTGGGCGGCGCTCTACAACGGCGTGACGGTGCTGACGGTGACGTCGGCGGTGCTGTGCGCCTACGCCATACTGTTCGCCCTGATCTTCCTGGCGGCGTGGGTGTTCGTGCCGGGCGGCTACTTCCGGACCACCCTCAAGCACCCGGTGGGCTTCGGGGAGTACCTGACCCTTGCCTGGTTGGGGACGTCCCTGGCCACGGTAGCGGGCGCGCTCGGGGCGAGCTTGGAAGACGAGGAAACGGTGCGCGAGGCCTCCTACGGCTACCGGCAGCGACGACGCCACGAAAACGACGACGACGAGAAGTAGTAGCCACACGAACTTCTGAGAACCCCCTACTGCCACTGTTTGGAAAATCGGAGTAGGGCCCGAATCCGGACTCCGAGGGCCGCCAAGAGGGGCGCGACGACCCTCGCTATTCGACGGTCTCTGAGTGGAGCTGGACCATGGGGCAGTCGGTCTGTCGCGCCCTCACAGCCGATTCTACGGCCAGCACAACATACAAGGGGCAACAAGAAAGTGCGAGTTGCCCGACCTACTCGACCCTGCGCACGTCCTTGGCCTCCCCGCCCTCCCTGTCACGGGCAGGCTCGTAGCTGACCTTCTCGCCCTCCTCCAGGCTACGGAACTCGCTCTCCTCAATCAAGGGACGTATTGTTAGTATGCACCTCCAAGCTCGATGAAGCCTAGCGGACGGAGCGGAGCTACGGTGGAGGACGACCGGCGAGGGACGAAAGGTGTAGGTTTCTTCCGTGAGCCGCTGCCGCGGTTGCTGGTCCTCGGCGCCCTGCTCGCCGCGGCCTTCAGCGTCAGGGTCTACGGGATCTCCCGTCCCCCCATGGAGTTTTTCTCCGTCCGTCAATACCACGGCGCCCTCCTCGCACGGGGGTTCTACGAGTGGCTGCTGACCGGGAGCCTGAGGACCTTCCCGCCGGACGGGATCATAGAGCCCCCTATCCTGGAGCTGCTGGCCTCCTTGGCCTACCTCGTCTCCGGGGGGGAACACCTCTGGATGCCACGATTGCTGTCCGCACTGTTCTGGATGGCCGGGGGCGTGTTCCTGTATTTGGTGGCGAGGAAGCTGGTCCCCCCTAGCGCCGCCGTGTTCTCGGTGGCCTTCTACCTCTTCGTCCCCTACGGCGTCTTCGCGAGCAGGGCCCTCATGCCGGACCCGCTCATGGTCATGCTGTTGGTGGCCGGCGTCCTCGCGGTGCTCAGATACCACGAGAGACCGTCGATGCGTCGGCTGCTGGTCGCGGCGGCCGCTTCGTCCTTGGCCGTGCTCGTCAAGCCCGGGATCTGCCTGTTCCAGCTGTTCGGTGCATTCGTCGCGCTCGCGGTCTACCGTCGAGGCGTTCGGGGGACGCTGCTCGACGCGCACACCCTGGCGTTCGCGGCGCTCGCCGCCCTGCCCACCTGCGTCTACTTCCTGTATGGGACCGTTTTCGCCGGCTTCCTCCGCGGGCAAACGTCGAGCAAGATCGTTCCCAGGCTCCTGCTCGAGCCATCGTACTGGGAGGGTTGGCAACTGTCGGTCTGGCTCGTGGTGGGGAACGTCGCCCTCCTAGGGGGCCTCCTCGGAGTCATCCTGCCGAGCGAGGGATCCCCGAGGAGGGCCCTGTTGGTGGGTTTGTGGGGCGGCTACCTGCTCTTCGGGTTGACCTTCACCTTCCACATCCACACCCACAGCTACTATTCCCTGCAGCTCGTCCCCGCCGTGGCGCTCTCCCTGGCCGCCGTGGCCACTTCGGTCACGGGGTACCTGGGCAGGATCGGCCTGCGCAGCTACGGGGGTGCGGCCGTTCTCGGAGTGACCCTCGCGGCGTTGGCCCTCGGGTTGGCGGAGCACAAGTGGGAGATCAGCCAGATCGTGCACCAGGACAGCGTGGCGACCGTGTACGCGAGCAACGTGGCGACCTACCACGAGATCGGTGACGCCGTGGACCACAGCCGCCGCACGCTCGTTCTGTTCGCCGCCTACCCCTCCGGGGAGAGCCGCGCCGGCGCCCTCATGTACCACGGGCGGCTCGCCGGCCGGGTGCTGCCGAGCCCCGTCAACGCGAACCAGACCCCGACCGGGGGAGGTGGTGCCGGCTCGGAGGGGCGTCTGCGGAGGCGCCTGAGAGAGTACGCGCCCGAGTACTTCGTCGTCTCGGAGTATTGGTGGCGGGCGCCGGAGACCGGGGCCTTGAGACGCCTCGTCGCCAAGGACTTTCACAGGTCGTCAATGGGCCCGGGGTACGTGGTGTTCCGTTCCGACCAGTAAACCTTCCACGCACTCGGATGAATAAGGCAAGAAGAAGGCCGGGCAGCCGTTCCTCGGAGGGGGATGAGGTGGCCAGCCCGGCCCCATGACGATATTGTAATACAAGCATCAAAATCCGGAGAACACCCTTCCCACGCGGTTACTAGGTAAAGCGCTGTATGCGCTGCTCGTCCCCAAGGAAAGCGAACTTCTCGGAACCCCCTCAAAGCGAAGTTCCCGGCTGATCGAGCTCGCTAGTTTGCGGCATATGACACCGCCCGAGCGCTGGGCCCGGACCTGCACGATCGCGCAGCGACGCAACCCTTGTGCACTCCCGGAGATCCGATCACCTGGCCCTCATTCCTCCCGGTTTGGCGATTCGAGAGCATCCTGCCGACTGTATCCTATCGTGCATATGAGGTATCATCGGCAATAGTAAATCAAAGGAGATACACTTGATCTCGGATCGCGTCGGCGGACGCGGGGCGACGAGCATCCGGGTCGGTAAGGTCCCGAGCGCTCACTACCGTGTGCACAGATGACTTCGAAGGCTAACACTCCAAAGGCGCGTGACGGGCAGAACGTCATGGCCGTGTACGAGCGGCTGCGAACCGCGATCTTGCGCGGCGAGATCGCGGCCGGGGCGACTATCCCACAGGCGATGCTGGCCAGCGATCTCGGCGCCGGTCGCACACCCTTAAGGGAAGCGCTGCGGATGCTGCAACGCGACGGTCTCGTGATCTCCGAGCCCAACCGGTCGATACGGGTCGCGACTCTCTCCGGCGAGGACTTCGAGGAGATCTACACCATGCGCATCGCGCTCGAGGCCGTCGCGATCCGGATCACCGTACCCACGCTTACGACGGCCGCCCTCGCGGGCCTGGAGGGCTACATGGCACAGATGGAGCACTACCAGAAGGTCGGGGACGACGTGGGCGTGCGCGCACCCCACCGCGCGTTCCACCAGCTGCTGGTCGCGGCGTCCGGCCCGCGCGTCAGCGGCGAGATCGCCGACCTTTCCGACCACTCCGAGCGCTACCGCCTCCGGTTCGGCGGCTACGGCTACTGGGACGATCGGCGCGCGGAGCACCGCGATATCGTTGACGCGGCGGCCGCCGGCGACCCCGACTTGGCGGCCGTCCGCCTCGCGGAGCACTACGCGCGAACTGCAGTACTCGTCTTCGGCGTCCTGGAGCCCGAACATGACCTCGGTCGGCTGCGCACCACGATCAGCGCGGTGGCTCCAGGCGCGGAAGCGGCGCTCGGCGCAGGCTGACGACGGACACCAGAGCGTCCCATTACTGTGCACAGTCTCGTCCGAAAGGACCCGCGACCGCTACCATCTAGAGCGGCATGCGGAGATATTGGACCGCTATGCGTTCCTGCGTCGTGGGACGGCGCGCCGGGCGTCCCGCAACTATGCTTCGAGGCGAGCATCTCGAGGGTGGGCCAACTTCATCGGCTACCGCTCTAGGGGGATCTACCTCGCCGGTGGGCGCAGCGCGACGCCGGTCTCGACCTGCACCTCCGGCCCGAGGTCCGTCGTCATGCGCTACTCTCCCCGGCCGTCTTCCGCGGCTCTATCATCCTTGCCATTCGATCGAACATCAGCTGCGGTGCGATCCGGCTCATGGCCTTCAGCACGTTGGCGAGACCGGGACGGATCTCCAGCTTGCCCGCCTCGATCCCCCCGATGGCCTGCCGTGCGAGCGTCTCCACGTCCATGGCTTTCTGCCCCCGCGTCTCCTCCTCGAACTCGTCCCGGAGCAGTGCCGTCTCGACCGGGGGCGGGGCCAGCTCGACCACCGTCACGTTCGCGCCGTCGAGTTGCACGCGCAGGACTTGGGTGAAGGAGTGGATCGCGGCCCTCGTCGCGGAGTAAACCGGCGACAGCGGGAACGGGATGAAGGCCAAGCCAGACGAGACGTTGACGATCAGGGCATGTTCGCGGGTTCTGAGGTGCGGCAGAAACTGCTGGATCATCCGCACCGGGCCGCTCAGGTTGGTCTCGTTCTCGCGGGTCACGTCGGTCAGGTCGCGGTCCTGGTTGAGGTTCAGGTTCCGCATGATCCCCGCGTTGTTGACCAGCGTGTCGAGCGCCGGAAACCGCGCGAGCACGCGCTCGTGCAGTGCCGTGATCGCGCCCGGATCGCTCACGTCGCTCTCGAAGGCATGGATACCTGGCAGTGTCCGCTTCGCGGCTTGGAGCTTGTCTCGTGGCTGGTCGATGGCTTCTCGTCTCAGGACCGAGCTCGGGGTCGATGCACCTGAGATGGCCGTGTGGAGACGAAAGCCGGCCGCAGTTCTCGTCCACCACTCGGACAGGGGCATCCAGTACACGGCACCTTCCTTCTGCAGGAAGCTCGAAGAGGCCGGGATAGTCCCCTCGATGGGCCGAACCGGATCGGCGCTGGACACAATGCCATCTCCGAGAGCTTCGTGGCCACGCTGAAGGTCGAGCTTGTCCATGCCTGCCGATTCCCGACCCGTGAGCTACGGCTTGGCAGGCTCGGCCATTCACTGATAGGCCTCACAGACCCCCCAACGCGCACTCATGGAAAGCCTGTAGCGAGCATGGCGTCGCAGAGCTGCTAAGAGGGCGTCCCTTCGATGTCCGAGACACCTGTTGAAGCGAACGCGGAACCGCCGCAGCCGCTCGGCCCCAGGTTGGACGTTTATGCTCCTAGCTTCCAGGCATCCCGGATGACGGCCCTCCGTCAAGCCCATCGACGAACGAACGCACCAACCTGCGGAAACTATCGTCCGCATCTACGTCTATGCCGAATCCCCCACCCTCTTCCAGCGTAGCGAAGCCATGGGCTATGCTCCTCAGGCCCCTTGCCGCGTGGATGGCCTCCTCACCGCCAATGCTGCGGGAGTCGAGAACTGCCAACACCGGCTCCAGCGCCTCCGCTTCGGCCGCTCCCAACTCCGGGTCGTTGGGAGCGTAGAGTCGGTAGGACCTGATTGTCGCCTCGTAGAGACCCGGCCTCTGTTTGACGAAGCGGCGGTAGTCTTCCGCGAGCGCAAAGAGCCCCTCTTCGCCCGCCTTACCGGCGACGGCGCGGGAGAGGCTCCATCCTAGCTCTCGTAGGCCCACGAGGGCCAACTCGCGCCTCAGATCCCCGACCCCGCCGACGTGGTTGTAGAGTGAGGGCTTGCGGACACCGAGGCGCTCGGCGAGTCGGGCCAGCGACAGCTCCCCACCCGCCCCCTCTTCGTCGGCCAGGGCGGCCGCGGCCTCCACGACCGCCGCCCTGTTCAGACCTGCTCTAGGAGACATACCCAAAGACGGTGAAGCTGCCAGAGGGTACCAAGATAAGCCTCATACTCGCCCCAGGTGAGTATCCTTGAACTCACTCTCATACTTCAGCCCATATCCTATTGCCCGGTCCATACCGATGTGGGCGAACCACACCAGAGTGACCGTAACAGCGAGCGGAACTCCCACCAAAAGACCAAAGATACCCAAAGCTGCCGGTAGCGGATAGGAGTGGAAGGTGTTGTAGACGGCCGCCCCGGCCTTTGGCCCCGCCAGGTAACCCAGCATCGACGCATCGGGCGCCAACAACAGCAACGCGAACAGCCACCAGCTACCTCCATTGAGCCAGTACAGCGCCACACTCGCGGCCAGCATCGCCGCCCCCTCGGCCCTCAGCAGCACCGCCGGGCGTGCCAAAAAGGAGACCCTCGAATCCCTCTCTACCACCTGCGCCCCTCGCCGCTCTCGATCCACAGTCGTCTCCATTATCGGCTCCTCTCTGCGGGACCTCGTCCTACTTGATTAGCTAACATGGGTAGTTATATACTAACGACGTTAGTTATGCAAATGCTCGCAGCAGATTTTCTCGATGACGGCTGTGACGACCAAGCTGCCTACAGGTGGGACGAGACTGTTTTTGCCTCGGCCTGTTTCAGGGTTAAAACGCGAGATTAGAGAGCGTCCAGGTATGGGGACAACACCTCCCGTAGGCCCAGGACTCGGGCCCGTGTCAGGAGCCGCAAACTAAAGCTATCCATCAACTGCTCAGCAGAGTCCGATGTTAGCGGAACTGCTGAGCCCATAACGGCGCGCCCGCCCGCGGCGTTCACGCTCGCCCCGCAGCCCCGTCCACCATGAGAGAAGCCCCGAGCCCAAAGACGTCCGACGTCCGGGACCCACGAGCAGCGCGACCGCCGCACCGAGGAGGCCAAGCACCATCACCCGCCGTTCCCCGAAGCGATCGGCGGCCGCGCCCAAGGCGAGCAGGGTGGCTAGTACCCCCACGGCGACGCTGGAGAGAACCAGCCCAAGCTGGCCCAGGCTCAGCCCGTAGGCGGACCGCAGCACGGGCCCCAAGACGTGTAATCCCTGGAAGACGGCGCCGAGAAAGGTGGCCTGAGCTACCACGCTCACGCCGAGGACGGCCCAGCGGTAATTCGGGTTCACCCTGCCTTCTACCGGTGCTGTTTTGGTCACACTCGCTCCGCCCCACCAGTGATCCAACCTGCCCGCCTTGATCTCCTCCAGTTCCCCCGAGGGTCTGGCCCGACTACTCTCGATCACAGCCCCTCAACTAGCATGGGGCGTGAGAACCCTGCGGTGTCGCCCGTGGCCTCCTCCGTCGCCGTTTCGGTTGAGAGCTATCCGTCTACGGCTGTACGACCGGCGGCTCAACGACCTTGGCTCGGGAGAATTCCGACGTGTCGCCCGTGGCCCTTTCGGTCGCCGTTGCGGTCACGAACTGCCCCTCGGAGACCTTCCGGGGAGGCGCGAAGCTGAAGGAGGCATTGCCCTGTCCGTCGGTACTAACCTGCGTCTGCCCGAGGAAGGCCTTGCCTTCGCCGAAGCGGGAGGGGTCCTCCGAAGGGCTACCGAAGAACTGGACGATGAAGGACCTCTTCGTAAGTTTGGTGCTCGGGGTGCTGTTGAGCGTTCCCTTTACGACGGTGTTCGGCCCGAACGTTATGGCGGAGGTTATGAGCGGGTAGTTCTGCAGGCGATTTGGGCCCGTGTCCGGGTCCTTGGGGTCGTTGGCCGTGACGCCGTCGGCGGCGTTAGTGCTGCTCAGGTCTATGCCCAATCCGCCGTTGGAGGACACGGAGTTGGAGAGGATGCGGTTGCCGTTCCCCGCGAAGATGAGCCCGACGCCGGCACCGCCGTTGCCCAGGGGGTTGCCGTCCTTGTCGAGGCCGATGAGGTTGCCTTGGATCGTGTTGCCCGAAGAGCGGTCCAATGCCAGCACGCCTTCGAAGATGTTGGCGGAGATGAGGTTGCGGGCGGCGGGCGAGGCGCCGCCGATGGTGGAACCCTGCGTACCGCCTCGTAAGATCACCCCCCAAATGTTGCCCAGGTGGCTGGTGCCGTCGGGCTCGACGCCGATGAAGTTGCCCTGGATCTTGTACCCCGTGCCTCCCAACAAGGTGATGCCCGTTCTGCAACTGTCTGCGACGCAGCCGTCTATCGCCAGCCCCCTGACCACGCTGTTCGAGGCAGAATCACCAAGGCCCAGCCCCGCGTTGGATCCGACCAGCCTGACCTTGAGTACCGTGTTGGTGCCTGCTTGGGTCGGGGGGATGGAGTTCGGTGTGGCCGCACCCTGGGTGTAGCCGTCTATGGTCACCCGCCGGGTTATCAGGGGAAGCCCGGAGCCAGGAGAGATGGTCGCCACCCCGGTCGTCGGGATGTCAAAGTCGATGGTGTCCGTCCCCGGGAAGGCGTTCGCCTCCTGTATGGCCGCCCTCAGCGTGCACTGATCTCCGATCACCAAGATCTCGCCCGTGAAACACTTGCCGTCTCCGGGGGCCTGATCCTCCCTATCAGCGCTGGAGTTGACGGTGAAGGTCGTGTCGGCGTGGACGGGCGTGGCCGCAAGCAGCACGCCCGCGGACACGAGCACGGTCAGTATCAAACCCGACAACAGTGGCACGCTCTTCGCCCGTCGCTGTATATTCGTCCCGATCATGTTCTTCTTGCTCCTCTCTTAGCGCCCGGCACCGAGGCCGACGTCGCGCATAGGGCGATGGCGTTTACCATCGCCCTTACCACCCGCATTGCCTTCCTGGTGACGGTCTTCGTTATCCCGGCCGCGCCCTGATCCTGACGCTCACCGTCGCGGTGTCCGTGCCGCCGCGCCCGTCGCTCGCCCGGTAGACGAACCGGACGGTCCCGCTGAAGTTCTTCTTGGGCTTGTAGGTGAAGGCGCCGCCTGGTCTCAAGGTCAGCTTCCCCTTGCCGGGCCTTGAGACCAGCGTCGCCCTCAAGGCGTCGCGGTCGGGATCGGTATCGTTGCCAAGCACGCCGCGTCCTCGCACGAAGAGGGTCCTGTCCTCCACGCCTCTGTAGGAGTCGTTCCTGGCAACGGGCCGACCATTGGGGCGCTCGAAGGCGCCGATGTCGCAGCGCGGCCCCTGCGGGCGACTCACGCCGCGCTGGTCGGTAGCCGGGCAGCCGAAGTCGGAGCCTGCGATAGACGCGGCGCCCCTGTCTATCGCCGGGCTGCCGCCCAGGAGGGCACGGGTGTCGGTTGGGCCACCGTTGTCTTGCAGGGGGCCGAGGAGGGGGTTGGTGTTTCGTTTGTCGGTGGACTTCGAAAAGTGGCAGGAGTCGTCGCTGCTTATGTTGTTGCCCTGCGAGAAGATGCCTGCGGCGGACTGCGCGTCCTCGCAGTCGTCCACAGAGTTGCCCGCGACGATGGTGTTGTGCATGAGAACGCTCGTGTTAGCGAAGGCCTCGATACCTCCGCCCTGCCGACCGGAGGTGTTGGAGGCGATGGTAGAGTTCCGGATGAATATGTGGGCGCCCTCGTTAGCGGCGACGCCTCCGCCGAACGTGGCTGCCCGATTGCCACTGATCGTGCTGTTCGTGATGTTTGCGATGCCGCCATCCTGTTCAATGCCCCCGACCACACCGATCTCACTGGCTACCGAGTTACCGGACACGGTGCTGTCGATGATGTTAAGCGTGGGCCTGTTAAACGTGGTCGCAGCACTGTAGATGCCTCCAGCTTCAAAGGTGGCGGTGTTGCCCCTGACGGCCACCCGGGCGAGCGTCAGGTCGCCCCGGTTGAGGACGCCGCCGCCCTGGTCGAAGGGAGGTTTGCCGCCGGTTATGGTGAGGCCGGTTATGGTCGCGGTCGCGGTCGGCTGGATGCTGAAGATCCGGTCGTCGAAAGGCAACTCCCCGCCAACTCCGACTACCCTCGTCGCGCGAGCTCCCGCCCCGGTGATGGTCAGCTCGCCCGTCACGTTCAGGTCGCCGGTGGAGGCGTCGCCCCCGTTCCCGTTGGCCCTCGTCAGGGTGTAGGCGCCCGCCGGCACCGTTACGGTATCCGCCCCGGTGGCGGCGTTGGCGTCCTCGATGGCCGCCCTCAACGTGCATTTAGGCCTGGTGCCGACCTGAAAGGGCTCCGTGTCGCAGATGCCGTTTCCGGGGCTCTGGTCCCCGACGTCATCCGTCGAGTTGACGGTGTAGGTGGTGGCGTGTGCGGGCCTTGCAGCGAGCAGCATCGCGGCCATGAGCGCCACCACGGCCAATACCGGCACTCGGGTTCTCCTTAACCGCCTGAAAATCGTTCCTTTCATCGATTTCTCCTTCTTCGTCTGATTTGGCCTCTCGCACCTGCCTTCTGCCGGTAGCGGCCTACTCACTAACGCCCCGTTCCTCCGGTAAGCCCGCCTGGCCCGCTGTGATCTTCTCTCGGGCAAGATGTCCTCTGTCGTATCTCACGTTCTCCGCGAGGTCCTGCCCGGACTACCCTCGGTCGCCCGGCCTCATCGCCAACGCGCCCTGCGCCAGCCTTGTGGTTGGCGCAGGGCGCGATCGTTGTGCGTGAGACGTTTGCTAGCCGGCCGTGGGGGCTTTCGCCCTGCCGGAGGCGATCTCTCTAACCGCCTCGACCGTGGCGCCCTGCCCGCCGATACCCCAGTCTCCGCTCTTGACGTCCTCCTGTACGAGGACCCAGGTCAGGGGGCGCATGTTCTCGCCCTCAACGGAGACCATCGCGTCGGTGATCTTCTCGATCATCTCCTGTTTCTGGTCGGCGGTGAAGACCCCTTCGATGAGCTTTACCTGGATCAATGGCATGAGCTTCTCCTCTCTCGTCTGCTCGTCTGTCTACAAACAACCAAGCTTCTTGGCCTGGCCGATGGTCTGGAATCCTTGTCCTCTACCCACCTCCCGTCCTTGGCTCGGCAGGGTCATCAGGCGGCGAAAGGCCCTTGCCCGACCGATGGCTCGCACCGACGCTTGGCCTCTCCCCATAGCAGGAGGCCGGCCGCCTCGGGCAGCCACTCGAGGTAATCCAGGTGACCGCAGCTCGTACACCTGAGCGCACCCCGACCGTGGTCGTCGAGGATGGGCTCCCTGTCTCTCACGTCACCGGATCCGCCGCAGAAACAAACCGCTTGCATTACCGTTCACCTCCTTCTTCGCTACCGTCACCTGCAACCTTCCGACACCCTAAGGCGCGCCGCGATCGTGGACATCGAGAGCCTCACGCAATTGCCGGAGGGTGCGCGGAAATAGGTAGGGTTACGCATACGTAGTAACTAGCGAGGGGGACCGCCGACGCGAGGCTCGGATCGGCCAATTCGGGCGCTACCGTCAGCGCCACCCATCCTGTGCCTTTTTTTCCGCGCGGGTACACTGATGAGCAGGCTTTTCGGGACGGAGCGCACAGGATGGATTACGCCGTACACCTGCCGCTGATAGCCCTGGACGCACGGTCCTGGTCGCTGAAGCGCCTTTTGGAGTACGCCGAACTCGCCGAGAACCTGGGCTTCGGAGCCCTCTCGGCGAACGACCACCTGCTTTTCCCCCGCCCTTGGCTCGATGGCCCAACGGTGCTGCCTGCGGTGCTCGCGGTCACGGAACGGATATCCCTGGCCACCACGGTGGCGCTGCCGACCGTGCGCGGGCCGGTTCCTCTTGCGAAGAGCCTGGCAGCCATCGACGTCCTCTCGGGTGGACGCCTCATCGTCGGGGTGGGCCCCGGTTCCTCCGCCCGAGACTACGCTGCGGTCGGGATCCCCTTCGAGGAGCGCTGGCAACGCCTGGATGAAGCCGTGCACGCCTTGCGCGCTCTGTGGCACAGGGGTGGTGAGCCGTTTCGGGGCCGGTTCTACTCGACGGAGGGCGTGACCTTGGAGCCTTACCCCATACAACAGCCCTCACCACCGCTGTGGATCGGCAGTTGGGGATCGGAGGCCGGTCTAGGGCGGGTTGCCCGCCTGGGCGATGGTTGGTTGGCCTCCGGCTACAACACCACCCCGGAAGCGTTCGCGGATGCCAGGGAGCGGCTCGCGGAGCACCTTCGCCCCTTCGGCAAGGATCCGAACCGGTTCCCCAACGCCATAGCAACGATGTTCTTCCACGTTACCGACGATGTCGCCACGGCCGAGCGGATCATTAGAGACGTCTTGAGCCCGACGCTGGGTCGCGAAGAAGGAGAACTGCGCGGCCGCTTGCTGGTCGGCCCCGCCGAAGAGTGCGCCCAGAAGCTAGCGGCCTACAAAGCGGCAGGAGCGCAGCGGGTCTTCTTGTGGCCCGTGGAGGATGAGTTGCGTCAGTTGACGATCTTTCGGGAGCAAGTCGCGCCGCTGAACTGCTCGTAGCCTGGTCGGTCTTCGGGCAGAAGATCCCGGTAGCTATAGCCTAAAACAGGTCTCGTTCTACGGCTCGCCGGACTGCCGCCGCCCGGGAAGGCACGCCGAGCTTCTTGTAAACGGAATGCAGGTGCTGGCCGACGGTGCGGGGACTGATGTGGAGCCTCTGGGCCACCTGGCCGTCTGTTAGCCCGTCCGCCACCAGTCGCAGCACCTCCGCCTCCCGCGGACTCAAACCTCCAGCAGCGCCGGAACGCGGTGGAGCCACAGTGTCCTGTTGTTCAAGCGCGTACTCGACGGCCCGCTCTGACGTCATGATCCGTCCTTCTTCCCGCGCACCCTCGAACGCCGCTTCGTCGAGGGAGTCCCGGGCCAAGGCCAGATCTCGCTCGCAGTAGCCGCGAAACCCGGCAGGTCGGGGGGCGCCGATGGCGCCGCGCAGGGATTCGGCCGCACCGAACAACCGCGCCGCCCGCTCGGGCCGTGTCCGGGCCACGGCAACCTCGGCCATACCCTCCAGGCACCACGCCATCCACCACTTGTCGCCGACGTCTTTGAGGAGCGTCAAGGCTTCCTCGTACAGCGCCTGCGCCGCACCCTGGTCGCCAACGTTGAGATCGACGTCGCCCAGGCCGACGGTCGTCTTGGCGATGCCTCGTGGGTCTCCCAACTCCTCCATGATCACCCTGGCTTCTTGCAGCAGCGAGCGCGCCTTTCCGTAGTCCTCCCTGCCGAGGGCCGCCAGCCCGGTGACGGCCATCGACTCGGCGATGCCCTCCCGATCTCCGACTTCCCGCCGCATCCTCAGGCCCTCCTCGAGTTGGGGAAGCGCCGCCTCGTAATCGCCCTCGAAGGCAGCAGCCCGACCCAACAGGTCCATGGATCGACCGACGCCCCACCTATCGTCCATCTTCCGGTAGAGCTCCAGGGCCTCCTGGTGCATGGCGCGCGCCCTCGCGAACTCGCCCCTCCTGCGGATCACGAACGCGACCCCGTTGAGCGCGGCCGCTATCTGCGCCTCCTCGCCCAGTTGCCGGGACAACGCAAGTGCCCCCTCGCGCAATTCCTCCGCGCGATCGAGGTCGCCCTGGCTGTGTGCCAGTTCGCCCCCTCCGCTCAGCACCCTGGCCCGCAAGGACGGCTCTCCTCCGTGCAGGGCCAGCGCCTCCTCCAGCCACCGTGTCCCCTCGCTCAGGTAGCCCCGCACATGCCAGAACCGCCACAACGCCCCGACCAGCCGCAGTACCGTCTCCGTCCGTGCCATGTCCAGCGACCAGCGTAGCGCCGCCCGCAGGTTGTTGTGTTCCCTCTCCAGAAGGTCCAACCAGGGCATCTGCCCCGCGGTCGTGAGCTTCGGTTCGGCCTCTTCCGCCAACGCCAGGTAGCTGGCGGCGTGGGCTTCCCGAACGTTCTCCTCCTCGCCGCTCTCTGCCAGTCGCTCCAGCGCGTACTCCCGGATGGTCTCCAGCATAAACAAGCGCGGCTCCCCGCCCATCCCTTCCACCGGGCGCAGCAGGTTCTTATCTACGAGCGAGGCCACCAACTCCAGCGTCTCTGCCGGCAGATCACCCCTCGCGTCGCTTACCGCCTCTGCCGCGCGGAGCGTGCAGCCGCCGGTGAATACCGATAGTCGCCGGAGCATCCGCTGCTCGTGCTCGTCCAGCAAATCGTGGCTCCACTGGAGCGTGCTCCTCAGCGTCCTTTGACGAGCCGGCAGGTCGAGCCCGCCGCCCCTCAGCAAGCCCGACCCCTGCCGAAGCCGGCTGAGCAGCGCCCGGGGCGGGAGCAGCTTCACGCGGGCGGCCGCCAGTTCTATCGCAAGGGGCAGCCCATCGAGGCGGGCGCAGATCTCGGCCACCGCCCCCGCGTTCTCCCCGGTGAGCCTGAAGTCGGGTTTGGCCGCTCTGGCCCGCTCCACGAAGAGCGCCACCGCTTCGTAGCGGGCCAAGTCCTCCGCCGCCGGTAGCCGTTCCCTGTCCGGCACGGTAAGCGGGGGTACGGGGTACTCGTGTTCGCCGGAGAGGTGGAGTCTCTCCCGTCCGGTCGCCAACACCGCCAAGCTGGGGCACGTCGTGAGTAGTTGGCTGACCACCGTCGCCGCGGGCGCCACGTGCTCGAAGTTGTCGAGGAGTAGCAGCACTCTTTTGTCTTTCAGGTACGTGCCCAGGCGTTCGTGTAGCGGCCTCTCTCCGACCTCGGTAATCCCAAGCGTCCTACCTATGGCGGGGACGACCAATTCAGGAGCCCTGACCGGGGCCAGAGAGACCAGGTAGACCCCGTCCTCGAATTCCCCGACCAGATCCTGCGCGACCCGCAAAGCCAGGCGGGTCTTGCCGACGCCGCCGGGTCCGGTGAAGGTCAGCAGGCGCACTTTGGGGCCCCGCATCATCCCCAGCGCGGCAGCCACCTCCAGCCGCCGCCCGATTAGCGCGGTGAGCTGCACCGGAAAGCCGGCCCCGATCTCCGGCCCGGACTCGCCCCCAGGTTCAGGAGCGAGACCCAAAAGCGCTCGGGATCCTTCCTTCGGCATCCGACCTCTCCCTCTGCGCATGCGGCACCACAGCCATCTCGGCCCGCGGAATGGAGTATACATTAGACACATAACGCACACGCAGGTCGGCAAGCCCGTAATGCGTCGGGTGGCGACACGCCGACATGCAACCCGATCCCGTCGCCGATGGTTATCGCGGAGAGCTTTCCCGCGCCCGTATGTTGTTACGATAGAAGGTACGACCTTCTGGGTCCGGGGTACGACCCCTAACCCGCCCAGCGGACGATCCTACCGGGGCGCTATTCATACTCTCCGCGTTCTGGTGAACTAGTGAAGCCCCGCGAGACGGTCCCTCGCGGTTTGGTGTATTATGGGTACGCAAAGGCCTATCTATTTGCCGACGAGGAGTTCGGAGGCGTGGGCTAGGGAGGCGTCGTCGATGCGGCCCGAGAGCATGCGGGCCATCTCCTTGAGACGGGCCTCGCCCTCGACGCGGGTTATGCGGGTGATGGTGCGGCCGGAAGACTCTTCTTTGGCTACGACGACGTGGGAGGCGGCCTCAGAGGCGATCTGGGGCAGGTGGGTTATGGTGAGGACCTGGTTGCGCTCGCCGAGCTCGCGCAGCTTGACGCCTACGGCGGTGGCGGTCTCGCCGCCGATGCCGGCGTCGACCTCGTCGAAGACGTAGGTCGCACCGGGTTCTACGCGCTCCTGGGCGAGGCGAATGGCGAGCATTATGCGGGAGAGCTCGCCGCCCGAGGCGTAGCGCCTGACGGGGAGCTCCGGCTCTCCCGGGTTGGGCCGTATCTCGAACTCCACCCGCTCCCTCCCCGTCGGCCCCGGCTCCGCCGGCACGAGCCTCGCCCGGAACTCCGTGCGCCCGAGGTTAAGCCCCGCGAGGTTCTTCTGCACCTTCGCGGCCAGGCGCCTGGCGGCCTTCTCCCTGCCGGCCGAGAGCGTCCCGGCCAGCTCGCCAAGGCGCCGCTCGCCTTCGGCCACGCGCGCCTCGAGACCAGCCGTCTCCTCGTCGAGGTTCTCCAGGCGCGAGAGGCGGGCGCGCGCTTCCCCCAGGTAGCCCTCCACGTCCCCGTACTTGCGCTCGAGTGCGCGCAGGGCGGCGATGCGGTCCTCGACCGTCTCGAGGCGGTTGGGGTCAGCCTCGAGCTCCTCGACGTAGGAGCGGAGCTCGTAGAGGACATCCTCGAGCTCGGCCGTGAGGCCGCCGAGCCGCTCGAGCAGTCCGGAGAGGCCCGCGTCGAAGCGGAGGGCGGTCTCGAGCTCCACGGCCGCGCTGGCGACGGAGTCAACCGCCCCGCCGCCCTCCTCAGAGGAGAGAAAGGTGATCGCCGCCGCTGCGGACTGCTGCAGGTCGGTGACGTTTCGCAGGCGGTCGCGCTCGCGGGCGAGCTCGTCGGCCTCTTCCGTGCTGTACCCGGCCGCTTCGAGTTCCGCGACCTGGAAGCGCAGGAAGTCCGCCTCGCGCAGGCGGGCCTCCCCCGTCGCCCGTACCTCGGCGAGTTCCCGGCGGGCCGCCCCCACGGAGCGCCAGAGCTCCTCGTGGTCCCTGCGGGCCTTCGAGGCTGCGCCGGAGAGGAAGTCGTCGAGGATGGCGAGCTGCTCGGCTGGCTCCGTCAGCTTTGCCTGCTCCCGCTGGCTGTGGTAGGAGACGAGGCGCTCGCCAAGGGTGCCCAGCGCGCGCACCGGCACAGAGACGCCGCCGACAAAGCAGCGGGAGCGCCCCTCCCCGGTCAGGGTGCGGCGAAGGACCAGGCCGTCTTCCGCGTCGACCTCATCGGCGAGGTCGCCGAGGGCCTCGGCGAGCAGGTCGGGGCCCGTACCTTCCGGGAGGACGAAGGTGCCCTCTATCGTCGCCTTCTCGGCGCCGGCGCGGACGGCTTCCGAGCGGGCGCGGCCACCGAGGAGGAGCTGGAGGGCGGTGGCCAGCAGCGTTTTTCCTGCGCCCGTCTCGCCGGTGATCGCGTTCAGGCCCGGGGAGAGCTCGAGGGTCGCCTCTTCTATGAGGGCGACGTTCTGGACCGAGATCTCGGTAAGCATTACAGGAAGGTCCGCCTGACGGCCCGCCACCAACTCCAGTCGTCTGTGCGCCCGATCCTTACGCACTTCGGGGAGAGCCGGATCTCGATCTTCCCCCCCTCCGACACCTCGCGCGGGTCGTCCCCGTCGAGCGAGAGCAGCGCCTCCCGCCCGACCACCTCGAGCTCGACGACCTGCTCCTCCCCCAGGACGAGTGGGCGGCTGACGAGCGCGTGCGGCGCTATGGGAACGAGCACGTAGCACCCGGCGTCGCCCGAGATGATCGGGCCGCCAGCGGAGAGCGCGTAGGCGGTCGAGCCGAGCGGGGTGGCCGCTATGAAGCCGTCGCACCGGAAGGCGAAGAGCTCCTCCCCGCCTATCGAGACGTCGACGGAGACGAGCTGGTGGGGCCGCTTCTTGATGAGCACGGCGTCGTTGGCCGCGAGCTCTGGCTCCTCGCCGGGGCGGCGCACGTCCAGCATCCTGTACTCCTGGACGGAGAGGCCACCGCTCAGGACCTTTTCGACCCCGGCCTCCATCTCGTCCGGGAGCATGCCCGACATGAAGCCGACCTTGCCGAGGTTCACGCCGAGCAGGACCCGCCCCGGGTACATCCTCGCGGCCTTGAGCATCGTCCCGTCGCCGCCGAGCACGAAGACGAGGTCGGGCTCGACGGCCCCGTCGGGCTCGCCCTGCGGCCTGACGTCGGCGACCTCCACGCCGCCCTTCTCGAGCGCGGCCACCAGCCGGCCTGAGTGGCCGTCGTCCACCTTCGGGTTTGCGACGACCGCCACGCGCCGCACCTCGCCGATGCCGTCCTTCTCAGGCACCCGACACGACCCCGCGCACGCGCCCCTCATCGAGGACGGCCGCGGCACCTTTAAGCAGCCGCAGCGGGTACTCCTGGTTGCCGGACTTGCGGCCCGTAACAGCCGCCGGCGCGAGGTCTACGGCGCCGAAGCCGAGGTCGGCGAAGGAGGCAACCACGCCGAGGACCGCGCCGGCCCGAACCCCCGGGTCGCCCACAACCCCGCCGCGCCCCACGAGGTCGGGCCCGGCCTCGAACTGGGGCTTCACGAGCACGACCGCCTCCCGCAGCGATGGCGTCGTCGAGACAAGCGTCCTCAGCGCGACCCCGAGCGAGATAAACGAGAGGTCCGCGACGAGCAGGTCGGGCCCGAACGGGAGGTCTTCGCCCTTTAGGTGCCGGACGTTCGTCCTTTCGAGGACTGTCACCCTCGAATCTTGGCGAAGCGACCAGTCGAGCTGCCCGTACCCGACATCCACGGACAGTACCCTCTCCGCGCCGCGCTTGATGAGGACGTCCGTGAACCCTCCCGTAGAGGCCCCGGCGTCCAGGCAGGACCGACCGGCCACATCGACGCCGAAGCCGTCGAGCGCCGCGTCGAGCTTCTCCCCGGCGCGGGAGACGAAGCGGTTGCCCCCGACCACGGAGAGGGGCTGGTCCGGCGGCAAGCGGGTGCCGGCCTTGGTGACGATCCTGTCGCCGACGCGGACGGCGCCGGCCAGGATGAGGCCCTGCGCCCGGCTGCGGGTCTCCGCGAGGCCCCGCTCGACCATCAGGGTGTCCAGCCGCCTGCCCGTCGACTCCATCTGGGCGGTCTAGCTTCCCCGGTTGCGCACGAAGCGGGCCATCTCTTCGAGCCCGGAGGTGTCGCCGTCCACCCGCGAGAGCGCGGCAAGGGCCCGCTCCTCTGAGTCGTCTGCCTGCCGGCGGGCGCCCTCGAGGCCGTAGACCCCGACGAAGGTGGCCTTGCCCTGCTCGGCGTCGCTCCCTGCGCTCTTGCCGAGCTCCTCGCGGGTGGCCGTCGCGTTCAGCACGTCGTCTACTATCTGGAAGCAGAGCCCGAGCTCGGAGGCGTACTCGCTCACCGCGGCCTGCTCGCCATCCGAGGCGCCGGCCAGGATCGCGCCTATGCGCGCCGAGGACTTTATGAGGGAGCCCGTCTTGAACTTGTGGATGAGGTGCAGGGTCTCGGGGTCGGTGCCGTGCCCGACGCCGGTCTGCTCCATGTCCAAGACCTGCCCGCCGACCATCCCGTTCACCCCGGTCGAGCCGGCGAGCTCCCGAACTACCTCTAGCACCTGCTCGACGCCCGCCTTCTGGTGGACGGTGATGAGGGCCAGCGCCTCCCCGAAGAAGGCGTCGCCGGCCAGGATCGCCATAGCCTCCCCGTACTTCTTGTGCGCGGTGGGCCTGCCCCGCCTGTAATCGTCGTCGTCCATGGCCGGCAGGTCGTCGTGGATCAGGGAGTACGTGTGGATGAGCTCGATGGCAGCAGCCGAAGGGAGCACGTGCGCCGGCTCGTCACCAAAGATCCAGGCGGTCTCCATGCACAGCGTCGGCCTTACCCGCTTGCCCCCGGCCAGCATCGAGTACCTCATCGCCTCCTCGAGCCCGACCAGCCGCGGCTCGTCGGTGAACCTCAGGCCCTCCAGGTACCCCTCGAAGTGGCGCCTGTGGGCCTCCCACCGCAGCGCGCTGCGCGCCCCGTCAACCATGCCGCACCTCGCCGAAGACCCGGCTCTCGGCGCCCCGCAAAACACCGCCGACGAAGGCGGGCGCCTCGTCGCCGGAGAAGCCCTTGGCGAGCTCGACGGCCTCGCCGACGGCCACCTCGGGCGGGACGTCCTCGGAGTGGATCATCTCGAACAGCCCGAGCCTGAGGATCGACCGGTCGACAGCGCTCATGCGGTGCACCGGCCATCCCTCCGACACGTCGGAGAGGAGCGCATCGAGCGCCTCCTTCTCGACGTCCACGCCCCGCACTAGCCTGACGGCGTAGGCGTCCAGGTCCCCCCTGTACTCGCGCCAGCGGGCCACGGTCTCGCCCAGGGGCTTTCCGGTCACGTCACTCTGGTAGAGGGTCAGGAACGCCTGTTTGCGCGCGGTCCGCCGGCTCAAAGGGTCCCTCTCTCCATCGGGCTCAGACCCGCGTAAGGTACTCGTTGGACCGCGTGTCCACCCGCACCCGGTCTCCGGTGTTCACGAAGAGCGGCACCTGCACGACGACGCCCGTCTCGAGCGTGGCCGGCTTGCTCCCGCCCTGCGCGGTGTCCCCCTTGAGCCCGGGGTCGGTCTGGGTGACCTCGAGGTCCACGTGCGCCGGCGGCTCCACGCTGACAACCTCGCCGTCCGCGGAGAGCACGCTGACGGTCCCACCCTCGACGACGTAGCCGGCCGACTCGCCGACGACCTCGGCAGGCACGGCGACCTGGTCGTAGGTGTCGGCGTCCATGAAGTGCAGCAGGTCCCCGTCCCTGTACAGGTAGGTCATCGGCCGCGACTGGGTTGTGACGCCCTCGAGCTTCTCCCCGGCGCGGAAGGTCTTCTCGACCACGGCGCCCGAGTCTATGTTGCGCAGGCGCGTCCTTACGAACGCCCCGCCCTTGCCGGGCTTCACGTGCTGGAAAAACAGGATGGTGAAGCGCTTGCCGTCCACGCGGATGGCGCTGCCGTTCCTGAACTGGTTGGTGCTGATCATGCCCGAAGTCCCCCTTCGAGATGCCTCTTCGAGTGGTGTCACGCTTAAAACCTGGCGCCCGCGCCGCGTCGGCGGCCCCGCTCCGGCGCGGCGATATTATCGCACAGATCGACCCGCGACTATGCCCCGCCCCGCCCGCCGAGCACGTACCCGACGGCCGCCGCGTACCCGTAGGCACCCATGCCCGCGACCACCGCATCGACCGCGGGCGAGACGACCGACCGCCGGCGCCACTCCTCCCTGCGGTGCACGTTGGACAGGTGTACCTCGACCTTGGGTACATCCAGCGCCTCAAGCGCGTCGTGGAGCGCGTAGGAGTAGTGCGTCCAGGCACCGGGGTTGATGACTATCCCGTCGGAGCCAGCCGCCTCGCGCACGAACCCGACCATCTCCCCCTCGTGATCCGTCTGCCCGAACTTGAACTCGACGCCAGGGAACTGCTCCCGCAGAACCCTCTCTATGTCGTCGAGGGTGAGGGACCCGTAGACCTCGGGGCGGCGGGTGCCCAAAGCGCCGAGGTTGACGCCGTTCAGGACGTGGACCCTAGCCAATTACGGCCTCTATCGCGCGGCGGGCCTCGTCGTCGTCCACGGCCACGCCGTAGACGGGCTGGCCCACGTCCCTGAGCAGGACGAAGCGGTGGTTCGCCCCGCCGGTGGTGGTTCCGCCGTTCGCGGCGAGACGCTTCTTGTCGCGGGACATCGCGCTCAGGGCAGCGTCGGCATCGATGCCTGGGGAGCTTCGGGGGAGGCCCGCGGAGTCGAGCAGGTCCGCGTGCAGGTCCGAAAGGTCGGTGCCGAAGCGGGCGCGGGAGATGGTGGCCTCGGCCACCATGCCGGCGGCGACGGCAGAGCCGTGCGGGAGGGCGTAGTCGGCGGCGGCTTCGAGGGCGTGGCCTATCGTGTGGCCGTAGTTGAGGATGGCGCGGCGGCCCGCCTCCCTCTCGTCTCCGGCGACGACCTCTGCCTTGAAGCGGACGGAGTGCAGGATCAGGGCGCGCACGGCTTCCGCGTCGCCGGCGCGGGCCGCCGGGATGAGGCCTAGGTCGTCGAAGAACCGCCCGCCCGCTAGCAGCCCCATCTTCACGACCTCGGCGAGGCCGTTTGAGACCTCGGCCTCGGGCAGCGTCCCGAGCCAGCCCGGGTCGGCCGCCACGAGGAGCGGCCTGACGAAGGCGCCGACGAGGTTCTTGCCCTCCGGAAGGTCGAGGCCCGTCTTGCCGCCGACGGCGCTGTCTACCATCGCGAGCAGCGAGGTCGGGAGCATCACCAGGTCCACCCCGCGCATGTACGTGGCGGCGACGAAGCCGCCGAGGTCCCCCACCACCCCGCCCCCGAGGGCGAAGAGCGCGCCGTCGCGCGTGAGGCCCATCCTGGCCAGTCGGCGCACGACGTCGGCGTAGGTCGCCACTCCCTTGGAGGCCTCCCCTGCCGGTATTTCGACGATGCCGACGAACGGCCAGCCCGCATCGCGCAGGGCGCGCTCTAGGGCGGCGGCGTGCAGGGGCCCCACGTTCGAGTCGGTGAGGATGGCGCAGGGGCGGGGGTCAAGGTTGGCGGGGATATCCCGGAGGACATCTTCGCCCACCGTCACGGGGTATGGCGGGGCCACCCGAACCTCTATCGTGTCCGCAGCCATCGCTCCACCTCCTCGGCCACAGCGGCGGCGGACCTCCCGTCGGCGCGCACCTCGACGTCTGCGACCTCGCGGTAGAGGGGCAGCCTCTCGGTGTGGCGCCGGACGAAGTCCCCGCGGGAGACGCCCCTCAGGGGGCGGTTGGGGTCCCTGGTCCTCGAGTAGAGCACCTCGACGTCTTCAGAGAGAAAGACCGTCGGGATGTCGCGGAGGGCGGCGCGGTTCTCGGGGCGCGTGATCGCGCCGCCGCCGCAGGAGACCACGGCCGGGTCGGGGCTGGCGAGGGCGGAGGCGAGGGCATCGCATTCGAGGTCGCGGAAGCGATCCTCTCCACCTTCGGCGAAGATCTCGGGTATGGTGCGGCCCGCAACGCGTGAGATCTCGGCGTCGAGGTCGACGAAATCGCGGCCGGTGCGCCTGGCGAGCAGGCGCCCCACGCTCGTCTTGCCGCTGCCCATGTAGCCGACGATAGCCACGTGGCCTGACAAAAGCCTCAGCTGGCCGCGACGCCAGCCTCGGCGAGGCGGCGGGCGTAGGCGTCGTGGGCGGCCCTTATGTCCGCCATGTTGTCCGCGCCGAACTTCTCGAGGAAGGCCTCGGCGAGCACCACCGCCACCATCGACTCCCCGATGACGGCCGCGGCGGGCACCGCGCACGAGTCGGCCCGCTCCTTGAATGCCTTCGTCTCCTCGCCCGTGGAGATGTCCACCGTCCTGAGCTGCTTGGAGATCGTGGAGATCGGCTTCATCGCCGCAGAGACGAGGACGGGCTCCCCGTTGGTCATGCCGCCCTCCACGCCGCCCAGGCGGTTGCTCGCCCGCTCCAGGTGGCCGTTGCCGGAGAGGATCTCGTCCTGGACCTCGCTGGAGCGGTGGGCGGCGACGCCGAAGCCCATCCCCACCTCGACGCCCTTGATGGCGTTTATGCTCATCACGGCGGCGGCGAGGCGGGCGTCGATCTTGTCTCGCCAGTCAACGTAAGAGCCGAGCCCCGGCGGGCAGCCGCGGGCCACGACCACGAACTCGCCGCCAAGGGCGTCGCGGGCGTAGCGGGCCGCGTCGATCTCGGCCTTCATGGCCTCGGTAACCTCCGGGTCGGGGCAGCGCACGTCGGACCCGTCGGACGATGCCGCGTCCTCGGCGGCCCTCTCCTTGGGATAGGCGACGGCGCCTATGCGATAGACGGCGCTGTGGATCTCGACCCCGAACTCGGCGAGAAGCTTCCTGGCAACGCCGCCGGCCGCGACCCTGGCCGTTGTCTCCCTGGCGCTCGAGCGCTCAAGGACGTTGCGCAGGTCGTCGAAGGCGTACTTCTGCATCCCCGCTAGGTCAGCGTGCCCCGGCCTCGGCAGGGTTATGGGGTCTGGTGGGTCCTCAACGGGCGCCGGGGACATCCTGTGCTCCCAGTTGGCGTAGTCCCTGTTTCGGACGAGCATCGCCACGGGAGATCCTAAAGTGTATCCGTGCCGCACGCCGCCAAGGAACTCGACCTCGTCCCGCTCTATCTTCTGCCGCCCGCCGCGGCCGTAGCCCTGCTGCCTGCGCGCCAGGTCCCGGTTCACGTCACCCGCGAGCAGGCCCAGCCCGGCCGGAACCCCGTGCACCAGCGCGACCTCAGCCGGGCCGTGCGACTCACCCGCGGTCGAAAAACCGA
This sequence comes from Rubrobacter sp., assembly GCA_035264945.1. GTDB lineage: Bacteria > Actinomycetota > Rubrobacteria > Rubrobacterales > Rubrobacteraceae > Rubrobacter_D. The sequence continues at coordinate 23,926 of DATFPF010000052.1, forward strand.
ACCTCAATAGTGCCTCCGAACTCGAAACCGTGCCCTACACGCGTCACGGCTAATATAAACCACGCGGCCGGCTTCTACCGCCCAAGGGCACGTCCAGGCACCTACCGCGGGTAGAGCGTGCCCCCGCTGTCGAACAGGTCGTCCGAACCGTCCCCTCCTGAGCCCCCACCGGCTCCGCCTCCCCCGCCAGAACCTTCGCCGCCCGAACCTCCGCCGCCGGTCCCCGCGCCTCCGCCGCCCTGCTGGCCGTCCGGGACGCCGTCGCCGTCCGAGTCGTCCTTGCCGTCCTCGATGCCGTCCCCGTCGGTGTCGGGGTTGCGCGGGTCCTGGCCGAAGCTCTCCTCCTGGCGGTTGGTGAGCCCGTCGCCGTCCGAGTCTTTCTTGGAGCGGTCGCCCCCGCCGCCCGCGCCACCGCCATTGCTACCGTCATTGCTGCCGCCATCGCCGCCGGTCCCGCCGCCCGCCCCTGATCCCTGTCCGCCGCCGTTCGCTGTGGTGTCCTTGGGCGGGGCGGCCGTGGTGGTGCCCTCGTCGGGCGCGGAGCCCGGGGTGCTCTCGGGGGTGGGCTCTTCGGCCGGGGCCAGGAGCTGGCGGAACGGGTCCTTGTTGCGGTAGGCGGCGTAGGAGTCGGCGTTGCGGTCCTCCACCGCGGGCGCGTCCGCCGCGCCTGCCGCCGGGTCCTTGGACTGGACCAGCTCGGCCTTGCCCGAGGAGCCCCCGCCCTCGTCTGGGCCCGACACAAAGGCCCCCGCAACGACCCAGGCGAGGAGGAGCAGGGCCAGCAGGGCCAGGACCGGGGGCAGTACCTTGTTGTCCCGCACGAGGGCGTCGAAGAGGCCGCGCCAAAGCTCCGCCAGCCGGCCCCCCACGCTAATCGGCCTCCGGGGCGGCGTTGGTCGTCTCTGGGGGTTCTGGTGCCACGGGCGCGATCCCTTCGGGCACGTCCGTGGGCTGATAGTAGACCTCGGCCTCTATCTCCACCGAGAGGTTCTGTTCCACGTCGGGTGCCGCGGTTGTGCCCTCCTCCGCGACCTCGTAGGCCACGTCGTTTACGGCCATCAGCCGAACCAGGTCGTCGGCCAGCAGCAAGAACTCGAGAAGCTCCTCGTAGGTGCCCTCGAAGGACATTGTAATCGGCTGGACCATAAAGTCGCCACCGCCCTCTGGCGGCCTGGGGTCGCCGCGCACTACCTGGGTCTGGGTCACCCCCGCCGTCTGGGCGATGTCCTCTATCTGCACAACGACCGTCTCGACCTCAGGCTGGGTCGGGATGCGCTTGTTCAGCTCCAGCAACTGGCGTTGGAGCTCGGGGGAGTTGCGGCGCACCTCCTCCAGGCGCGCCACCTCGGCCTGGAGCTCTGCGAGGGTTGCCTGCCGGTCCTCGCGGGCGGCGGCCCGCTCGTCGAGGTTCTGCAGCAGGGGCCCGAGAAGCAGGAAGTAGAACGCGACGAGGAGCAGCACGAGGCCGAGGGCGCCGAGCAGGATCACGTTCCGGTCCCGGTTGCCCATCAGGGGCGCGCCCCCGCTTCGTCGTACTGGTCGGCGGCGACGGGCTCCGAGCTCGCCACCTCCCGCAGGTCGCCTTCGTCCCCGGCCGCGACCTCGGATGGGTCGCCGCCCCCGATGCGCACCTCCGTACCCTTCTCGCCCGAGACGGTAAGCAGCTCCGAGGCCACCTCGAACTCTATAGCGGGCTCGACGAAGGTATCCTTGTCGAGCTCGGCGGAGTTGAGCTGGGCGTTGGAGAGGTGATCCAGGTTGTTCATCCTTACCACGAAGTCCGCCACGTTCTGGTACCCGGGCAGGGCGACCCCCGTGAAAGTGACTGCCCCAGGAGGGTCCAGGGGCTGCTCGGCTGGCGCCTCGACGTCGACGGGGGCGGCCTCGCCCGTGAGCGTCCGCAGGGCGGTCGTCTCCGGCACGACGAACGCGAGGCCCTGAAGAAAGTCGTCCCAGGGGAAGCGCGTCCTGAATATGCCGTCGGCGACGGGCTTCTTCTCCTCGAGACGCGCCTGGAGGTCCTCGAACGGGGCAAGGTCTTGCAGGCGCGTGTTCTGCTGCGTGATCTGCCCGTCCAGGTCCGCGACCTCCCGTTCTATGCCGTTGAGGCGGAGTAGAAAGACGAGGTAAACCACGGCGAGCGCCACTAGCAGCACCGCGCCTGCGACGAGGAACAGGCCAACGAGGCCGCCCGGCAGCGCCTCGGTCCGGGACCGGCGTTCCTCCGGCGGGAGGAGGTTTACGCGCCTCACGGCCGCCTCACCCCTCCTCCATCGCAAGCCCCAGCGCGACCGCCAGGACCGGCTCCATAGCGCCGAGCTGCTCGTCTGAGATGTTGGAGCGGTTGGCCGCCAGCTTCTCCGCCGGCCTCGCGTTCTCGGCGGGCAGGCCGAGCAGCTCCCCGAGGTAGGCGGCCAGCCCGGAGATGAGCGCCCCCTCCCCGGAGAGCAGGAGCCGGGAGACCTCTCTCGCGCGCGGCTGGGCGTTGTGGTAGTCGATGGAGCTGCGCACCTCCTCGACCAGTTCCGCTGCCGCATCCTCCAGCCCACGCCTGGCGTCGTAGGCGAGAGCCGGGTCCCAGTCCCCTTCCTCCCCGCCCTCCATCTGGCCCTCCGGCTCGTTGCCGAGGCCGGTCCTGGGGTCGAGGGCCCGCTTCTCGGCCTCGTCGTCGGGCAGGTCCGCGGCCCGGGCCACGGCGCCCACGAAATCCGAGAAGCCCACGGGGACGAAGCGGGTCATGGTGGGCGCGTCCCCCTCGGCGATCACGAGGTTGGAGATCTCCGGTCCCACGTCGAGCAGCACGGCCGCCCCCGCGTCCCCGAAAAAGTCTCCGGGCAGCGCGGAGCGGGTCAGCGCGAGCGCCTTGACGTCGACGCCAACGGACCGCAGCCCGCCGGCCCGGACGGCGGAGGTGTAGCGCCGCACCATCTCCCTCTGCGCCGCGACGACGAGGACGCGGTCTCCATCCCCGGGCTCGCCGCGCGGCCCGAGAACTACGTGGTCGAGGACGCTCTCGGAGAGCGGCATGGGGATGTGCTCCTCGGCCTCGTAGCCGACGGCGCCGTCGAGGTCCTCGGGGGACATCGGCGGGAACTCGAGCACCCGCGCCACGACGTTGCGGTTGGCGATGCCGACGACGACGTTCTTTTTTCCGAACGCGTGGGCGTCCCAGAACTCGGCTATCTCCTCGGCAAGCAGCCCCTCGTCGGCCACCTCCCCGTCAACTATGGTGCCGGGGGGCAGCCTGTGGTACCCGACGTGCCTGAGGGTGTACTCGCCCCCCCTCAGGGTCACCTCCACGGCCTTTATGGCGCCCCGGTCTATGTCCATGCCTATGGAGGTAGTCCCGAGCCGCGCCGCCTTCCTCAACCTCTCCACGTCGGTCAGCGCCCCGCGTCGGCCAAGAATATTACGGGATTCGACCGGCGGCCGGACGGGCGACCCGCCGTCGGGACGGAAGGCGCCGGTCCCCTCAACCGCCCTCCCTGGCGACGTGCCGCGCAGCCCCGACCTCGACCTCGGCCCCGACCTCGGCCTTCCGCCCGATACTCGCGTTGGCCCCGAGCACGGACCGCGCCCCCAACCGCGCCCCGGGCCCGACAACCGCGCCGGCCGAGACCCAGACCCCGGCCCCGACCTCGGCGTCGCGGTCCACCACTGCCCCGGGGCCGACGAAGCAGTGGCTGCCCACTGAGGCGTCCGGGTGAACCACAGCGCCGGCCGCCAGCACGCAGCCGTCGCCCACCACGGCCGCGTCCGAGACGTGGGCGAGCGGGTGGACCGGCGTAAAGAACTCGCCGCCCAGCCGCCGCAGGGTGTTGGCGATGCGCAGTCGCGCCTCGTTGTCCGTGATCGCCACGACAACGTGCGCGGGCTCGACGGAGAGCATGCTCTTCAACATCTCGACGTCCCCGAGGACGGGGTAGCCCCGGATCCTGCCGGGCAGCACCGCGTGCGCGTCGTCGTAGAACCCGAGGGTCCTGTCCCCGAACCCTCCCGACAACAGCACGTCCAGCGCCACGCGCCCGAAGCCGCCGGCCCCAACGATGACGACCCTCATCTCGTCGTCGAGGGCTATTCGTTGCACCTCTACTTCCGGTTCAGGTTCGCGCGTGGTGGTTTCGGGCTCCCGGATCTCGGCCTCCTCCCCGCGATTTTGGCCAGGCGTAACGGCCGAAGTTTAGCACCGCCGCTTACACCTTGCTCCGATCCCGACATCCGCGCGGGCCGCGCCGGAAGCCCGCCGTCTCACGCCCCTCCCGGGCCTTCGAACCTCCCCTCCAACCGCCGGCCGAGCAGGAAATCCCGGGCCGAAACCCGCCTGCCACCGGGGGCCTGTAACTCCAGCACCTCTACGGTTCCGACCCCGCATTGCACGACTATTCGCCCGTCCCCGGCCGAAACGATGCCGGGCGGCCCGTCGGAGGTGGCCTCGTCCGTTACCCGTGTGCGCCAGATCTTGACCGGCCCGTCGAAACCGGCGTGGAAGGTGCGGGCCCCGATCCCCGGCGCCAACGCCCGGATGAGATCGTGCACGCCCCGGGCCCCCTCCTCCCAGCGGATAACCTTGTCTTCGTCCAGAAGTTTAGGCGCGTATGTTGCATTAAGACTGTCCTGCTCGGATACGGTTAGGCTTCCGTCTTCCAGCATATCCAAAGCCTGCACCATAGCGTTAGACCCGAGACGGGCGAGGACCTCGGTCAGCTCGCCGCCGGTGGCGTCGGGCGTTATTACCGTGGGAAGTCGAAGTGCGATGGACCCTGTGTCGAGTCCTTCGTCCATGCGCATTATGGTGACGCCCGTCTCCCCCTCGCCCTCCATTATGGCGCGCTCTATCGGGGCGGCGCCGCGGTACTTCGGAAGCAGGGAGGCGTGTACGTTCCAGGCACCGTGAGGCGCGGCGTAGAGGGTGTCGGGGCGCAGGATCTGGCCGAAGGCGGCGACCACGAGGGCGTCGTTCTCGGCGATCCGGGCAGCCACTTCGCCGATGCGGGTCGGCTGCGCCAGGGGCATGTCGCGCGAGCGGGCGAGGTCGGAGACCGGGGTGGCGGTCGTCTTGCGGCCCCTCCCCCTGCGGCGGTCGGGCTGGGAGATCACGAGCCCGACCTCGTGTCGGGAGGCGAGCAGGCCGCGGAGGATGGTCGCGGCGAACTCCGGGGTCCCGGCGAACGCTATCCTCAAGGCCGGGGCGTCAGGCGTTCTGGGCGAGCAGGCGCTCCCGCCACTCGCGCAGGGCGGCCTTGCGCGACTCCCGGTCCGTGCGGTCAAGGATCAGCACGCCGTCGAGGTGGTCCACCTCGTGCTGGATGACCCTCGCGAGCAGGTCTTCGGCCTCTATGCGCAGGTCTTCCCCGGCGGCGTTCTTGCCCGTGACGATGACCGCCACGGGGCGCTCTACATCGACCTGGATGCCTGGTATCGAGAGGCATCCTTCGGACAGGACCTCGGTCTCTTCCGAGGCGGCTTCGATGAGGGGGTTCACGATCACGTACTCGCCATCTTCTTCTATGCCGGCGACGAGCACGCGTTTGAGGCGGCCCACCTGGTTCGCCGCGAGGCCTACCCCGTCGCGCTCGCGCATCGTCGCGAGCATGTCTTCGGCGAGCCGGGTCAGGGCCTCGTCGAACTCTTTCACCTTGCCCGCCCGCGTCTTTAGCACCGGGTCTCCGAACGTCTTGATTTCCAGCGCCACGGCCCTCAAACCTCCTCGGGGTCAACCATAATGCGTGCCTCCAGCCCGCGCGTCCCTGCGGCCAGCCGGGCGGCCCGGCCCGCGGCCCTCGCCACGGGCCTCCGGTCGCGTGCCCTGAGCAGGACCTTCCAAGAAGGCGGCCAGCCGGGCGGCCCGCCCGACCGCGCGACGGGCACGGGGTCGGACACCTCGACGCCAGGACCTGGGCCTTCGCGCAACCAGGATTCTACCGCACCAAAGACCCTCTCCCTGGGCCCCGAGAGCACCACCGTGGCCAGGTGCCCGAATGGCGGGTAGCCGGCGGCCCGCAACCTGGGCGCCTCGGCGGAGACGAAGGACTCGTAATCGTCGGCCGCGGCCGCCCGCAGCACGTAGTGCTCTGGCACGCGGGTCTGGACCAGGAGCACCCCGCGCGCGGACTCGGCCGCCCGGTAAACCAGGCGGAAGGAGCGCTCGGCGGCACCGAGGCCGCCGCCCTGAAGCGCCGCGTCCACGTCGGGGAGCAGGACGGCGTCCCACGCCTCCTGCAAGACACACCGGGCCGTCCCGACGACCACGGCCGCGTCCTCGAGCTCGCGCCGGCCCGCCGTCACGAGGCCAACGGCCTCCCCGCCGAGGTAGGACGAGAGATCCTCGCGCACCTTCTCGACGGCAACACCGGTGGGGCTCAGGCGGACCGAGCCGCATTCCGGGCACGCGACATCCCGCCGCTCCCGACGCCCGCACCCGGAACAGACCAGGGCCAGTGACCCGTCGTGCACGGCGAGCGGCAGGCCGCAGTCAGGACAACGCCGGACGGCCCCGCAGCGGTTGCACGAGACGGCAGAGGCGTAACCCAGCCTGTCGACCACGACGCCGACACGTCCGCCGTCGCGCGCGATGCGCCCGCAGGTCTCGACCAGGGTTGAGCTAAGGCTGGCGCCCGAGCCCCGCATGTCCACGATGCGAACAGCCGGCCACCCGGTCGCCCGCCTCGCGGGCAGCTCCCTTACCCTGCTCCGGCGCGGGGCGGCGGTGAGGCGCAGGGAAGGCGTGGAGGAGAGAAGGATGACCGCGGCGCCCTCCGCCCGGCCTCTGACGATGGCGATGTCTCTTGCGTGTACGGGGACGCCCTCGTAGCCGGGTTCGGCGCGGTGGGACTCGTCGTGCTCGTCCACGACGCAGAGGGCCCCGGGGCGGGCGAGCGGCAACAGGGCGGCGGCGCGGGTGCCAACGATCACGTCGGCCTCCCCCCGCCTGGCCGCCCCGCAGACGGCGGCCCTGCCCCGCCCGAGCCCGCTGTGGTACGCGGCGACGGCGTACCCGGGGGGCAGGACGCGGCTGAGGTGGCGGGCCAGCCGCTCCACGGCCCCAATCTCCGGGACCAGTACCAGGGTCTGCTCACCCTCCTCGGCGACGGCCCGGGCGACGGCGGCGACGGCCTCGGACTGCTCCCGCGAAGGTACCCGCCACACGAAGGCGCCGCCGCGCCCAACCGCCCTCGACGCGTCGGGGTCGAAGGGGCCCTTCTCCGGACCCCCCGTTGACCGAAGAAGCGGGACCGGTTCGGGCCGGCGTACGAGGCGGACGGCCCCCCGGCGGGCTAGCTCGCGCAGCGCGGCGCGCCCCGCTCCAGCCTCGGAGAGGAGCGTCGCCGCGGGCAGCGCGCCGCCGCGCTCCCTTAGAACGTCCAAAAGATCGCGCTGCCTGGGGGCGCGTGCGAGGTCGGGCTCCGCCGCCCCCCTCACCACGGCCCACTCGACGGTCTTGCGGGGCGGGGGGGCCGGGCAGAGCACGATCCTCGCCCCCTCCTCCGCCTCTCTGAGCGCCTCTGGCCCGAGGGCCCGCTTCAGCGCGGCGCGGGAGACGACCTCCCCTGCGGCCCAGGGCCAGTCCTCGTCCGGGCGTGCCACCACGAACCTGCCCGCGTCGATACCCGGGGGGAGCGCCGACCGCAGGGCCGTGGGCAGGGGAACCGCCGCCGATTCGGCCGCCCACCGGCACACCTCCACGAGGTCCGGGGGGACCGAGAGACCTTCCGCCAGGGAGAAGATCTCCTCCAGTTCGCGGTCGGTCTCTACCTCATCGCCAAGCACCACCCCGAGGCGGGAGCGGCCAGAGAGGGGGGCCACGACCACGGAGCCGGGGGAGATCTCACGTCGCAGGCGGGCGGGGACCCGGTAGCTCAGCGGCGGCAGGGCGTGCGTGGGGATCAGGAGGCAGACCCGCACGTTCGCGAACCCGCGGGCGGCATACCCCGCCCGTTGCCCCGTGGCGCGGACCAACTACAGGCCGGCGGAGCGGCGCAGGTCGTCCGCGCGGTTTGTCTCTTCCCAGGTAAAGCCGGGCTCGCGGCGGCCGAAGTGGCCGTAGGCGGCCGTCTGGGCGAAGACCGGGTTGCGCAGCTCGAGGTCGCGGATGATAGCACCGGGCCTCAGGTCGAAGTGTTCCGTAACGAGGGTGCCGAGCGTGGCGGGGTCGACCCTCGCCGTACCGAAGGTCTCGACCATCACGCTCACGGGACTAGCCACCCCGATGGCGTAGGCGACCTGCACCAGGCAGCGGCCCGCGATGCCCGCCGCGACCAGGTTCTTGGCCACCCAGCGGGCGGCGTAGGAGGCCGAGCGGTCGACCTTCGTCGCGTCCTTGCCCGAGAAGGCGCCGCCGCCGTGCGGGGCGGATCCGCCGTAGGTGTCGACTATGATCTTGCGCCCCGTGAGGCCCGTGTCGCCCTGCGGCCCCCCCGTGACGAAGCGCCCGGTTGGGTTCACCAGGATATCCGCGTTGCCCTCGTCAAAGAAATCCTTGGGCATCACGGGCCGGATGACCGTCTCGATGAGGTCGTCCTTTATGTGACCCTCGGCGCCCTCGCGGTGCTGGGCGGAGACGAGGATCTTCTCGACCCCGACCGGGGTGTCCCCCTCGTAGCGCACCGTTACCTGGCTCTTGCCGTCGGGCCTTAGGTAGTCAAGCTTTCCCGTCTTGCGCACCTCGGCGAGGCGCCGGGTGAGGGCGTGGGCCAGGGTTATGGGCAGCGGCATCAGCTCGGGGGTCTCCTCGCAGGCGTAGCCGAACATCATGCCCTGGTCTCCGGCCCCGATCTCGTCGATGGCCGCGTCGTCGTCCCGGATCTCGAGCGCCCGGTCCACCCCTTGCGCGATGTCGGCGGACTGGGGGTCTATCGTGGTTATTACCCCGCAGGTCTCGGCGTCGAAGCCGAACTTGGCGCGGGTGTAGCCGATCCCGGCTATCTTCTGGCGCACGAGCGTAGGGATGTCCACGTAGGTGCTCGTCGTGATCTCGCCCGCGACCACTACGAGGCCCGTCGTCACGAGGGTCTCGCAGGCCACCCGGCTCGCCGGGTCGTCGGCCAGCGCCGCGTCCAGGATTGCGTCGGAGACCTGGTCGGCTATCTTGTCCGGGTGCCCCTCCGTGACGGACTCGGACGTGAACAGATGGGAGCCTTTGAGCCGCTGGTCGTCCGCCACGTTCAGGGTGGTCGTTCCGGCTGTCCGCTCCGCCATGCTCTACCTCTCCTCGTCTATAAGCGCCTTGATTTCGCCGAGTATCTCCCTGGCGACTTCCGCCTTTGTCGCCCGCGGAACGAGGCGCTCCCCGCGGCTCGAGACCATGTACACCTCGTTCTCCTCCGCGCCGAAACCTACGCCCTCGCGCGAGATGTCGTTGCCGACGATTATGTCGGCGCCCTTCTTTGCGAGCTTCTCGCGGGCGTCGGACGCGGGGTCCCCGTGGGTCGCCGCGAATCCTACCATAAAGAGCTCGGGGTTCTGCTCCCTGACCGCCTGAAGGACGTCCGGGGTGGGCGCGAGCTCGATGCTCCGCACGCCGGAGCTGCGCCGGATCTTCTCCCGCTCGGGCGCCGCCGGCGTGAAGTCAGAGACGGCTGCCGCCATGACGAGCACGTCGGCCTCCCCCGCCTCCCCCAAGACCTCGTCCTTTAGCTCCTCCACGTTGCGCACGTCGCGCCACGCGACCCCGGGCTCCCGCCGCCCGATGTTCGCAGCCACCACGGTCACCTCGGCGCCCATCCTCACGGCCTCCCTCGCGAGCGCCAGGCCCATCTTTCCCGAGGAGAGGTTCCCGATGAACCGGACGCTGTCGAGCGGCTCGTGGGTCCCCCCCGCCGTCACGAGGACCCTCAACCCTGCCATCGGCCCCCCGAGACCGCCCAGCACCCCCGCGACCACCTGATCCACGCCTGCCATGCCCCCGCCCTCTCCTAGCAGAACCCGCGCGCCGTCCCCGCGCAGAACCTCCAGGTTCGCCAGCACCGCGGGGTTCTCGGCGGTCTCGTCGTCTAGGTCCGGGGCCACGAAGACGGGCGCGCCTTCCGGCCGCGCCCCCGCAGGGTGGTCGAGGCCGCAGGCCAGCCGGGCCAGGGTGCCGGCCGTAGCCGGCACGAACAGCGCGGCCTCGGGTCGGCCCGAGGGGCTTTCGACCACGACGGCCGGGGTCAAGAACGATCCAGGCCCGACGAAGTGCTCTGTACCGGGCTCAAGCAGGACCTCGATCTCGTGCCCCGCCGCCGCCAGCTCCCCGACGACGGGGGGGGCCGCCAGCGCCCCGGCCGTGGGGCCGACGGAGACCAGGATCACGGGTTCGCTCTAGGCCGCGCCGGCGCCTTCCTCGTCGTCCTCGGGGGCGCCGGAGTCGACGGAGGTCGCCTCGGGTGAGCCCTCGCCGCCCGGCGGGCTTACGAAGTCGTCGCCGGCCGCGGCGCCGATCTGCTCCTCGGTCTCCTCGGGGGGCTGCTTGAAGGTGACCTCCAGCTTGCCCTGGCGTAGCTCCTCGATGGCTATCGTAAGGGGGTGCTGCGAGCGCGTGTGGACCTGCGGCCCGGGGATGCCAAGGGCGTCGTTCAGCCCCAGCGTCGAGGTGTACTCGTTGATCTGGCGCGCCCGCTTGGCGCTTGAGACGACAAGCCCGTAGCGCGAGTCCACCTTGCCGAGCAGATCGTCTATCTTCAGGTCATTCAGCATCTTTGCCTCCCGCTACTATGGTTTCCATGGTCTCTATCATATCCCTGCGGGCCCGGTCCCACCCGCCGTTCACGACCTCGTAGTCGAACTCGTCGCGGGCCGCCACCTCGCCCACAGCCGTCGCCAGCCGGGTCTCCATGGCCTCGGCGGTCTCCGTGGCCCTGCCCGAGAGCCTGCGCCGCGTCTCCTCTAGCGACGGGGCCCGGACGAAGACCATCGCGGCATCCGGCCGCTTGCGGCGGACCTGGCGGGCGCCCTGGAGCTCTATCTCCAGTATCACCGACCGGCCCGCGTCAAGCATCTCCTCGACCTTCCCCTCCGGCGTCCCGTAGAGGTTACCCGAGTACTCGGCCCACTCAAGGAACCTTCCCTCCTCGATCCAACGCTCGAACTCCTCCCTCGTGAGGAAGACGTAGTGCTCGCCGTTGACCTCGCCGGGCCGAGGGGCCCTGGTGGTCGCCGAGACGGAATAAGCAAGCTCGGGCACGGACTCGAGAGCCTCCCGGATCAGGGTGGACTTCCCCGCCCCGGACGGGCCGGAGACGACGATCAGGCGTCCTCGCACCCGAGCGCCCCGAGTAGCCGGTCCCGCTGGCCGTGCGTAAGGCCCACGAGGGTCTTCGAGCGGCTTATGCCGGCCTCCCTGAGCACGCGCGTGACCTTGATCCTGCCCATCCCTTTCATCGCGAGGAGCATCTCTTCGACCTTGGCGCCCCGGAGCTCCTCGGAAGGATCCATGAGCAGGTCGTAGACGTCCAGGTCCCCGCTCTTGAGGTCCCGCTTGGTCGCGGCCCTTGCGAAGCGCACCCTGTTCGCCTCTTCGAGCGCGTTGCGGCGCTCGTCGACCGTTCTTTCTGGTGCCCGCCTCAGCATCAGCGCGCAAGTATACCATCGGCGCCCGTGCCCCGTCACCCGACCGCGCGGTCGGCACACGTCGCCCGGGAGCTTGGCATGGGCGTCGGGGTGATGGCGACCGGCCACGGCGTGGGCGCCCCTTGCGACGGCGGCGTCCTCATCAACACCTCCCGCATGAGTGGCGTGCGGGTAGCTCCCGAATCCAGGACGGCCAGGGTCGAGGCAGGGGCTCTGTGGAAGGACGTGATCCCGGCGGCTGCGGCCCACGGCCTCGCGGGCCTGGCCGGCTCGAGCTCCCGCGTCGGCGCCGTCGGCTACACGATGGGCGGCGGCTTCGGATGGCCCGGGCGCCGGTACAGCCTTAACGCAGCAAGCGTCACGGGGGCCGACGTCGTCACCGCAGAAGGCGACCTCCTGCGCGTGAGCGCCGAGGAGCATCTCGACTTTTTCTGGGGCCTCGGGGGCAGTGGCGGCAACTTCGGGATAGTCACCTCGCTCGAGTTCCAACTCTACCCGCTCGCAACCGCCTACGGCGGCAACGTCTTCTACCCCGTCGAGAAGGCCCGTGAGGTGCTGGAACTCTACGCCCGCTGGAGCGCTGGGCTTCCCGACGAGATGACGACGGCCGTCGCCTTAATGAACGTCCCGCCGCTGCCGGACATACCCGAGCCCCCGCGCGGCGGATCGTTCGTGGTCGTGCGGGGCTACTTTTCCGGTGAGAACCCGGCGGACGGCGAGGAGATGTTCCGCCCCGTACGCGAGGAGCTCGGCGACCCTGTCATGGGCACTTTCGGGATGAGGCCCGTCGCGGCGCTGGACGCCATAAGCATGGACCCGGTCGACCCTATAGGCGCCGCGCAGTACTCAGAGATGCTGCGCGACCTCTCGCCCGGGGCCATCGAAGCCCTTATCGAGGTCGCAGTCCCGGGCTCCGGCTCGCCGCTCATCGTGCTCGAGATCCGGCAGCTAGGAAGCGCGCTGGCCCGCGTCCCCGACCGCCTCTCCCCCACGGGCGGCGGCAGCGCCAGATACGTCATGAACGGCGTCGGGGCGGCCTTTACCCCCGAGATGGCCGGGGACGCCAAGGCACACCTCGCCCGCGTGAACGAGGCGACGCGGGAGCACCAGACCGGCGAGACCTACGTCAACTTTATGCAGCTTGACGCAGCCGATGAAGACCGCGTGCGGGCCGCCTACCCGCGCGAGGACTTCGAGCGCCTCGTTGCCCTGGCGTCGTGGCCCGACACCCGGCTCTCGATGGCCCCCAGCAGCACGTCCGCCCCCCTGCGGGCCAGGAAGGTCCGTTTGGGCGCCTTCTGGTGGAAGCACACCTCGTCGAGCCTCCTGGAGGGCGTGTCGAAGAGGCTGCGCACGACGGAGAGGTGGTTCTTGATCGAGGCGTCCGAGAGCCCACGCTCTCTCATGCGGACGACGTACCCCTCCACCTCGTCGGGGCCCACCCAGGAGACGGGCGCGTCCACGGCACCTTCGCCCTCTAGGCGTGTGGCGATCCGCCGCTGGACCTGTTCCAGCTCCTTGCGGTACTCCGATAGCGTCCTCTCCGAACGCCCGCCCGCGCGCTTGGCGTCGAGGAAGAAGCGTATCGCGTCCCCGATATGGAGGCCGTCCGCGAAATCTTCGTGCGCCCGTCCCGACGTTTCCACACCGCTCAAGCCCTCCACGCTCGGCACCCCCGTGCTCGCTTCCCGATGGGACGCATTGTGCCGAACCGGAAGAGAGGGGCAAGATAATGCCCGTTATCCTGCGTGGTGCGGCAGTCGAGCGTGCGCGTGAGGCTTACCCGTAGCAGCGCGGCATCCGGTCTTGACGTTTCTCAACCGAACCTTCACGGACCGTTAATCTCGAACCGGTTGGCCGGATGCACGGGGTGGTTAAGAACCCACTTGCAAGCGACGAAAGGCGGATCGCGATGCCCTACAAGCAGATCACGCAGCTGCCGGACAACGT
>DATFPF010000053.1:0-23200 GCA_035264945.1 Rubrobacter sp.
GGACCGGCAACCACGTCCGAGCTTTTCCTTTGGGCGAGGTTGGTGGATAATACCCGCACGCGACGGACCGTTGCCGAGCATACATCTATGTGGGGTAAACATATATAATCCGTCCATGTTTCTGAGAAAGGGGCGCCTTTGAGCGAAGAGTCGCAAAGTACGGGCAACGGGCAGGCTGGCACCGAGACGGGTGTAGACAGCCTGTCGATAACGGACAACCGGACCGGGCGCAATTACGACGTCGAGATCAATGACGGAACCGTCCGGGCGCTGGACCTGCGCCAGATCAAGGTCGATGACGAGGACTTCGGCCTGATGACCTACGACCCCGGCTTCACCAACACGGCGAGCTCCCGCAGCGCCGTTACGTACATCGACGGGGAGAAGGGGATCCTGGAGCACCGGGGCATTCCCATCGATCAGCTAACCGAGCACTCGAACTTCCTGGAGGTGGCGTACCTGGTGCTCTACGGGCACCTGCCCACCCAGAAAGAGTACGACGAGTGGGTCTACGACGTCACCCACCACACCTACGTGCACGAGATGATCAAGCGCTTCATGGACGGCTTCCGCCACGACGCCAATCCCATGGGCATGCTGCTCGCGAGCGTCGGGGCGCTCTCGACGTTCTACCCGGAGGCCAGGGACACCTCGGACCCTTACCAGCGCTACGTCTCGGCGGTGCGCCTGATCGCCAAGATGCCTACCCTCGCCGCCTTCGCCTACCGCCACAGCCTCGGCCTGCCCTACGTCTACCCCGACAACAACCTCACGTACACGGGCAACTTCCTGTCGATGCTCTTCAAGATGGCCGAGCCGCGCTACGAGCCCGACCCGAGGCTCGAGAAGGCCCTCGATGTTCTCTTTATCCTCCACGCCGACCACGAGCAGAACTGCTCGGCCGCCGCGGTGAGGGTCGTCGGGAGCGCCATCAACGACCCGTTTACCTCCGTCGCCGCGGGCGTGGCGGGCCTCTACGGCCCCTCGCACGGCGGCGCCAACGTGGCCGTCCTGAAGATGCTCCAGCGCATAGGGTCCGTCGAAAACGTCCCCGACTTTTTGCAGGGCGTCAAGGATGGCAATGAGCGGCTCATGGGCTTCGGCCACAGGGTCTACAAGAACTACGACCCGCGCGCCCGCATCATCCGGGGCCACGTGGACGAGGTGCTCGAGGCGACAGGCAAGAGCAGCCCGCTCCTGGATATCGCCATAGAGCTCGAGAAGCGGGCCCTCGACGACGAGTACTTCACCGACCGCAAGCTCTACCCAAACGTGGACTACTGGTCCGGGATCATCTACGAGGCCATGGGCATCCCGACCGAGGCCTTCACCGTGATGTTCGCCATCGGCCGGACCCCGGGCTGGACGGCCCAGTGGCTGGAGCTCATGGACGACCCCGAGTTCAAGATCGCCCGCCCGCGCCAGATCTACACAGGCCCCCGCGAAGCGGACTACGTGCCGATGGGCGAACGCTAGCGCGTTCGCAGCATTTCAGCCATCTGCGGCCAGCCGTCAGCTTCTCTGGCGGCTGGCCGCTTCTTTTGCCGGTAAGACCGGCTCTCTTCGCGATCGCGGTCCATCTCGATACAGACCATTTGCTGATGGCTGATGGCTGACCGCTACACAACCGCGTCGTACAGACGGCGCTGGCGGGCCAGGGCTTCGCGGTAGACTTCGTGCGCGCGCGGGTCTGGCTCGAAGGTCTCGCCCAGGGGCGTCTCGCGTCGCTCGATGCCGGGTCCGCCCATGGCCTCCAGGGCGAGGAGGGTCGCGCCGCGGGCCGAGGCTTCCTGGACGCCCGAGACGGTGACGGGGCGCCCCAGGGCGTCGGCCATGATGCGGGTCCAGGTAGGCGAGCCCAGGAGGCCCCCGCCTGTGGCTATTACCTGCTTGTCGCCCGGCGAGGCCTCTTCGAGCATCTCGGCTATGAGGGCGAAGCGATAGGCGACGGCCTCCATAGCGGCACGCAGGATGTCGACGGGCGTGTTGCTCATGGCGAGGCCCGAGATGGTCCCGTTGGCCTGGTCGGCCCACGCGGGCCCGCGCTCCCCGTTCAGGATGGGGAGGAACGTCAGGCCGTGGGAGTCTGGCTCCATCCGGGCGAGCAGCCTCTCGGTCTCCTCCGGGCCAGGCAGGCGTAAGGTCTCCCTGAGCCAGCCGACGAGGTTCCCGCCGTCGGAGAGAGCGCCCCCCATGACGAACCGGCTCCGGTCCGCCCGGTAGCACCACGGACCAGCCGGCACCCTGACCGTCTCAGCCTTCCAGAGCACGCGCATCGCCCCGCTCGTGCCTACCATCAGCGCCAGCCTGTCGCCATCCGTGCAACCGCTTCCGACGTTGGAGCAGGCGCCGTCTCCGACCGCCGGAAACCAGGGGGCTTCTCGGAGCGAGGGCCAGCGTCGCCCCCATTCGCCCGCGAGCCCCGTGTGCGGCTCGTCGGAGAGGAAGGGTAGCCGCGCCTCGTCCACGGGGAGGGCTTCCAGCGTCGGCGCGTCCCAGCGGTTGCGGTTCTGGTCGTAGAGGCCCGTGGCCGAGGCCATCGAGGTGCCGATGGTAGGCCTGCCGCCGAAGAACCGGGCGTAGAAGTAGTCGGCGGGGGAGAGGAACCGCTCGGTCCGGTCGAAGGCGTCCCGGTCTGTGCTCGCCAACCAGAGTAGCTTGGCCGGCCAGTAGCTTGAGTGGAGGGGGGCGCCGGTCCTGCGGTGGACCTCCCCCTCGTCGAGGCGATCCCGGAGCTTCCCGGCGGCCCCGGCGGCCCTGCGGTCGGCCCAGGTGAGGATCGGGGTGGTCGGACGGCCGTCGCGGTCCACGCCGAGGACCGAGTGCCAGAAGGTGCCGGCCGCCACGCACGAGATGGGCGCATCGCCGCCGCGCGCGAGGGCGCCGTCGATGGCGCGGGCTACCAGGTCCAGCAGCCCGTCCGCGTCCGTGGTGGCGCCGCCCTCCGCCGTCTGGTCGAACTCGTGGTCGAGCTTGACCTCCGAGCCCTCTAGCGCGTCGCCCGAGGCGTCGTGCAGGGCCGCCCGCACCGAGGACGAGCCCACGTCTATCGAGAGGACCCTACCGTTCTGCGTAACCGACGACACGCCCACCCCCGTGAGTAGCCCCCGGGCCAGTTTAGCAAGCCGTTCGGGTAGGCGGGCCCGTATGTTTAGTTGCGGACGAGGCGCGGGTACCCAGGTAAAGGCATGGGAAAGCGGGATCGAGGAGGAAAGATGGCGAGCGAAGAGCGTCTACGGGAACTCGAGGAGAAGTACGAAGGTTACACCGTCTACGACAACCAGGGGAGCAAGATCGGCAAGGTCGACGACCTCTTTGTCGACGAGAAGGATCACGAGGAGTACATAGGCGTAAAGCTGGGTCTCCTCGGCAGGAAGTCCACCCTGATCCCGACCGAGATCGTCCGCGTCAACGAGAACGATAGGACCATAGAGGTTGCGGAGTCCAAAGATCACGTGAAGGACGCCCCGAGCTTCGACGACGACGAGGACGTCACCGCGGACTACGAGGAGCGCATCCGCAGCCACTTCGGCCTCGAGCCCTTGCAGCAAGGCGGGTCGGGAAGCTCCTACGGCGCCGCGACCAGCACCGCCGCGGGCGGCGCGGCTGGAGCCACGGCTGCCGGCTCCGGCTCCTCCGACCACGACGAAGACCGCACGTCCGGGTCTTCGGGATACGCGTCCGACAGCGGAGAGCGCGAATCGTCGAGCGAGACCTACGCGGATGATCGAGAGACCTCGCGCGAGACCTATTCTGACGACCGCGAGACCTCTTCGGGCACGGACTCCGGGTACGAGGGAAGCCAGGACTCCGGCTCGTCGTCTACGGGGAGGGCCGAAACTTCGGAGGGGTCGTCATCGTCGGGCACCGGATACTACGAGCAGGCCGGAGGCACGGGCGACACCGAGGAGCGGCGCGAGACGTCCGGCACTTCGGGCACGAGCGGGGGTTCGGGGGAAGGCTCTTCGGGCTCATCGGGCTCGCAGCCGGGCACCACCCGGCAGACCGAGGAGACCGAGACCTTCCAGGAGGGCGGTCGGACCAAGATCCGGCGCCGCGTCATCCGCGAAGAGGTGGTGGACGCGGACGACCAGGGGTCCGGCTCCTAAGCAGTCCGTGAGGAAAGGGGGCGCGGGGACGTAAGCCCCCGCGCCCCCTTTCCTCACGCGGGCCAACGCCCGCAGGGCAGGTGCGTACCTCTGGGTCCCCCGGCAGCGTAGGCCCACGCCAGCGTAGCCGCGCCGCCTGTGGGCAGAACCGGGACGAGCACGCGCCGGTACGGGCTCTTCGGGTCCTCGGGTAGAAACTCCTCCAACGCATCAAGCGCGGGGAGACGCTCCTCTGGATCGTCGAAGGTGTACAGCTCCCCGTGGACGGTCGGGGTTCCAGGCTTCGGGACTCCTTCCCGGGCCATCCTCTTTGCCTCGCGCGCATCGGCCGCCGGGTCGCCGGTGCCGACGGCAAGGATCGTCGCCTCCGGAACGACGATCGCCGGGTAGCCTTCGGGCAGGTCGTAGAGTAGGCCTTCCATGCGGGCCTCCGCGATCATCTGGCCTCCCCTGCAGTAGGCGTGGTAGCGCCCGCCGCGTTTGAGCGTCCCGTAGACGAACACCCGGACGGAGAGGTTGTCGGCGGCATCCAAGGGGCGAGGCCCCCCCTGTTCTACGCCTCGGCGGCGATGATCGAAGCGGCGACCTCGGAGAGGTCGGCCCCGACGACATCCGGGGGCTCTACCAGTGGGTCGAGGACCATCCCGGGACGGGCCACGAAGGCCGCGGCGCACCCCGCCCGCAGGGCGCCGGCCACGTCCCAGGCGTGGGCCGCGATCAGCCGCACCCCCGACGTCTCGACGCCGAGGGCCCCGGCTGCGGCGCGGTAGGGCTCAGGCGCGGGCTTGAGGCGGCGCACGGTGTCGGCGGAGAGGATCTCCTCGAACCGGTCGGACAGCCCCGCGTTCTCCAGTTGCGCCTCGGCCACCTCGGCGGTGTTGTTCGTGAGCGCGGCCAGCCTCAGGCCGGCGTCGCGGAGGAGGTCGAGAGCCGCAGGCACCTCGGGGTGCGGGGGCAGCTCGCGCATGCCGCCGAGGATGTCCCGCCGGTCCTCCTCCGAGAGGCGGACACCCTCGCGCTCTGCTGTCATCTGCAGCGCGGCGCCGCCGACGGTGCCGAAGTCCGAGTACGCGCCCGTAATCGTCGCCAAGAAGGCCGACTGAAGAACCTGAAGGAACCATGCCCGCCGCACGCCGGCATCGCCGAAGGCCCGCTCGAAGAGCGGGTCCAGCGCCGCAAGGTCAAGCAGGGTTTCGTTGACGTCGAACACACAGACCCTCGCCATGCCGCCTCCCTAGTTTCCGACCAAGTAAGCGTAGTCCACCTTGATGCAGCGGTCCATCACCACCGTGAGGCCGTGCTCGCGCGCGTAGGCGGCGGCCGGCTCGTTCACGACGCCGGACTGCATCCAGAGCGCTTTCGCACCCGCGGCAACGGCGTCCTCGGCGACGGGCATCACCGTCTCGCCCCTTCTGAACACGTCGACGATGTCCACACCCTCGGGGATCTCCCGCACCAGGGAGTACGGCTCCTCGCCGAGCACCGGACCTTCGAGGTTCGGGTTGACGGGGAAGATCCTGTACCCGAAGCCCTGCAGCGCCCGCGCGATTGCGTGGCTGGTGCGGTGCGGCCTGTCGGAGAGGCCGACGACCGCGACGGTTCGGGCCCCCGAGAGGAGGTCTCGGATCTCTTCCGGTTCCGGGTTCTTGTGCATCCGTACTCCTAACCTAGACGACGGCAGCCACAAGCGGCGGGAGGGCCAGCTCCTTGCCCTTGGCCTCGACCATCACGTCGGTATCCCGCCCGCCGATGGCGTCGAGAAACGCGGCCCAGTCCTCCGGCTCGATGGCGTGGGCGTGGGCGCCCGGACGCTTCGTCGGGTCCTGGCTCGAGAGGTGGACCTTGGGCCTCGCCCCCCTCCTCTCCCACGTCGGCAGGGCCAGGTCGAGCGCCTCGCCGAGCGAGAGGCCGCCAGGGTTCAGGCCGTGGTGGAGGTTGTCCAGGATCGCGGGTACGCCAAGTGCCCGGGCCGCGCCGACGATCTCCTCCACCGTCCAGATGCGCTCGTCGTTCTCGAGCGCCAGGTAGCGACTGATGCCCTCTTCCGGCCGCAGGGCCTCCAAGAAGCGGTCTACGGCGGCGGGCCGGTCGTCGTAGGCGCCGCCGAGGTGCAGCACGACAACGGCGTCGTCGTTGCCCATGAGGTCGAAGACTCGGGCGGCGTAGCGCAGCTCATCTAGGCTGCGGCGGGCCGTATCGGGGTCCGGGCTTCCGGGGTTGATGAACTGGCCGGGGTGCATGCTCAGGCGGACGCCCAGGGCGCGGGAGAGGGCGCCGAGCTCGCGCAGGTCGTCGCCGTGCTCCGAGGCCCAGTCGTAGGGGAAGGCCGGGTGGGAGGCGAAGGGGACCAGACCCTGCCCGATCCTGAAGAGGCGGATGCCGCGCCCGGCGTTCCAGCGGACGATGGTCTCGAGGCCGAGCAGGTTCTCCCACACTAGCGCGCGCACCTTCTCCGCGTCGGCGAGGCTCGCGAGCCTGAGCGTGCGGTTCGTGGTCGCAGGAAGCGTCAGGTTCTGGGCGGCGTATCCGTACCGGATCATGCCCAGAAGATACACCCCGCAGAGCCGTCCCGCCGTGTTCCGACGCCCCGGGGCGCCCCTTCTGGTAGCATGGGTAGCTTGATGGACGCCGCGATCTCTTCCGGGACCTTCCAGGACGCGGCGGACGTGCTGCGCCGCAACGATATGGGGGGTTGGACGAGGGCTTCCCCGAGCCTCTACCCGCACCAGTGGAGCTGGGATGCTGGGTTTATCGCCATCGGCCTCGCCCACCTGGACACCCACCGCGCGGCCGATGAACTTCGGGGGCTCTTCCGCTACCAGTGGAAGAACGGCAAGATCCCGCACATCGTCTTCAACCCACAAGCCCCGCCCGACAGCTACTTCCCCGGGCCCGAGCACTGGGTAAGCGCGGGGCTCTTCCCCGACGCGCCCCCCGCGCCGCCTTACACGAGCGCCCTCTGCCAGCCCCCGACCCACGCCATAGGCGCCCTGAAGGTCTTCGAGACCGCGCGCCGGCGGGACAGGGACGCGGCGGCGGCGTTTCTGCGCGAGATCTACCCTAAGCTCCTCCGCTGGCACCGCTACCTGGCGACCGCCAGGGACCCGGAAGGGTCTGGCCTCGTCACCATCTACCACCCGTGGGAGAGCGGCACGGACAACTCGCCGCGCTGGGATGCGCCCCTGGCGGCCGTCGAGGTGGGGGAGATGCCGCCGTACAGCCGCAGGGACCTCGGCCACGTTGACGACCCGGCGGAGCGTCCCACGGACGAGGAGTACGCCAGGTACATCTGGCTGGTGCAGAAGATCAAGGACGCCCGCTGCGACGAGGAGAGGGTCTACGAGGGCCACCCCTTCCTGGTCAAGGACGTCCTCTTCAGCGCCATCCTCGTCGCCGCCAACGAGTCGCTGCTGCGCATAGGCGAGATCGTCGGCGCGCCTGAGGAGGAGCTGGGTGGGGTATCGGCCAGGGTGGTCCTCGGGCGCGCGGGCCTGGAGGCGCGGCGGGACGCCCGGTCGAAGCTCTGCCTCGACTACGATCTGCGTGCTGCAAAGCCGGTCGGGGCGCGCACGGTGGCTGGCTTCGCGCCGCTGGTTGCCGGCGGCCTCGGGGAGGCCCGCCTGGGGGAGATGATAGGGGCCCTCTACTCCAGTAGCTTCATCGGCCACCGTGGCCTGCGGCGACCGCTGCCGCCCTCCGCGAGCCCAGACGAGGCCCGCTTCCACCCGCGCAGCTACTGGCGGGGACCCGTGTGGCCCGTGATAGCGTGGTTGATCTGGTGGTCCCTCCTCCGCGCCGGGGAGCACAAGAGGGCCTCTTCCCTGCGGAACGTCGCGCTCGGCGAGTTCTCCGCGAGCCACTTCGCCGAGTACTACGAGCCCTTCACCGGAGAACCCCTTGGTTCAGACGATCAGTCCTGGACCGCTGCGGTCGTGCTTGACTGGCTCGCGTACGAGTAGAGCTATTAGCCGTCAGCTTTCAGCCGTCAGCCTTCCAAAGATCGAACCGGTCCGACCCTGACCGTAAAACGCTTGCCTCACGCCTTGACCGAATCCTTAGCGAGGTCGAGGTCAACCGCCGCAAACTGCCCTCGCTACCGTCCACAAACTTCGTAGTGGTACCCGCGTTCGCCTCCATAAGCGCAAAGCTGATAGCTATTAGCTTTTAGCTGACAGCGCGGGAGCCAGACGCCTCCCGCGCTCAGGCCAGTAGCGGGATCACCACGATGGTTGCGCTGAGGCGGAACAGGTGGGTGAAGGCGACGGCGACGAGGTCAGCGTCGGTCTCGCCGGTCACGGAGAGCAGGGTGCCCATGCCGCCCGGGGCGGCGGCGAAGGTGGCCGTCGTAGAGTCGAAGCGGAAGACCTTGACGAGCACGAAGGCTGCCACGGCCCAGGCCAGCATCTGGGTGGCGTTGACGATGGCGGCTGTACCGGCAAGCTGGAGGAGGGTTTCGAAGAACTCGGCGGAGAGGCCGAGGCCGATGATTCCGCCCCCCGAGGCCTGGACGAGCAGGTTGAACCCCTTCTCCGGCACGTCGCCCGTGACGCAGAGCCGCGCCAGGCCCGACCCGAGAAGCGACCCTACGACCCCGCCCGCCGGCAGCGGCGTCAGGGCGAGGCCGAGCACACCCCCCGCGACGCCCGCGCCGACTACAAGCGCGAGCCGCGGGACCGCGCGGTCTTCGCCGGGGGAGCGACCCGGCGGCCGAGGTTCGGCGGTGCCCTGACGCCCGTTTTCGTCGGGACGCGAGCGGGCCAGAAAGAGGTTCGCGGCGAAGATGACAAGCAGCAGGCGCGAGAGGTGGACCGCGGCGACCGCCGGGCCGTCGGCCCCCACGCTCGCCCCTATGGTCGCCATCTCCGTGAGGCCGCCGGGGGCTGCGGCGAAGAGCGCCGTTACCGGCCTGACCCCGGCCAGGCCGACAGCCATCGCGGCCGCGGCCAAGGCGGTGGCCAGAAAGAGGCCCGCGAGGACGGCCGCCGGAAACAGCGTCCTGACCCCCGAAGCCAGCGATTCGCGCGAGATCCTGAACCCTACCAGCACCCCGACCATGACCTGCAGCGACTGGCCCAGAAGGGCCGGCGTCCGTACCGCCGGGAAGCCAAGGACGGCGAGCAAGACCCCCACCCCTACCATCGCGCCCGTGAACGCGCCGGCGGGTGTGCCGAGCCGGTGGCCAAGGTAGGCGCCGAGGATGGCCGCCAGGGGAGCGGCCGCGATGATCTCCCACCCGTCCACCACCGGAGCCTACCGCCAGCTCGCGTCCGGCGGACGAATAGCAACCCGAAGGCCAAGAGAAAACCCCGGCCGTGAGGCCGGGGCGGGGATCTCGCTCTCTGCGTTCAGCCTAGGAACCGCCCTCCAGAACGAAGGTTACCTCCAGGTTCACCTTGTAGCCGATGATGTTGCCGTCCTCGATCAGCACGTTCTGGTCTTTGATCCAGGCACCCTCGACACCCCGAAGGGTGGAGGTGGCGCGGCTTATGGCTTGTTGGATGGCATCCTCAAAGCTTGTCTCTGACGTCGCGCTTAGTTCCGTGACGCGGGCTACCGACATATGCGCTCCTTTCAACTCTCTATTCCCTGGGACTCTTACTACCCCGGGGCGCGGGAAATAAAACCCGGCCGGGCGCGGGGAGCGCCGGAAACACTAGAGTTCCTGAACGAGGACCGGGTCCGAAGTCGGCTCGTCCGAGCCGCCCGCGGGCTCGACGGTGACGGCTATCGCGTCTGCGTCTTTCAGCGGGGTGGTGATGGCGGTCGCGGCCATGTTCCCCGAGGGGTCGAGCAGGCCGCTCGGCTCCGGCTTGTCGTCGCGGATGACCCAGACCTGGCCCGTGCGGTCTTCCGGCACGGAAGGCATGTCCTCGACGATGAGGATGGCGCGGTCGTCCTTGAGGGCCGTCACCTCCGCTTTGGCGCCCTGCTCCGCCCATGCGCCGCCGAGTTTGATCTCGCGCGGCTGCTTGGCCTGGTCCGAGGTACGGGCCTGTTCGACCTCACCTTGGAGGTCCTGCACGTCCCCCAGCAGCAGGACGTTCCACGACAGGAGGCCGACGACGAGCAGGGCCGCGGCGCCAAGCGCCACGTTCCGGAAATCCCCCAGCCAGCCGAACCACGAAGACGTAGAACGCCGGGCCGGCTCCGGGCTGGTGGACTCGGACTCGACGACCTGCATCAGCCTGCGGCGCAGGTCTTCGGGGGGGTCTTGCTCCGGAGGGGCGAGGGCGAGCAGGCCAGCCACCCCCGACAGGTCGTCGATCTCGCCCTGGCGCTCCGGGTGCAAGGCGAGGTAGGCCTCCACGGTCGCGCGCTCGTCGTCCGGAAGCGCGCCGAGGGCGTAGGCCTCCTTGAGGTCATCGAAGCTCTTGTCGTCCATGGGGCTCATCTTGGTACCGCCACGTTCTCCTGATCGAAGTACTCCCTGATCTTCTTGAGGCCGAGGCGCATCCTACCCTTTACCGTGCCGAGCGGCAGGCCCAGCAGGTCCGAGATCTCAACGTGGGTGTAGCCGGAGAAGTAGGCGAGCTCTAGTATCTTGAGCTGCTCGGCCGGCAGCGTGCCCAGGGCGACCCTCACCTGCTCGCGCTGGCGGTTGCGCCACGCCTCGGCGAAGGCCTCTGACGGCTGCGAGCGCGGGGCCGTCTGCTCCACCCGGTCCTGGGTGCGCCTGCGGCTGGCCATCGAGCGCAGCTGGTCGATGCCGCGGTTGTGGACTATGGAGAGCACCCACGTCCTCACGGAGCCGCGCTCGGGGCGGTAGCCCGAGGCCGAGCGCCAGACCTTTAGGAAGGCGTCCTGGGCGAGGTCCTCGGCGGCCTGGCGCTCGCCCATCATGCGGTGGGCCAAGGAGTAGGCGGCGCGGCCGTGACGGTCGTAGAGGGCGGCGAAGGCCCCCGCGTCGCCGCCCTCTATGAGCGACATCAGCTCCTCATCAGCCAACGCCGCGTATTGTCGGTTCTTTGTCACGAATAACATTCTAAGATGGCTACGGCCCTGCCGCCCGGCTGGATCACGACCAGCCACCCACGAATGCACCGAATTTTTTAGCCGCGCTACACAATTCGACACATAAATTCACGGCATGCGCACGAAATCGGTGCATTCGTGTGATCTGGAGTTTCGGGGCTTCCGTAGTTGGGGGTTAGTAGCCGGCAAGCAGATGTATGAGATGGCTACGGTAGTGGGCAACAGAGAAGGGAAGGGTAGATGAGTGAAGTAGAAAGTCGCGGCCCGATCGCGTTCGACCGGGAGACCACGCGGCGGAACTTCCTGAAGACGGCCGCATGGACGGGCGCCGCGCTGTCCGCGATGGGCATCGGCGGTTTCAGCCTCGCCAGCCGGGCCAACGCTCAGGACGCGCCGTACACCACGTACCAGGGGCTCGGCGACGCGGCGATCTTGCAGTTCGCGTACCAGCTGGAGCTTCTTGAGGGGAATTTCTACGCGATAGGCGCCGACTCGGGCCTGTTCGTGGACACCTTCCTGGACCAGATAGCGGTAATAAGGGACCACGAGTTCGCCCACGCTGACGCCATCGCGGCGACGCTAGGCGACCTCGGTGAGGACGTGCCGGCCGAGCCCGCGTTCACCTTCCCGGAGGACGCCACCGCAGACGCGGCGACGTTCCTGGGCTACGCGGCGACGCTCGAGCCAGTGGGCATCGGCGCCTACCAGGGTGCCGCCCCGGCGCTGGAGAGCCCGGACATCCTGGCCGCCGCGATCTCCATCCACAACGCCGAGTGCCAGCACCGCTGCGCGATCGCCATCATGAACCTGATTGTGCCGCCGAACGACATCGCCTTTGAAGAGGCTCTGCCGCTTGGCGCCGTTCAGGACGCCGTGGCGCCGTTCGGGATCACGGGTTAAGGGAGGAAGGCTAAAGATGCACAAGCATAAAGTAGACGTGCCGGGCGCGGAGGAGTTCGCGTCGCGGTCCCGGAGCCGGAGGGACTTCTTCAAGACCCTCGCGGCGGCCAGCGCCGGTGCGGCCGGCGGCTCGATGCTCCTGTCGAGCAAAGCGTTCGCCCAGGATTCGAGCGCCAGCGCCTCCGCCAGTGCTTCCGCTAGCGCGTCGGCGAGCGCTTCCGCGGGCGGCGGCGGGGACGTGGACATCGCGAACTTCGCCCTCACGCTCGAGTACCTCGAGGCCGAGTTCTACGGCCTGGCGCTCGACGCCGGCGTGCTTTCGGGCGACGCCCTGTCCGTGGTCGAGGCCATCGCCGACCACGAGAACCAGCACGTCGATGCCATCATCGGCCTGCTTGAGGGCGCGGGCGCGACCCCGGTCGCCAAGCCCGAGTTCGTCTTCCCCGAGGGCTCGTTCGACACGCAGGCCGCCATCCTGGAGCTTGCCGCGACCTTCGAGCCCGTCGGTGTCGGCGCCTACCTTGGCGCCGCCCCGCTGATCGAGAGCCCCGACATCCTCGCCGCCGCGGGCAGCATCGCCGGCGTGGAGGGCGAGCACGTCGTCGCCGTCAACAACCTCATCAGCGGCCTTCCGGCCGCCATCGAGGCCTTCCCGGCCGCGCTCACCATGGACGAGGTCCTCGCGGCAGTCTCCCCGTTCATAATGGGCGGCATGATGGAGACCGGCGGCGAGCCGTACCGCGACAGGAACAGCTTCGGCCGGGTCTAACCCAGGGCCGGAAGGGAACGCGGTCATCGTGAACCGTCGTTCCGTTAGGGGGAGCAGGGCGATCGCCGCCCTGCTCCTCTTCGTGCTGCTTCTCGCTCCGGCCTGCGGCCTGAAGATGCCAGCAGGTGGCGGGGATGACTCCGCCGCGCGCGAGGACACCTCTGCGGTTCGGTCGGAGTCATCCTCGCAGCCGAAGAGAGAGGCCACGGTAGGGAGCCCCGAGCAGGTAGAGAAGGCCGCCAGGGGACAGCGCGAGCCCGAAGCAACAACCAGCACTACGGCCTCGAAGCCGGCGGAAGGTTCGACGTTCGCACACCGGGCCACGCAGGAAAACAGCCGCGGAGACTACACGTACCTGGACGATCCCAAGCTCAACGGCGACCCGGATGCCGTAGTCTTCGCCGCGCCCACCGACGCCCGCGGTGGCGGTGGGGAGTACGACCACAACGTCGGTGTGTGGTTCGAACCCGGGGCCCAGAAATGGGCCATCTTCAACGAGGACCGGGCCGCCGTGCCAGAAGGGGCGACCTTCCAGGTGGTCATCCCGGCGGAACCCGAGCGGTTCGTTCACAGGTCTACGTCCGAGAACGCCTCGGATAAAGGCACCTATCTTGACAACCCCCTGGTTAACGGCAAGCCAGACGCCGCGGTCTCCGTCACCCAGGACTGGAACCCCGGCGGCGGGGATGGCGTCTACAACGACCACGCCGTGGACGTCCGCTACGACGACGGTCGCGGGAAGTGGGAGGTCTTCAACGAGGACGGCTCGGCGTTGCCGGAGGGCGCCTCCTTCAACGTGGGCGTCCCGAAGGTCGCCCTTGCGGAGGGCGTGGAGGCGGACGGCGCCGGCGACGTCGAGGTGCCGAAGTACAGGGACTTCTACTCCGAAGGCAACCCGAAGGCGCCGAAGCTGCTCTCGTCGGACTCCTCCGCGGGCGCGATCCCCGTGGTCAAGCCGTTCAACTTCGGGCGCGACCCTGGCGGGCCCGAGGACAAAACCCTCTCCATCGACATCCCGAAGATAGGGGTGCAGAACATCCCCGTCTTCGACACCGTCTCCGAGGAGAAGCTCAGGGGGGGCACCGTGCACATCCCGGCGTCAGGCTACCCCTGGCAGAAGGGGGCCAACGTTTTCATCGCGGGACACCGCATCGGCTTCCAGGGGACACCCTCTTACTACGTCTTCTACCGCCTCGACGACCTGCAGGAGGGGGATGAGATCCGGCTCCAGGACGCCGCCGGCCGCGAGTACCTGTACAGGGTGACGAAGCGGACGGTCGTGGGGCCCAACAGCGTCGACGTGATGAATGCGGTCGAGGGTAAGTCCCTGATCACGCTCCAGACCTGCACCCTGCCAGACTACTCCGAGCGCCTGATCGTGCAGGGAGAGCTGGTCCGAGGGCAGACCTGAACCACCGCGCCGCCGTGCTAAGATTTTTCACGTCGAGTCCCAGAGGGAGAGCGGGTAGCAGGCTTGCGTCTAAGCGTCCTTTCGAGCGGTAGCTCGGGCAACGCGACCTACGTGGAATGCGGGGGGACCGGCCTGCTCGTGGACGCGGGCCTCTCGCGCCGCCGGCTGGAGAACCTGCTCGCCCGGGTCGGCAGGAGCCTCGGCAACGTCGATGCCGTCCTGCTCACGCACGACCACTCGGACCACACCTGCGGCGCCAGAGCCCTCTCAAGAGACTGCGGCATCCCCTTCGTGGCCCCCGGGGGCGTGCGGCCCGACTCCAAGCACGTCCCGCCCGACGTCGCTACGGCCGAGGCTGGGGAGGAGCTCGCGGTCGGCGAGCTCGGGGTCTCTTTCTTCGAGATACCCCACGACTCCCCTACCTACGGCGTCAGGATCTCCGGCGACGGGCGCGTCGTGGCCATGGCCACGGACCTCGGGGAGGCGGGGCCCGGGGTACTGGATTGGATGCGGGGGGCCGAGGCGGTCGTTCTCGAGGCGAACCACGACCCCGAGTGGCTGGCACGGGGCCCGTACTCAGCGCGGCTGAAGCGCAGGATCTCCTCCCCCCGCGGCCACCTCTCAAACAAACAGGCCGCGCAGGCCGCCGCCTCGCTGGCCCCGCATGGCCTGAAGGACCTCGTCCTCGCCCACATGTCCAAGACGAACAACTCCCCTGCCCGGGCCTGCGGCACCGTCCAGGGGGCGCTGCGGGAGGCGGGGTACGGGGGCGTGCGGGTACGGGCGGCCATCGCGAACCACCCGACGCCCTGGATCGAGGTCGGGACCCCGGCCGAAGCCCGCGAATACGTCTACCGCTACGCCCGCGGCGACGCCCGGGGCGACGCCGCCGGCCAGCTCTTCGGCATCGAGTGATCCGACGCGCCACCATCGTCGCCGTCGGCAAGCTCAAAGGCTGGCCCGCGGAAGGCTGCGCCGACTACGCGAAACGCCTCCGCCGCC
This sequence comes from Rubrobacter sp., assembly GCA_035264945.1. Classification (GTDB taxonomy): domain Bacteria; phylum Actinomycetota; class Rubrobacteria; order Rubrobacterales; family Rubrobacteraceae; genus Rubrobacter_D. Next base: position 15,164 of record DATFPF010000053.1, read on the forward strand.
ACTTCCCGGTCGAGATCGTCGAGGTCGGCGAGGAAGACATGAACCGCCGCTCCCCGCGAGAGGTCCTCTCCGCTGAGGAGGAACGCATCTCGAAACGAATCCCAACCGGCTCCCACCTCGTCGCCCTGGACCGGGAGAGGGGAAAGCGCGCCTCCTCCGAAGACCTCGCGCGCCGGCTCGTCTCCCTCGGCGTCTCCGGCCAGAGCCACGTAACGGTTCTTATCGGCGGCCCCTTGGGCCTCTCGCCCGGGTTGGTGGGCCGGGCGGACGAGGCTTGGTCGTTCGGGGAGATCACGCTGCCACACGCTCTCGCCCGCGTCGTGCTCCTCGAGCAGCTCTACCGGGCCGTAAAGATCGAGCGGGGCGAGAAATACCATTGGTGAGTGGGCGATTTGGGGCTTCAGGCATCAGGCTTCAGTACGAACGCTTGCTGCGACACGAGACGCCATTCTCGCGCGAAGGCTCTGTCGATACGTCCCGCTCTCTCACGCTCCCGTACCGACGCGACGTATCGCGGGCCTGAAGCCTATAACCTGACGCCTGTAGCCCAAACTCAACTGCTATATTTACCTATATGCGTGCGCGGATGGACAGGTTCGGGGAAGGCCGGTGAGCTTCGAGGGACGCCTGGCGGGCGACGTGAGGGAGGCGGTCCGGAGGGCCTACGGTGTGGAGTTGGAGGACGTCCACATCGAGCGGCCCAACGACCCGGAGCACGGGGACTTCGCGACGAACGTGGCGCTGGCGAACGCGAGGGTCTTCAGGCGCAACCCGAGGGAGGTGGCCGAGAACCTGGTCTGGGCGCTGGAGGCGCCTTACCTGCGGGAGGCCGGGGTCGCCGGGCCTGGGTTCGTGAACTTCTGGCTCTCGGACGAGGCGTTGTGCGAGGGGGTCGGGGCGCTGCTGGAGGCGGGGGGCCGTTTCGGGCGCAGGGAGCCCGAGGGGAAGCCCTTCATGCTTGAGTACGTGAGCGCCAACCCGACGGGGCCGATGCACGTCGGGCACGGGAGGCAGGCGGCCTTCGGGGACTCGCTCTCCAGGGTGCTAGAGGCGGCCGGGAGGCCCGTCTACCGCGAGTACTACTTCAACGACGGGGGGAACCAGATCCGCGTCCTCGGCGAGTCCGTGGCGGCCCGGTACGCGGAGATGCACGGCAAGGAGTGGCCGGTCTCGGACCCCGAGGTTCTCTACCCCGGCGAGTACGTGGCTGAGATAGCCCGCTCGCTCTCGGAGGAGAGGGGCGCGGCCCTCCTCGATATGCCTGCGGAGAAGGCACTCCCGGAGATAGGGGCGTTCGCGACCCGCTGGTGCATGGACGACATCGAGCGGACGCTCGCCAGGGTGCGGGTCCGGTTCGACAACTATTTCAACGAGAAGAGCCTCTACGAGTCCGGGGAGATAGAGGCCACGATCTCCGAACTCGAGAAGGCTGGCCACGTCTACGAGAGCGACGGCGCCCTCTGGCTCGACTCCTCCAAGCTCGGCGACGACAAGGACCGGGTACTTCGCAAGAGGGACGGCTCCTACACGTACATGGCCCCCGACGTCGCCTACCACCGCAACAAATACGAGCGCGGCTTCGCCACGGCGGTGGACGTGCTCGGGGCGGACCACGCCGGCTACCCGCCGCGCATCCGGGCCGGGCTCTTGGCCCTCGGCCTGCCCGAAGACTTCTACGAGGTGGAGCTCGTTCGGCTCGTCAAGCTCGTGCGCGAGGGGGAGCAGGTCAAGTTCAGCCGCCGCGCGGGCAACGTCGTGACGCTAGACGAGCTGCTCGACGAGGTGGGGGAGGACGTGGCGCGGTACTTCTACGTGCGGTCTTCGCACAGGAGCGAGATCAACTTCGACCTCGAGCTGGCCGTGAAGCAGTCAGACGAGAACCCAGTCTTCTACGTGCAGTACGCCCACGCCCGCATAGCGAGCATCTTCGAGCGGGCCGGAATTCGGCAGGAGGAGATCGGAGATATCCCAACGGGGGAGTTGGCCCCCGAGGAGCGCCAGCTCGTCCTCGAGTTGCTGGACTTTCCGAGGGTGATCCAGAACGCCGCGGACCGGCGCGAGGCGCACCCCATGCCGACGTACCTGGAGACCCTCGCCAACCGATTCCACCAGTTCTACACGGTGCGCCGCGTCCTCGTGGACGAGCCGCACCTGCGCGCCCGCAGGCTCGCCCTGTGCGCGGCGACCAAAGTGGTGCTCCGCACCGGCCTCGACCTCGTCGGCGTCGCGGCCCCGGAGAAGATGTAGCTGACGGCCGAAAGCCGATAGCTGTATACTTTTCAGGGTTGGCAAACGATGGGGAGAACATGACCACGGGCGGCCGGTTGACGATCTGCCAGATCAGCGACATCCACTGCGGAAGCCCGTACTTTATCCCTGACCTCCTGGAGCGGTCGATCCTTGAGATAAACGACCTCGAGCCGGCGGCCGTGGTTGTCTCTGGGGACCTGACGAACGCGGGCTACCGCCAGGAGTTCGAGACGGCCGCAGAGTACGTGCGGCGCTTCGACTGCCCCAACGTCATGGTCATCCCCGGCAACCACGACTCGCGCAACGTCGGGTACGTCCACTTCGAGCGGCTCTTCGGGGAGCGCTACTCGTGCATAGAGTTCGAGGACGCCGTGATGGTCGGCATAGATTCTTCCGAGCCCGACCTCAACGACGGCAGGGTGGGGCGGGAGCACTACGGGTTTATCCACGAGTCGTTCGCGAACGCCGGGGAGAAGCTGAAGATATTTGTGATCCACCACCACCTTATCCCCATCCCGGGCACGGGCCGGGAACGGAACATCATCTTCGACGCTGGCGACGTTCTGGAGCTGCTCGACGAGGTGGGGGTGGACCTCGTCCTCTCGGGCCACAAGCACGTCCCGTACTCCTGGAAGCTCGAGGACTTCTTTATAGTGAACGCGGGGACGGCCTCGACGACGCGGCTGCGGGGCAACACGCGGCCCTGCTACAACATCATCGAGATCGAGAACGGCCGGGTGAAGGTCTTCCGCAAGTACCCGTTCAAGCAGCGGGAGCTGACCGTGGACTTCGACTCGACCACCCACGAGTACGTGCGCTACGAGGACAGGATCGATTCGGAGGTCGGCCTGGACCCCGGGGTCGCGCTCGGCGGCGAGTAGCCCGGTACCCCTCTTCCTTGCGGGCGCTCTTCCTCATTGACGGCGAGCACTACCCGCCCGTCGTCCTCGACGCGATGCGAAGCGTCGCGGAGTCTATGGACGCGACGGGTGTCGCAGCGGCGTTTCTCGGGGGGACGGAGAAGCTCAAGGAGGGCACGGACTACGGCCTGCCGCTCGTGCACGGCGACGACCCCGTCGCCGCGGTAGCCCTCGCCCTCTCCGAGCACGAGGTCGACGTCGTGGTTGACCTCTCGGATGAGCCCGTGGTCGGCTACCGGGAGAGGATGCGGATAGCCTCCCACGCGCTCGCGGCGGGCGCCAGGTACGTCGGCAGCGACTTCGAGATGAGGCCCCCGGACCTGCGCGACGTCTCGAAGAAGCCGTCCCTGGCCGTCATCGGGACGGGCAAGCGGGTGGGCAAGACGGCCGTCTGCGGGTACCTGGCGCGGCTGCTCGCGCGGGAGGGGTTCGACCCTGGGGTCGTCTCGATGGGGCGCGGGGGCCCCCCGCGCCCCGAGGTGATCGAGGGCCACAAGCTCGAGGTCGGGAGCGGGTACCTGCTGGAGGCCCTGGAGCGCGGGGCGCATGCGGCGAGCGACTACTACGAGACGGCTGCCCTGAGCCGGGTTACGACCGTCGGGTGCAGAAGGTGCGGCGGCGGGCTCGCGGGGGAGCCGTTCGTCTCGAACGTGCTCGAAGGCGCGGAGATCGCCAACGGGCTCGACACGGGCGTTACGCTCTTCGACGGCTCGGGGGCGGCGATGCCGCCGGTTCGGGTGGACGCGCGCGTCCTCGTCGCCGGGGCGCACCAGGACCCGGAGTACGTGGTCGGGTACCTCGGGGCTTACCGGGTAATGATCTCCGACCTCGTCCTCCTTACGATGAGCGAGGAGCCGATGGCCGACCACGCGAAGGTGCGGGACCTCGTCCGGCGGATACGCGAGATACGGCCGGATCTCCCCGTGGTGCCCGCGGTCTTCCGGCCAAGGCCCGTGGGCGACGTCTCGGGGAAGAGGGTGGCCTACGTCTCGACGGCGCCTGGGGCCGTGCTCGGCAAGCTCGCGCGCCACCTGGAGGAAGGCTACGGGTGCGAGGTGGTTGCGGCCACCGGCAACCTGTCTGACAGGAGGCGCCTCGAGGAGGACCTTGACGGGATGCCGCCCGTCGAGGCCTACCTGACGGAGATCAAGGCCGCCGCCGTGGACGTGGTGACCCGGCGCGGGTCGGAGGAGGGTAGGCCCGTCCTCTACTGCGACAACGATCCCGTCGGCGATGGGCTCGACGCGGAGCTGCTCGCGCTCGCGCGCCGCGCCGTGGCTTTCGGGTGAGGCGGTGGTCGAAGTCCGAGGGACCGTGTATACTTTGCGTGTCCGACACGTCGGTTCCGATCACCTGGAGGTAAGGGGCCGCTCCGCGACGTTTCCAAGCACATCCTGCCATCAAAGGCGCCCGTAGACAACGGGACACCCTCTGGCCGGCACGGGAGGTCTGGTGAGAGCCTATTAGCGCGGTCGATCCCCGCCCGGGGTCCATAGCATCGGTTGCCGTCGAGTACGCGGCCGTAACGGAGATGGTGGCGCTGCAGGCCGCGCGCCTCGAAGGCTCCGGGGACCCGGAGCGGGCCTACACGCTTGCGACGGGCACCTTCAACGAGGGCCTTGAGAACGTCTCGACCGAGGGCAAGGTCGCGACGCTGCGCGAAGAACGCCTGGACGAGAGGGGTCGGGTCCGGGCCCCCAAGAGCGGGCCCGGGGCTCTCCACGTGGGAGACGTGCTCGGCTCGGGCGAGCCCAAGGTGGACCTTGCGGTCGAGCCCGTGGAGGGCTTGCAGTCCCTGATCCGGGGCCAGGAAGGTTCCATCGCCGCGGTCGCGGCGGCGCCGCGGGGCTCGATCCTGAGGACGCCGGACATGTACATGAGCAAGCTCATCGTCGGCCCCGGGGCGAGGGGCACCATCGACATAGACGCGCCCGTCGGGGAGAACGTCAGGGCTATAGCCAAGGCAATCGGGCGGCGGACCGAGGAGATCACCGTCGCGGTGCTCGACCGCGAGCGGCACGAGAACCTTATCCAGGAGATCCGGGAGACCGGCGCGAGGATCCAGATCCGTCCTGAGGGCGACCTTACCCCGGCCATCGCCGTCGGTATGCGCGGGGCCGAGGTCCACGCCATCGTCGGCATCGGCGGGGCGCCCGAGGGAATACTTGCGGCGGCCGTCATCAAGTGCCTGGGCGGCGAGATGCAGGCCAGGATGTGGCCGACGCAGCGCTCGCAGGTCGAGAAGCTGAAGGAGTACGGTTTCGACGACCCGGAGAAGAAGCTTACGCTGGACGACCTGATCCGGGCCGACGACGTCGTCTTCGCCGCCACCGGTATAACGCCCGGCGAGCCCCTGAGCGGCGTGAGGTACTTCCGGGGCGGCGCCAGGACCCACACCGTCGTGATGTCCACGGAGCCCCGTGTGGTAAGATTTATGGACACCATCCACGCCCTGGAGCCCGAAGCCGGGCGCAAGGGCTTCCAGCTTTGAGAACCCTTAGAACAGACATCGAAAAAGCCGTACCCCTATCGCAAAACAAGAAGGGTGGAGCATCAGCATGACCGAAAAAGCAACCCTCGAACGCAAGCGCCTGAGCGACCTGCACCAGATCGCCTCGCAGCTCGGCATCAAGCAGTACCGTAAGTACCGCAAGCCTGAGCTCGCGGAGATGATCTACCAGGTCGCCACCGAGCAGGCGGGCCAGACGACCGCCGAGCCCACGACCGCCGAGCCCACGAACGGCGCCCCCGCGGAGGCGCCGGCCGGCAACGGTAGCGCCGCCACGGCGACCCTGGCCGAGCCCCAGACGGCGCCAGCCCCGGCCGAAGAGGCCGACGGCGCCGCCCGGGAGGCCCCCGCGCCGGAAGGGCGCCGTCCGCAGCGCCAGGAAGGCAGACGTGACGAGCGCCGCGACGACCGCCGCGACGAGCGCCGGAAGCAGGACGGCAAGCAGCAGCAGGACCGCGGGGGTGGTCAGCAGGACAGGCGCGGCGGGGAGGAGACCGTCCAGAGCGGCATCCTCGACGTGCTGCCAGACGGGTTCGGGTTCCTGAGGACCGGCGGGTACAGCCAGAGCCGTGGGGACGTGTACGTCTCGACCAGCCAGATCAAGCGCTTCAACCTCAGGCGCGGCGACCACGTCGTCGGCCAGATCCGGCCTGCGCGCGAGGGCGAGAAGTACCCGGCGATGGTCCGGATCGAGACCGTCAACGGCGAGGAGCCCCAGAAGGGCCGCTGGCGCCAGAACTTCGACGATCTCACCCCGCTCTTCCCGCAGGATCGCCTGCGCCTTGAGTGGAAGCCCAACGACATCGCCCCCCGCGTCATGGACCTCATCACCCCGATAGGCAAGGGCCAGCGCGGCCTTATCGTCTCCCCGCCGAAGGCCGGCAAGACGACGATCCTCAAGCAGATCGCCCAGTCCATAGCCGCGAACTACCCCGAATCCAAGCTCTTCGTGCTGCTCGCCGACGAGCGGCCCGAGGAGGTCACGGACTGGCAACGCAGCGTCCAGGAGGCAACGGTCGTCGCCTCCACCTTCGACCAGCCCGCTGACAACCACATAGCAGTGGCTGAGCTTCTTTTGGAGCGGGTCAGGCGTCTGGTCGAGGAGGGCGAGGACGTCGTCGTGATCTTGGACTCCATCACCCGCCTCGCGAGGGCGTACAACCTGGCGGCGCCGGCGAGCGGGCGAATCCTCTCCGGTGGTGTGGACTCAGCCGCGCTCTACCCGCCCAAGCGGTTCTTCGGGGCCGCGAGGAACATCGAGGACGGCGGGTCGCTCACGATCCTCGCCAGCGCGCTCGTCGAGACAGGGAGCCGGATGGACGAGGTAATCTACGAGGAGTTCAAGGGCACGGGGAACATGGAGATCCACCTCGAGCGCAAGCTCGCGAACCGCAGGATCTACCCCGCCATCAACATCGAGGACTCCTCGACGCGCAAGGAGGAGCTGCTCATGGAGCCGGCCGAGGCCCAGCGGGTCTGGCAGGTGCGTGGCATCTTGAACGCGCTCGACGGCGCGCAGAAGATAGAGCTTTTGATCCAGAAGCTCAAGGAGACCCGCTCCAACGCCGAGTTCCTGCGCGAGATACAGCGCGTCCGCGGCTAGGGATTCCTTGGGGAAGGTCCGCTATTTCGGACCTTCCCCCTTTTCGTGGTTAAACTGTAGGGCTTCGAGAACAGAGAGAAGGAAGTCGTTATGAAGAAGGGCATACATCCCGAGTACAGGCCGGTCGTTTTCAGGGACAACAGCGCGGACTTCGCCATCCTGAGCCGCTCGACCATAGAGACGGGCCGCACGATCACTTGGGAGGACGGCAACGAGTACCCGCTGGTGGAGCTGGACATCTCCAGCGCGAGCCACCCGTTCTACACGGGCAAGCAGCGCATAGTGGACACCGGCGGCCGGGTGCAGCGCTTCGAGAACCGCCGCCAGGCCCGCCAGAACCGGAAGTAGGGGACCCCGCTTGAGGGTCGGCGGACAGGCCATAATGGAGGGCGTGCTGATGCGCTCCCCCAACTTCTGGGGGATGGCCGTCCGCACGCCGTCGGGGGATATGGACCTGCGGGCCGAGCGGTTCCGTTCGATCACCCGCAGGAGCAAGCTCTTCCGCCTCCCCATAATCCGGGGCGCCCTCTCCTTGGGAGAGACCCTGTGGCTGGGCATGAAGGCGCTGACCCTCTCCACGAACATCGCGCTCGGCGAGGAGCAGGAGCTCTCCAAAAAGGAGATAGCCGGCACGCTCGCCTTTGCGCTCGTGCTCGGCTTCGGGCTCTTCCTCCTCGCTCCCGTCCTCGGGACCAAGGGGCTCGGCTCTTTGCTAGGCGGCAGCATCCAGAACCCCATACTCTTCAACCTCGTCG
>DATFPF010000054.1:0-6938 GCA_035264945.1 Rubrobacter sp.
CGGCAGGACGCCTCGCCGCTCAGGATGAACGGGCGCACGACGGTACTCGGGCCCGACGGGACCGACCGGATCGCGAGGGTGTTCCAGATCCTGTTCGCCCCGGTCCTCCTCGTGCCGATTCTCGTGGCCGTGGTCCTGGCCCACGGGTGGCTGTACTTCGCCCACGGCCTCGGGGACGCCGTGCGGGAGGTGCTGTACGCGCCGGGCCTCCTGCTCGCGCTCGTGGGGGTCATGTTCGTCTCCGGCATCTTCCACGAGTTCGGCCACGCCGCCGCGTTGCGTTACGGGGGGGGACGGGCGAGGGGTATGGGTTTCGGCCTCTACCTCGTCTACCCGGCGCTCTACACCGACACCACCGACAGCTACCGGCTCGGCCGGTGGGCAAGGGTGCGTACCGATCTCGGCGGCTTCTACTTCCACCTGATCTTCGGCGTCGGCCTCATGTACCTCTCCCTGCTAACGGGTTGGGAGTGGTTGCTGGTGGCCGTGCTGCTAATAAACCTGGACATGGTCTACCAGTGCATGCCGTTCGTCCGCTTCGACGGTTACTGGGCGCTCGCCGACCTGACGGGCATACCGGACTTCTTCTCGCAGATGGGGGCGTTCTTGAGGAGCGTGCTGCCCCTGCCAAGATGGGAGGGCACGAGGCTGCCTGACCTCAAACCCTGGGTGAAGGTCGTCTTCGCCACGTACGTGCTCGTTACGGTCCCCGTGCTCGCCCTGCTTCTGTTCAACCTTATAAGGAGACTTCCCGTAACAACGGAGATCGCCTGGGACTCGCTGAACATCCAGGCCGCGCAGTTCTCGCTGGCGCTAGATCACGGGGATCCCGTAGGAGCGGCCCTCTCTGTCGCGCAGATGCTGATCCTCGGGCTGCAGATGCTCGGGATCTCGTACCTGCTCTACAGGCTCGGCCGGATGGTGGTCAGGATGATCCTCAGGCGCGCCGCCAGAAGTTCGGCGGACGAAGGCGTGTAACCGGTAGGAAAGAGGGCTGGTCGTAAGAGGTGCGGGCCGGTGCTTCATTGACGTGAAAGCAGCTGAAGAGCGATAAATATCGCAGCTATCCCGGCCCGCCTGACTATCATACGCTGCACTTCTGTTGCCCGGATCACCTGTACGGGCCAAATCCGGAAGAAATTTGGCCCCAATGGACTAATTTTCCCCGACGGCCTAGAAAAACCGCTTGAGCAGCCCTATGGCGCCCTGCTTCCACGGGACCCTGTGGGACACGCCCGAGGCGTTCTCGAACTGCTTGAGGTTGTCGAGGTACCAGCGGAAGTTCCTGAGGAGGGCCTCCTTGTTCGAGAACTTCGGCGCGTAGCCAAGCTGCCTCTGCGCCTTCTCTATGGAGACGAAGGAGTCCTTGGAGGCCGTCTCGTAGACCCACTTGTAGAGGGGGGAGACGCCGAGGCGGTCGAGGATGCGCAGGCCCACTATGGCTGGGGCGGCGGGGAAGCCTACTATCTTTTTGCCGTGCCCGGCCTCGTCGAGGACGGCCTGGTAGTCCTCCTTCATCGTGGTGAACTCCGCGGCTCCTATGTTGAAGGTGTCGTCTACCTGCTCCTCCGGCAGCGTGAGGCAGAGGGCGATGGCGTCGCAGAGGTCCTCGACGTCCAGAAGCTGGTAGCGGTTGTTGCCCGAGCCGATCATGGGGAAGTCGTGCCCCGTGTGGGCCCAGTCGTAGAACAGGGCGAAGACCCCGAGCCGTTCGGGTCCGACGAAGGACTTGGGGCGGATGATGGGGACCGTAAGGCCCTTCGCGCGGTACTCCAGGCAGACCATCTCGGCCTGGATCTTGGCCTGCCCGTAGGGCCCGACGCCCTCCAGCTTGTCCGTCTCGTAGAGCGGGTGGTGGTCCGGTATCCCGTAGACCGCCGTGGAGGAGACGTGGACGACGCGCTTCACTCCGTGGCGTAAAGAAGCGTCGAGCACGTTGCGGGTGCCCTCGACGTCCGTGGTGTAGATGTCCTCGGCAGAGTAGAGGGGCAGCGCCGCCGCCGTGTGCACCACGAAGTCAGCGCCTTCCACGGCGCGGTCCACGAAGGCCTTGTCGCGGATGTCGCCGGTAAGCTCCTCCACCCGCCCGCGTTCGGGGTAGTCGAAGGGTTCGAGGTCGAGTGAGGCTACCTCGTAGCCGCGGGAGAGCAGGTGCCTGGCGAGGTTGATGCCTAGGAACCCGGCGCCGCCGGTGATGAGCACTTTCGCGTGTCGGTCCATGAGAGGGATTCTCCTTCGGATAAAAGGCGGAGCGGGCCGCGCCGCCCCAAACGGCGCGCATTGTAGCACGGCGACGTATCCGCCTTCGGCCCCTGACGTCGGGGCGCGCCCGGACCTCCGCGCGGGCGTGGTGTACAAATACGGTTCTGGGATCCGACAAAGACGGGCCCCCGCGGGGACCCGGCAACGGAGGGAGGCATCCTGTCAGGCACAGACAACGCGGGCGTCGGGCGGTTCTGGCCCCTCTTCGTGGGGGTGCCCCTGATCGCGGTCCTCGCCGTCGCCGCGATCTTGCTATCGGCCGGGGGGGACGGGCCTCCTCAACCGGCCCCCGACGACCGGCCTCGGGCCTCGGGTGACGGTGGCGGGAAAGAGGACCCGAAGCTGGGCACCCCGGCGCTCGGGTCGGCGGACGCGCCGGTGGTGATGACCGAGTACTCGGACTATCAGTGACCGTTCTGCGGCAAGTTCGCCCGTGAGGTGGAACCGGAGCTCTACGAAAAGTACGTGAAGGACGGGACGCTGAGACTGGAGTGGAAGGACTTCCCCTACCAGGGCCAGGAGTCCGTGGAGGCCGCGCTGGCCGCCAGGGCCGCCCAGGCGCAGGGGGCGTTCTGGGAGTACCATGACCTCGTCTACGACAACCAGTCCTCGGGCAACAGCGGCGGCTACACCGAGGAGAGCCTCACCGCGCTCGCCGAGAAGGCGGGCCTCGACGCGGAGAGGTTCAGAGGGGACCTAGCGGACGCCCGCTACGAGGACGTGGTGCAGGCGGACTTCCGGGGGGGCCAGGACCGCGGCATAAACGGCACGCCGACGTTCTATATAAACGGCCGGCTCATCGTCGGCCTGCAGCCGTTGGAGACGTTCGAGCGGGCAATAGAGGAGGCCGAAAGGGAGGCCGAGGGTGGTTGAGGTCACCTTTCTGGCCTCTTTTCTGGGCGGGCTGCTCTCGCTGTTGAGCCCGTGCAGCGCGCTCCTGCTGCCGGCGTTCTTCGCCTACGCCTTCCAGTCGCGCTTCGAGCTCGCGTGGAGGACCGCCGTCTTCTACGCCGGGCTCACGGTGACGCTCGTGCCTCTGGGGATGGGGCTCGCGGCCGTCAGCCGCCTCGTCTACGGCCACAGGGGCACCCTTGTTGTGGTCTCCGGCCTCCTCATCATCGGCCTTGGCATCTTGCAGATCTCGGGCCGCGGCTTCTCCCTGGTCCCCGCCCGCTTCGGAGGCGCCCGGGGCGACTCCCTGCTGGCGACCTTCATCCTTGGCGCCGTCTACGGCTTCGCCGGCTTCTGCTCCGGCCCGATACTGGGCGCCGTCCTCACCGTCGCCGCCTCCTCGCGCTCGCCCCTCTACGGCGCGGGCCTGCTCGCGACCTACGCTGCGGGCATGGCCCTCCCGCTCTTCGCGATGGCCTTCCTGTGGGACCGCCTCGACCTTGGCAACCGCCGCTGGCTGAGGGGGCGGGAGATCACGCTCCCCGGCGGCGTGGGCGTCCACTCCACGAACCTCGTCTCGGGCGTTATGTTCGTCCTGCTCGGCACGGCGTTTATAGTTTTCCAGGGGACGTCTGCCCTGGAAGGTTTCTACGCCGCGAACGGCGCCACCGACCTCGCCTTTGCCGCCGAACGCTGGGTGAACGACCTCGCCGAGAGCGCGCCCATCGCAGTGATGCTCGCGGTACTGGGCATCCTGTTCGTGGGCATCGCCCTCTACAAGCTCGCGCGCCGCCTCTCCCGCCGGGGCAAGAAGCGCCCGGCTGACGACCACGGGGGCTAGGGGAACGCTTTGGATCTACTTCTGCCGGGCCGGTTCGGGGACGCGGTGGCGGCCTACGGCTACGTCGGGACGATCTTCGACCAGGTAGCGGCGGGCCGGCGGCCGGCGACCGTCTCGATCATGCCCTCCACCCGCCACGTCGGCGTAACCCGGAGAGACACCTTCCGTCCGGGCTTCGCCGACGCCGTCCGCGCCGCGAACGACGAGGGCTACCCCGTCCTCGTCCGGTCCTCCGGCGGGGGCGCGACCGCCGCCGACGCGGGCACCTTCGGCTTCTCCATCATCCGCCCGGCGGGGGAGGAGTTCGGGCGCGGCATCCCCGAGCGCTACGACGAGGCGGCGGCGCTTGTGCTCGGCGCGTTCTCCCGCCTGGGGCTCGCGGCGGAGGTGGGGGAGGTCAGGGACGAGTTCTGCCCCGGCGACCACAGCGTCCGCGTCGGCGGGTGGGATGGCGGCATGAAGCTCTGCGGCATCGCCCAGAGGGTGACGAAGCGGGCGACGAGCGTCGGCGGCATCGTGATCGTGGAGGGGGAGGAGGATCTCGCGCGCGTGCTGAAGAAGGTCTACGGCGCCCTCGGGCTCCCCTTTCGCCCAGGCAGCGTCGGCAGCGCCCGCCGCGCCGGAAACGGGGAGCCCGTCGAGGCGTTCCTCGAGGCCTTCGCCGCCGAAGCGGAGGCCCGCTACGAGGCGAGGCGTGCCCCCCTTGACGACGAGACGGTGGCGCTGGCCCGAGGGAGCGGGGCCGCGCACCTCGTCTGAGGCTAGGGGTCTCTCCCGCCAGCGCTCACGGCGGGAACCGAAGTTCCCCGTGGTCGTCGCCCGTGGAGGCATCGCGCGGTCGGCTCAGGGCGCGAGCAGGACCTTCACCGCGTTGTCCTGTTTCTTCTGGAAGGCCTTGACCCCGAGTAGGTCGCCGTCGGTGAGCAGCGGCATGATGTCGTCCACGCCCTCCTCGCGAACCTGGGTGGTCTCGCACTGGGTTTGCAGGCCCCGGTCGCACACGAAGCAGTGACCGCAGGAGATCTGGAATGAGACCACCCGGGGAGGCTAGCCCTCAGCCTGAATGACCACGGCGCAAAGCAACAGTCCCGTAAGCGTAAAAAGCACCATTAGCGCCGCCATATGCGCGAAGACCGCGGCGAGCTGCGCGGCGACGGTGCCCACCAACACGTAAAAGAGCAGAGATCGCCTCCTTCTCCGCCCGGTCGACACCATCGCTCGCCTGCGGGCCGTTCGTCCGGATCGCGGTCTCCTGGAGGCCGTCCTGTAAGCCGATGCCCTCCTGCCGGAAGACCGGCCGGCGCGGTGCCGCTGTGTGAGGTTCCGCCCCATACCGGTGCCCAGCCTACGGCATCCCGCACGCGGGGCATAGGGCGAATCCCGCGAACACCAACATGTTGAGGAGGCGCGCTTGTCTCCTTACTATCAAGGTGTGCCAGAGTGGGCCAGAGCCCCGACTGGGATGCCGCCCGGAGGGTTCTGTCCTAGAGGTTAAGCGGCAGCCCCTCCAGTCCGCACAGGAACAACCCCCGGCGGCCAGCGCAGCCGTACGTGGTCCGGGTCGTCCGGGTCGAGCGTGTTGCGTCCGAGCGGCCTGAGGAAGCCCGGTACCCACGGCGTCTTGGCCCGCTGCTCCCGGTCCATCGCGTTGAGCCTGTCCTTGGCGAACGCGGCGTCCTTCGGCGCACCGGCCACATCCTCGTAGCGGGTCACCAACCAAGCCGCCCGCCGGTCGGGAAGCGTCGTGCTCCACACCGGGGCTTCTTCGCGCAGGCGCGCGTAGAACGGGTAAGGGTCGGCCTTGAAACGCGGGCTGGCGCGGTCCGGCGCGGCGATCCCGGCCCGGCCGATCTCGTGGCGCAAGTTCATCCGTTCCCCCATGCGGCGACGCCGTACCTTTTCCTGCTAGGGCGAAGCTCTCGCCGAACAAGCATCACCGGACACCTTTGATGTTCAGAAGCATGCCACACGCCGGCGCTCGCGGCCAACCCTTTCACCGTAGTAACCAGGCCTCGGGGCTCCAAGAGGTTCGCATGAGTGGCTCGACGAAGGATGCGGCCCTCTTTGCACGGGCCTATACTGCACGTCCGAGAAGGCGTGACGACTCTTCGCCCCTTGAGAAGGAGACGAGTCCCTTGTGCGAGGAAGGCCGCCAGCAGAAGCGAAGGCCGGGGGAGCGGTGCTGAGCGCCCTCCTCTTCGGCGTGGTGGCCTCCAGCGCCCTCGTGGTCGGCGCCGTCGCGGGGGCCTACTGGACGCCGCCCCGGCTCGTGCTCGCCTCGGCCCTGGCCTTCGCCAGCGGTGCTTTGATCACGGCCCTCTCCTTCGACCTCTTCCAGGAGTCCTTCGAACGCGGCGGCGCGTGGCTCTCCGCGCTCGGGCTGCTGGCTGGGGCCGCGACGTTCGTGGCGGCAGACGAGCTGCTCGACCGCCACATCGAAGGCGCGGGCGGCGGCGTCTCGGCCTTCGCCTTGCTGGCCGGGGTGACGCTCGACGGCGTCCCGGAGAACATGGCCTTGGGCGTCTCGCTGCTCGAGACCTCGGGGGCCGGGGCCCTGACCCTGCTGGTCGCCATCTTTTTCTCCAACCTTCCCGAGGCCCTGGGCGGGGCGGTGGGGATGCGCCAGCAGGGCCGCTCCAGGCGCTTCGCCATCGGCGTGTGGAGCGCCACCGCCGTCGTGCTGGCCGTCGCCGTGGTGCTCGGCAACGTCGCGCTCTCCGGGGCGGGGGAGGGGACGCTCGCGGTGCTGCTCTCCTTCGCCGGGGGCGCGGTGCTCGCCTCGCTGGCCGATACGCTGATGCCCGACGCCTACAAGGAAGGCGGCGCGTGGGTCGCCTTCGCCACGGCCGCCGGCTTCCTGCTGTCGTTCCTGATCGCGGAGATGTAGTTTCCCGAGCCCGGGCGCCGGGGTCCCCGTGCAAGCCGGGCTAGGGCTAACTCTGGG
>DATFPF010000055.1:0-17836 GCA_035264945.1 Rubrobacter sp.
GGTCTACCTCGGCGCCGAACGGGTGCCCGACGCCGACGAGAACCGACCCAGGTACGCGGTGGTGCTCGGGACGCAGGTCCTGCCGGGGGGGAGGCCGAGCCGCACGCTCGAGGCGAGGGTGCGGCACGCGGCGCGGCTGCACGCGGCCGGGCTGGTCGACCGGATCCTGGTCACCGGCGGCGTCGGAAAGCACCCGCCGAGCGAGGCCGAGGTGATGGCGCGCATCCTGCGCAGAGAGGGGGTCCCAGGGGAGGCCATCCGGCTGGAGGACGAGGCCGAGAGCACCTGGGACTCCGCGCGGCTCGTGGCGCCGCTCCTGGCGGGGGAGGGGGTCGCCGAGGTGCTCGCCGTGACCGACCCGCTGCACTGCGTCCGGACGGTTGCGGCGTTCCGTAAGACCGGGCTCATCACGAGGGCGGAGCCCGTGTATAGTAGCCCGATGTGGCGGGTTCCCTGGCTGCGCCGGGGGCAGTTTCTGCGCGAAAGCGGGGCGTTGGTCTGGTACAGGGTGAGGCACGGGGTAGGGGCGCGCTCCCCGCGGTAGCCGTTGGGGTCGTCGCCGTCTCGGCCGCGGCCATCATGATACGTCTCGCGGACGCCCCGGCGCTGGCGGTCGCGTTCTGGCGTTGCGCCCTCGGTGTGGCGTTGTTGCTCCCGCCCGCGCTCCTGAAGGGGGACGCGTTCCCGAAGGGGAGGGCCTTGTACGTCGGGATCGCCTCGGGGGTCGCCCTCGGGGCGCACTTCGGGTTCTGGATCTCTTCCCTCGACTACACGAGCGTCGCCGCGAGCGTCGTGCTGGTCAGCAACACGCCGGTCTTCGTCGCTATCCTCGCGTACCTTGCCTTCGGGGAGAAGACGTCGCCCCTCTCGTTCGCGGGCATCCTCGTCGCCCTGGCCGGGACGGTCGTTATCGCGCAGGACGGCTCGGCGGGGTCGGCGGCGGTGTTCGGGAACGTGCTCGCGATCCTGGGCGCGCTGACGTTCACGGTCTACGTGCTCATAGGGCGCTCCCAGCGCTCGGCCGCCGAGCCCGTGGGCGCCCTGCCTTACTCGATAGTGCTCTACGCCGCCGCCGCAGCGGCCCTGCTGCCCGTGGCGCTCCTCTCGGGCGACCGGGTCTGGGGCTACGGGTGGGAGACGTGGTTCTGGCTGCTGGCAATAACCGTCGGGCCCCAGATCATGGGCCACACGGTCTTCAACTGGGCACTGCGCTACGTCGAGGCCTCGGTAATCTCGGGCACCGTCCTCGCGGAGCCCGTGGTCGCCGCGGTGCTTGCCTGGCTGATCCTCTCCGAGCGGCCCGGTGCCGCGACGCTCGTCGGCGCCGCCGTGGTCCTCGCGGGCATCTTCCTCCTGCTGAGGGGGCGCCGGAAGGCGGACAAGCCGTAACCCGGAGCGGCAGGGATCACACCGTGCCCACCCGAGTATGTTGTATTCTGAAAGCCTGCGTGGGGCCTACCGAGGAGCGTCTTGGGACCGATCAGAACAGGATTGTTTTACGGCATGCTGGCGGGGGTCGTCGCCCTCGTGGCGGAGCTGTACTTTCTCTTCCTCGACCCATCCTCGACGCCGGGCTGGGTGCTGGCCGTGGTCGGCTCGTACCGCACGCGCCTCTCGTTGGCGGCCTTCCTGTTCCTCGCCATACTCGCCGCGATAAGGATGCGGCCAACGAGGCCCGACCCCGAGGCCACCTACGCCTCCCTGCTGCTGCGGGACGGCGCCCTGGCCGCGACCGTGGTGGCGTTCGTCGTCGGGACGGTCTTGCTCACGACGACGCTCCTGCAGGCGACGGTGCTCGCCGGCGACATGCGCTCCTACGCCGAGGAGGCAGCGCCCAAGGTGGTCGGCTACGTCAACGGGGTGCGGGATGAGATCCAGGACCGCCGCCGCGAGGAGGGACAGTCCCCCGAGAAGGTGAACGACGTCCCGCCCCCGGCCAGCGTCTCTGAGGTGGAAGAGTCCTTCGGCCCGCCCGCGCCCAGGGACCTCGGCCGCTCCGTGGCTAACTTCGTGCTCAGGGCCATCTTTCTCGGGACGGCGGGCGCCATCGTGGGCCTGCTTCGCGGTCGCCGCAAGCGCGGGCCCGACGGTGCGCCAGAGGGCGGATGACGGCCGACAACGCTGCCGTCGTCGCGGCGGCCCTCACCCTTGACGCCCTTCTTGGGGAACCACCCGAAGGACTCCACCCGACCGTCTGGATGGGGCGCGCGATCTCGTCCTGCGAGGGTCCCGCACTCGAGCTCACGACGGCCAGCCGCCGCCGCGTCGCGGGCTTCCTGCTCGCGGCCGTCCTTCCGGCCGCCGCCTTCCTCGCCTGCCGCTCGCTGCTGCGCGCTGCACCCCACCGCGCCCGTCCGGCCCTGGAGGCAGCCCTGCTCTCGACCACCCTCTCCATGCGGGGCCTCGGCGCGGCAGCCCAGGGCGTGCGGTCCGAGCTGGCCGGCGGAAGGCTCGATGGGGCGCGTTCGAGGGTAGGGGAGTTCGTGGGGCGGGACACGGCGGACCTCCCCGAGACCGAGGTTTGCCGGGCGGCCGTGGAGTCCGTCGCTGAGAACACCAGCGACGGCGTGGTGGGCCCGATGTTCTACGGGTTGCTGTTCGGCGCCCCTGGCGCGCTCGCCTACAAGGCGATAAACACCGTAGACTCCATGATCGGGTACAGGAACCCTCGCCACGGGGACCTGGGCCGGGCCGGCGCCCGGCTGGACGACCTCGCGAACCTCTTGCCGGCCCGCCTCACGGTGCTGGCGGTCGCGGCCTCCTCACGGCACCCCGGTGGGGTTGTCTCGACGGCCCTCCGCTACGGCCCGCTCACGGCCAGCCCCAACGCCGGGTACGCCGAGGCCGCTTTCGCAGGCGCCCTGGGCGTGAGGCTCGGCGGCACCAACCGCTACGGCGGCGTCGAGCGGCCCGGGCCGCTCCTGGGGGACGGCCGGCCCCCGACCGCGGACGACCTCGGCCGGGCCGTCGCGCTGATGCGCCGGGCCTGCGTCGTGCTCGCGCTCGCGGCCCTGCTGCTGGAGGACGCGCGGCGTGGCTGAGGGGTGGGCGGAGCACCCCGGCACCCGCCACCACGGGGCGCACGGCGGGGCCGCGGCGCGCATGCTAGGCGTCCCCGAGGCGGCCTTCCTGGACTTCAGCCAGAACATAAACCCGCTCGGTGCCCCGCCTGCGGCCCTCGAGGCGGCCAGGCGCGCCCTGGCCGAGGAGACGGGGACGTACCCGGACATGACCTACCACGCGCTGCGCGAAGCACTCGGCGCGTACGTCGGGGTTGACCCTGAGACGGTGGTGCCTACCAACGGCGGCGCCGAAGCCCTCTTCCTGGCCGCCCGCGCTGCCGGGCGGAGCGGCATGGGCCTGATCCTGGAGCCCACCTTCAGCGAGTACGCGCCCGCCGCGGAGGCCGCGGGCCTCTCGCCCGTGCGCCGCGTGGCCCGCCGCCCGGAGGACGGCTTCGGGATCGACCCCGGGGCGACCGCCGACCTCGAAGGGGTGGCGGTCGTCTTTCTCTGCAACCCAAACAACCCGACCGGCGGGGTGATCTGGCGGCGGGAGGTTCTGGAGATCTCCGCCCGCGTCCGGGACGCCGGGGCCGTGCTCGTCGTGGACGAGGCGTTCGTGGACTTCGTGCCGGAAGCCTCCGTTGCGGACGCCGTGGACGACCACCTGTTCGTCGCGAGGTCCTTCACCAAGTTTTTCGCCATCCCGGGGCTGAGGCTTGGGTGCCTGGTCCTCCCCGACGCGGCAAGGGCGCGGGCGCTTCAGCCCTCCTGGCCGGTCAACGCGGTCGCCGCCGCCGCCGGAACCGCCGCCGCCCGGGATTCGGGCTTCGCCGAGAGGTCCATCCTGGAGGTAGCCCGCCTGCGGGGGGAGCTCTCCGGGGCCCTCGCCGCGCTGCCGGGCCTGGCCGTCTCTCCCGGCGCGGCGAACTTTCTGCTCGTCCGGGGGCCCGAGGGCCTGACGGGACGGCTCGCCAAGAGAGGAGTGCTGGTGCGTGGTTGCGCGCCGTTCGCGGGCCTCGGATCGGCTTTCTTCCGCGTGGCCGTGCGCGCCGGGGAAGAGAACGCGGCCCTGGTGGGGGCCATAAGGGAGGCGTTGTAGGCGTCAGAGCGCTCATACTCGGCGGTGCGCGAAGCGGCAAGAGCCTCTACGCCGAGCGCATGGCCGGCTCTTTGGGCGGGCGCGTTCTCTACGTGGCCACGGCGCTGCCGGGCTCCGACCCGGAGCTGGGGCGCCGGGTGCGCCTGCACCGGGAGCGACGACCGGCGGCGTGGGGCACGGTTGACGCGGGAGATCTCGAGTGGTTGCCCGAGAAGGCCGAAAGCTGGGACGCCGTGCTCCTGGACTCGCTGACGCTGTGGGTCTCGGCGCGGCTCTGCGCCTTCGGGGAGGAGGAGACGCTCGCGGGCTTCGGGCGTTTTCTGGGCGAGGTCTCGACGCACCAGACGCCGTTCGTGCTCGTGAGCGACGAGGTGGGTTTTGGCGTCGTGCCAGAGAGCCCTGAGGGCCGGGCCTTCCGGGACGTACTAGGGGTCGCGAACCAGCGGGCCGCCGCGGCGGCCGAAGAGGTCCAGCTATGCGTCGCCGGGATCGGGGTCAGGATCAAGTAATTGCGTGCCCTGCTCTCCTTCTTCACCGTCCTCCCCGTGCGGACAGCCTCCCTGGACGCCGCCGCCCGCGCGGTCTACCTGCTCCCGCTGGTCGGCCTCTTCACGGGCCTGATCGGCGCTTTGCTTGCCCTGCTCGCGTACTTCCTTCCGGCCTCCGTCGCCGCCGTGCTGGCGCTCGGCGGCGCGCTCCTCGCAGCCGGCTTCCACCACGCCGACGGCGTCCTCGACGTCGGCGACGCCCTCATGGTCCGTGGGGACACCGAGCGCCGCCGCGCGGTCCTCAAGGACGCCAGGGTCGGCATCGGCGGCCTGGGGGCCATCTTCCTGGTCTACGCGCCCGCCGCGACGGCGCTAGCCTCCATCGCGAACTCGTCGCCCCTGCTCGCAGCCTCGACCCTGCTCGCGGCCGAGATCGCCGCCCGCTCGGTCATGCTTCTAATGCTCGCCTTCGGCCGCCCCGCAGAGCCCGGCTCCTCGTCCGTCCCTTTCGTCGCCGCGCTCTCGGGTCCCAACCGAACCCCCGGCATCGGTATAGCCCTGCTCGCCCCGCTCCCCTTCCTGCTGCCGGCCGGGGCCATAGCCCTACCCGTCGTTCTCTGCGTGCCCCTAACCGCGCTCCTCGGCCTCACGGTCTCGGGCCGCGCCTTCGGCGGCGTGGGCGGCGATTCTATCGGGGCGACGGGGGAGCTTTCGAGGACCGTCCTGCTCGTGCTCGTCTCCGCGACGTTGTAGCCCCGGCTCGCAAGTGCCGGGGCCAGATGCTGAAAGCTATTAGCTGAAAGCTGAGGCCGAAGGCCTCCCAGCTAGCTCGACAGATCGTCGCCCGGTTGCATCTCGTGGACCGTGACGTTCGGGGCGATCTCGGCGAGGTGCTCGCGGAGCTTCTCCGGGGTGCCCGTGAAGAACGGGAGGACGTCCGGGCTGTAGTGGATCGGGACCACGTGCTCGACCCCGAGCAGGCGGGCGGCGTGGGCTGCCTCGAACGGGCCCATAACCAGCCGGTCGCCGATGGGTAGCAAGGCAAGGTCGGGGTGGTAGAGCT
The DNA here is from genome assembly GCA_035264945.1 of Rubrobacter sp. Taxonomy (GTDB): domain Bacteria; phylum Actinomycetota; class Rubrobacteria; order Rubrobacterales; family Rubrobacteraceae; genus Rubrobacter_D. The sequence goes on from DATFPF010000055.1 coordinate 5,656, forward strand.
CGCCTATAAGCTGCATGTCGCCGAAGACCGAGGTGTCGCCCGCGTGGTAGAGGCGGAACCCGCTCTCGAACTCGACCACGTACCCCATGGGCTCGCCGCCGTAGATCAGGGACCCGTCCTCGGTCTGGATGCTCGAGGAGTGGAAGGCGTTGGTGGCCGTCACCTTTATGCCGCCGACCTCGAGCGTGCCGCCCTTCTGTAGCGGCTGCCCGTTCTCGACACCCTGCCCCTGCAAGTAGGCGAAGATCTCGAAGTTGGTGACCACGTTCGCGCCGGTCTCCTGCGCAATGGCGACGGTGTCGCCGAGGTGGTCGAAGTGGCCGTGGGTCACCAGGATGGTGTGGACGTCGCCTGCCTCTTTCAGCTCGTCCGGCGTCGTCGGGTTCTGCGAAAGGAACGGGTCTATGAGGATCTGCTCCCCGCCGGCCGTCACGAACCTGAAGGCCGAGTGGCCGAGGTAGTTGATCCTGGTGCCGCCGAGCATCTCTTCCACGATTTTCTCCTCCGTCCGTTTGCCAAACAAGGGCCACAAAGCCCCTTGACGTGTACCCGATCCCGTATGGGAGAAAACGGCCAGGACGGCGGAGGATATAATCCCGCCGGTCCCGGGTCGGCCGGGCCCCACACGGATACTTTTTCGGAGGTTCATGAGAGCGGTGGTCCTGCTCGCGGTGCTCGCGGGCGTGTGCGTTGCGGTCCAGACCAACCTGACGGCGGTGGCCCAGCGCGCGCTCGGCGCCCCTGTCCTCGTCGCCATCTCCGGCCTCACCACGAGCATGACGGCCCTCATCGTCGCCCTCAACATCGCGAAACCAGACTTCACCGGACGGTCCATCGGCTACGCCGTGGGCTCCGGGATGCTCGGCGCCGTGATAGTGGGCGCCATTGCCATAGCAGCCGCCCAGGGCGGCGTCGCCCGCGCCCTCTCCCTGGTCATCGCCTCCCAGCTGGTCTTCGGGCTGATCCTCGACGCCCTCGGCGTCTTCGGCGGCGCCCCGGACGTCGGCCTGCTCAAGGTGCTCGGCGTCGTCCTCATCATCGCCGGCGGCGTGCTGGTGGTTAGGTTTTGAGGTTCCAGGTTCTGACGTTCGGGCCAAATACCTTGCGCCTAAAACCTAGAACCTGGAACCCGAAGCCTGTAACCTGATGCCTCCATGAGCTACCTTCCCATAGGCGACCACGGCGTCATCGGCAACCTTCACACGGCGGCGCTCGTCGGCAAGGAGGGGACGATAGACTGGATGTGCCTGCCGGCGTTCGACTCCCCCGCCGTGTTCTGCTCCATACTGGACGACGAGAAGGGCGGCCACTTCCGGCTCAGGCCCGTCGGGTGCGAGCGGAGCCAGCAGCTCTACCTGCCCGACTCCAACGTGTTGCTGACCCGCTTCTTCACCTCGGGGGGGATGGCCGAGGTGATCGACTACATGCCGATCCTCTCACAGGCGGGGGAGCGCTCGCGGTTGGTGCGCGACGCGCGGGTGGTACGGGGCTCTATGCGTTTCGAGGTGGAGTGCAGGCCCGCCTTCGACTACGCCCGCGGCCAACACCACGTCTCCGTCGTCAAGAAGGGGGCCGTCTTCGTCGCCGCGGACGCAACCCACGCCTCGCTCGCGCTCTCGACCGCCGTGCCCCTGGAGGAGGGAGATGGGGGCGGGGTCGGGGCTAAGTTCACGCTCGACGAGGGCGAGCGGGCGACGTTCGTGCTCTCGGAGATAGAGGACGGGGAGGGGCCGAGGCCGCCGTTCACGCGGCGGGAGTTCGAGGAGAGCCTCCACGCGACGCTCGGTTACTGGCGGCGTTGGGTCTCGGGCAGCACCTACTCCGGGCGCTGGCGCGAGTTCGTCAACCGCTCGGCCCTCGTCCTCAAGCTCATGGTCTACGACCCTACCGGCGCCCTCGTCGCGGCCCCGACGATGGGGCTGCCGGAGAGGATAGGGGGCGAGCGCAACTGGGACTACCGGTACGCCTGGCTCCGCGACGCCGCCTTTACCCTGTACGCCCTGATCTCCATAGGCTTCGAGGACGAGGCCTACAGGTTCATGGGGTGGCTGCGCGACCGCTGCGCGCTTGACGAGGACGGCCAGCTCCAGCCGCTCTACGGCATCGACGGCCGCACTAATATAGTGGAGGAGGATCTCGACCACCTCTCCGGCTACATGGGTTCGAGACCCGTGCGCCTCGGCAACGCGGCGTACGGCCAGCTCCAGCTGGACCTCTACGGCGCCATCCTCGATGCCGCCTACCTCTACAACAAGCACGGCGCCCCCCTGGACTACGACCTCTGGCAGAACCTCCGCCGCATCCTAGACTGGCTCTGCGACAACTGGCACTTTGAGGACGAGGGCATCTGGGAGGTAAGGGGGGGGCGGCGCCACTTCGTCTCCTCCAAGGTCATGAGCTGGGTCGCCCTCGAGCGGGCGGTGAGGATCTCGCGCCAGCGCGGCCTCCCCGCCGGCAACGGGGGGGAGGTCCGCTGGATAAGCGAGCGCGACAAGATCTACGAGGAGGTTATGGAGAAGGGCTGGAACCCCGGGAAGGGCTCCTTCGTCCAGTACTACGGCGCCGAAGCCCTCGACGCCTCGCTGCTCCTCATGCCGCTCGTCAAGTTCGTCGGCCCGACGGACCCGCGCTGGATCTCCACCCTCGACCACATCCAGAGCGAGCTTACCTACGACACCCTCGTGGACCGCTACAAGACCGACGCCGCCGCCCCGGACGGCCTCGTTGGCGACGAAGGCTCCTTTAGCCTCTGCTCTTTCTGGCTCGTGGAGTGCCTGACGCAGGCAGGCCGCCTCGACGAGGCCCGCCTCGCCCTCGAAAAGATGTTCTCCTACGCCAACCACCTCGGCCTCTACGCCGAAGAGGTCGGCTCCTCCGGCGAGGCACTCGGCAACTTCCCCCAGGCCCTGACCCACCTCTCCCTCATAAGCGCGACCGTGCACCTCGACCGCGCCCTCGGCTAGCGACCCACCGAACGCGGCGTCGGGATCTTCCCGGCAAGCACACTGACGGTTGCCGAGCTTTCCCGTAAGGGCCGCACCGCGGCGCTTCTCACCCCGACGTTCCGCGCTAGGGCATCCCCGTCTCCGATCGCGCCTCGTGCCCGGTCGCAAAGAGTTCGCGACACGCGCCCAGAGGCAGCCACAGACGAGAAACGCCCGTCCGGCGGGACCGCCCGCTTCGCGTTCGGGCGTCGGTCGTCCGGAAGGCTCAACCAGGCCCTTCACGTCTGTAGCACTGGACTTTACAATTCCCCGACAAGCGGCAAGTGCTTTTAGGAGCAAGATTCCATGCCCGACGCCACGCATCGCCCCCGCGAGGCAAGAGAGAGGGACGGCGGCCGTCTCGTCGACTTCCCGGGCGGGCGTAGGGACGCGAGGATGGGGGGCGGCCATTCAGCTCTGCTTCCTGGCCGTGGCCTGGCGCGACCACGGCGACCACGGCCGCGCCAAGCCCCTGGCCGAGCGCGCGCTGGAGTTGTCCAGGGAGGTGGGCGAGAGGCAGGCCATCTCCGCGGCGCTCTACACCCTGGCGACCCTGGCCCAGGCCGAGGGCGACCACGGGCGGGCAGGGGATCTCTTCGAAGAGGGCCTTGCCGTATCGGCGGAACTGGGCAACGAGGCGGACGTGGCCCACTGCCTGGAGGGGCTCGGATCCGTGGCCGCGGACGAGGGCACGACGGCGTGCGCCGCGGTCCTGTGGGACGCCGAGGAGGCGCTGCTCGAGAAGCTCGGGGCCGCCGTTTACACCTACGTGCCTGAACGTTCCCTCCATCGGAGCCGGGTGGTCGCCGCGCGCGCCCGGCTCGGCGAGAGGGCGTTCTCGGCGGCGTGGGCTGAGGGGAAGGCCATGACGGTGGGGCAGGCCGTGGAGTACGCGCTGGATCACCCGCCGAAGCCGGATGCCGCCGCCCAGGGGAAGGCCTACCCCGCTGGCCTAAGCGACCGCGAGGTGGAGGTGCTGCGCCTCGTCGCCGCCGGTATGACCAACGCCGCTGCCGCCGAACGCCTGTTTCTAAGCCCCCGCACCGTCAACTGGCATTTGGGCTCGATCTACCGCAAGCTCGGCTTCCACTCGCGCGCCGAGGCTACCCGCTTCGCAGTCGAACACGACCTCCTCTGAGAGAAACCGGACACTGCCGTGTCGGCGATCGGGCGTCTGTGGTGGTCGGTCCCGGCACCCCTTGCCGGCGGCGCCGTTCCGCGACGGACGAGAAACCGGTACCCCGGGCAGGTAGTTCTGACGGTACGCCGCAGCCTACTGCGCCCCATAGTTCCATCAGGTGCCGGGAGAAGGGAGCCAGGTGTGTTCACGAAGCTAACCGAGACGGGCAAGGCGACAATCTTCTCCGCGAACGTGGGCGCGACCAACCGCACGGCCAACGCCGGGCGTCCGGTTCGCCGGGCACCGCGGCGCGGGTCTAGAGAGAGGGAGCGTGGAGCGTGAGATCGCCGCGAGGTTTCTGGGGAAGCATCTTTATCCTGCTTGCCGTTCCCGTCGCCGTGTTGACCCAGGTCCTGTTCGGCGGCGGATCCGGGATAGCGGTCCACTCGGCCCTCATGGTCGGTTGCGTGCTCGTCTCCTTCGCCCTTTTCGATTTCCGGGTACCGCGATGGATAACCTGGGTGGGGTCCGCCGCCGTCGGCGCGCTGGCCGCCATCTTCTTTTTGCAGGCGGTGAGCCCGCTGGTGGGGAGCGGGGCGTTCTTCTCCTTTGCCTACGAGGTGCTCGGAAGCTGGCCCGAGAGGTTGCTGGTAGATCTTTTCCTCTTCTGGCTCGTCTCCATGTTGCTGGTAGATAGCCGGGACAGGACCAGGGCATTCGGATTTGTTGCCGTGGCGGTGGTGATTTGCCTGGAGGTGTACGAGTACGTCCTGCTCCTCCTCGGCTCCCCGCCGGGTGCGGGCATACCCGGCTCAAGGGCGTTGTACCTGTTGCCTGTCGCCTGGCTGCTCCTCGAGAGCCGTAAGAAGCGGTCCGAGAAGGATTGGTGATGGGCCCGCGGGGGCGCGCGGAGGCGCGGGTATCGGAATGAACCCTTCCCGGCAGACGGGCGGTATGCCGCAACGGGAAACTGACGAAGGGCTCAACCTCGATGCCCTGCGCCGGGCCATCGAGCGGCGCGACCCTGACCTCGTGCTCGGCTTCTACGCCGAGGACGCCCGTCTGAGCATCATCGACGCCCGCGCCCCGCGAAGCTCCCGACCCTTCGAGCTTCGCGGCAAGCCGGAGATAGCCAAGCACCTGCGGGCTGTCTACGGGCAGAAGGCTTCTCACCGCGTGGAGCGGGGCACCGTGGACGAGGACCTAGTGACGTTCAGAGAGGTGTGCGAGTACCCGGACGGCAGCCGGGTGATCGTCGAGACGACGCTGGAGGTGCGCGACGGCAGGATCGTGCGTCAGAAGGACGTGGTGGCGAAGGATGCCCGCGCTGGCGCGGCCCAACCCGACCTCCTTCCGAAGCCCGAACACACAGCCAAAGAAGAGGATTGCCGGTGATGTCGAGGCTCGCGAGCGGGACGAAGCGCCGCCCGCTCATAACGTTTTTCGTGTTGTCGTACGTTCTCTTGTGGTGGCCTTCGATTCTGTACGCTCTCGACCTCTCCCAGCAGCCCGTCGCGGGTTTCGGTCCGTTCCTCGGGTAGAGGCCCAAAACCTCACGGCCATCGCGAATCGGCCCTCGGGACTAGTCGATTTGGGCCCGCCGCCCCATCTGTCGGCCCTCGGAACGATTTATAGTGTGCGCACGCCGGCGGGACCGCTCGCCCGCCCGAAAACGCTCGAAGACCACAGGAGACCCACAGTGAGCGATACCAACACCGGAACAGGAACCCGGACCGTGCTGTCGCGGTGGTATCTGGCCTCCCTTCCCGAGCGAACGGCTCGGGCGGGGGCCGCCCTCACGGGCGGGTTGGTTTACGAGGCGAGCGAGGTGGTGCTGCCGGTTGCCGTTCGCCGGTCCAAGCTCTACCAGGCAATAGTCGGGCGATTGCTGCGCATCACGATCGAGTTGGTCGGAGGCGTGGAGGGCGTCTACCCGGCCGAAGCGATGCCCGTGCGCGATTTGCTGGCACGCAAGACGGTCGGTAACGCGCTCGAGTTGGGCAGCTTCGTGGCGGTCGGTTGGTCGCCGCTCTGGCTCCTGGCAGGGGCCTCAGATCTGGTCGGGGGCACGAAAGCGTACCTGCGGGCGTTGGCCGCCGAGTTGCGGGACGCGGGCGTGCTCGCGGCCGACACGGACGTGGCAACTTTCGAGGAGCTGTTGACCGCCCTGGAGGGCACCTCCGGCGTGCTTGCCGACACGGTAGACGTGCCCCCGTTAAACGTCCAGAGCGTACGCGCCTCCTGGCAAGAGCTGCGGCGACAGGCGGCGGATCTGCCGAACGCCGACGATCTGGACGGGATCTTTGCCGAGCTGCGGCTGGCCGCGAGGCAGGAGGACCGCTCGATCCTGGAGATCTCCTCCGCGGTCGCGCTCGGCGCGGTACGCACGGGCGCGAAGCTGAGGAACGTCCACGTCTTCGACTACTATCGCCGAGCGCTGCGAACCATCGTGGACGAGGGTCTGCTCTCCTTCTTGCGACGAACGGGCGCCCCCTACCTGACGCGGGCCGGTTCCCACTTCGATCCCCGCTCGGGCACCTACTCCGAACGCCTGCTGCGGGGCCGGACGGAGCCGCAGCTCGAAGCATCCGATGGGGAAGACGCCGTCCGTGGCTGAAGCCAAAATCGCACCCGCCTACCTGATCCTCAACCCCGCCTCCGGCGGCGCGGCGGTCCTGCTGAGGAGGTTGACCAGGGTTGCTCGCGAACGCGGGATCCGGGTGCGCGTGCTGGCGCCTGGGGAGGACGCGAGGCAGGCGGCCCTCGCGGCGGCCGATGACGGGGCGAAGTCGCTAGCCGTTGCCGGAGGCGACGGGTCGGTCGCGGCGGTGGCCGGGGTGGCCGTAGAGCGCGGGTTGCCCCTAGCGGTGGTGCCCACGGGCACGCTCAACCACTTCGCCCGCGACCTCGGGTTGGACCTCGCGCGCCCCTCGCGCGCCCTTGACGCATTCGTTGCCGGTCGGGAGTCGCGCGTGGACGTCGGGCGGATCAACGGGCGGCTGTTCATCAACAACGTCTCGCTCGGCCTCTACGCGGAGATGTTGGGCGATCCGGGGTACAGGGGCGACAAGCTGCGCGTGGCGCAGGCGAAGCTCCAGGCCGCCTTCTTCGACCCGGAACCAAGACGGGCGATCCGTATCACGCCACCTGAGGAGACGCCGCTCGAGGGCGTGGTCGCCGTGGTCGTCTCGAACAACCCGTACGAGTTCGCCCGGTGGGATGGCTTCGGTCAACGCCACCGCCTGGACACCGGGAAGCTGCAGGTCTCCGTGCTCGACGCCAGCACCCTGGACGAGTTCGAACGGCTGCTCGCGGGGACGTTGCTCGGTGCCATGGAGTTTCGACCCGCGCTGCGCCATTGGACTTCCGAGCGCCTGGAGACGGGTGACGTAGGCGAAGTGGTGCGGGCGGGGGTAGACGGCGAGCCGATCACCCTCGAAGCACCGCTGCGCTTCACCGTGGATCCCGGTGCGCTGCGCGTCCTCGTGCCAGAGGGATCGACCCCGGGCCGGAAGGTGCCGCCGTTGGAGGCCGGATGGCAGGCCGCCCGAACCCTGCGCCGCTGGCTGCGCCCGCCCCAGGGCTCCTGGCCGGCAGATCGCCACGGTCCCCTGGACGTGGACCTAGGGGAGCAGTAAATCCCGGCGGGCACAACCTCCTGACCCTCATCTCAGGCCTGACCCCGTAGAAGAACCCGGTAGCCCCGACCGGTAGTTCTACTGGTGTGCGCCCACCCCCCGCGGCCTAGAGTCTCTTCAGGATCCAACAAATAACGTCGAGCATGGGAGGACCTCTGATGATGCCCCGACCATTGAGCGCCGTGAGGCGGCACCCGATCGTAACGTTCTTCGTTCTGTCCTACGCGATCTCGTGGGGGGCCTTGCCGATCGAGTCCGTGAGGTTTTTGCCGTCCGGGCCGCTCTTGGCGGCACTCGTCGTGATCCCCTTGACCCAAGGATGGTCGGGTATGCGCGAGCTTGGCTCCCGCATGATCCGCTGGCGCGTTAGGTGGTACTGGTATGTGGCGGCCCTGGGCTTGCCGCTCGCGGTCCACCTGACTTACGCGGTGATCAACGTCGCGGCCGGGGCGGGCATGCCTTCGCTGACCTTCACCTCGCTGATCACCTTCCTCATGATCTTCGCGGTGCGCCTTATCAATCCCGCGGACGGTCCGCTGGGCGAGCACCCGGGCTGGAACGGCGTCGCCCTCCCGGGGCTGCAGGGGGCAGGCTACTCGCCGCTCCTCGCAACCGCTATCCTGGCCCCGCTCGTGGCCGGCTGGCACCTGCCCACCTTCTTTCTGGAGGAGGGCGCTTTGCAACCATCCGTCCTCGTGGCGGGCGTCGTGACGACGATGGCCGTGACGTTCTGGTACGCCTGGCTCTTCAACCACACCGGCGGCAGCATTCTGCTCCTCGTCATGGCGCACTCCGTGGAAGGAAGCATCCAATACGAGGTCGGCTGGCTCGTTATGGGCGTGTGGTGCGCGGTTGCGATCGGGCTGGTCGTCTTCGATTGGAAGGCCTGGCGCCGCCCCGCGCCCGAGCCGGCGACGACGCGACCTCCGCAGGAGATACCGCCCAGTGGCGCGGCACCGGCGACGCCAGCCTAGCGCTCGTAAAGGCCCCGCGGGAAGGTCGCCGAGGGAGGAGCCGGATATCCGGCGCGCCGGCTCCTCCCCGACCGCTTATCTCTGGTTGCTTGGCTGATAGGCACCGTGTCCAGCTCGGCATAGCGTCCGAATGAAGCAAGGGATGCCTACGATACGGCAACGAACGGTATGGGCCTCCTAGGAAGCACCACCCTCCGACGGGCTTGCCCGGTCCGTAGTGTCTGGCGCGTGGGCGGCGATGGTGAGCCGTGCGGCGATGGCGGCTTCGTTGCTCGTGGATTGGCTCGTCGTTCCACACGAAAGGTATGGCACCGAAGCGTTCCTGTCAGGCTCTTATCTCGCGTCCTCTGGCCTGCGGCCGTTCAGCCTTGTGGCAGCGGGCCGGCGTCCTGAGGACCAAGGTCGGTAAGGGGGCACGAACGGTCCCGGCGGTCTGGAAGGGTCAGATCTTTGATCGCGGGGGAAATCGGGTAAGCATGCCGGATTGTCCTGTACCGGTGTGCGGAAAACGAGGAGACCAACGGATGGCAGAGAGCAGCGGCGGCGAAGAGCGCGGGACGAGGCGGGCCGTGTACGCGGCCTTCGCGGCCAACATGGGGATCGCCATCTCCAAGTTTATCGCCGGCGCCATCTCGGGAAGCGCGGGCCTCCTCGCAGAAGGGGCGCACTCTGTGGCCGACACGGTCAACCAGGTCTTCTTGCTGTACAGCCTGAGCTCGTCCAAGGCGCGCCCCGACAGGGAGCATCCCTTCGGCTACGGCCAGGACAGGTTCTTCTGGTCCCTGATCGTGGCCGTTAGCCTCTTCGTGGCGGGCGCGGTCTTCTCGTTCTACGAAGGCATCTCTAAGGTGTTGGAGGGCTCCGGCGGGGAGAGCGGCTCTTTTCTTATCGCGTACATAGTCCTCGGCGTCTCGTTCGTCTTCGAGAGCGGATCGCTCGTCGTGACGTCCCGAGAGCTCCGCCGCGCCGCGCGCGAGGCCGATCGCCCCTTCTGGGACCACTTCCGGACCACGCGCAACACGACGATGAAGGTCCCGTTTTACGAGGACATCGCGGCGCTCGTGGGCCTCTTCATCGCCTTCGCCGGCCTCTTTCTCAGCGAGATCACGGGCAGCCACGTGTTCGACGGGATCGGCTCCATAGGTGTCGGCCTGGTCCTCATCTTCGTCGCCTGGCGGCTCGGTAAGGACTCGCGGGCCCTGCTGCTCGGTGCCGCGGTGCCCCCCGAAGTCGAGAAGCGCCTGCGCGATACGATGTGCTCGTTCGAGGAGGTCAACGACGTGGTGCGTCTCCTCACGATGCACCTGGGCCCCTCATCCGTGCTGGTGAACGCCGAGATCCACGTCGCCGACGGGCTGGACACGGACCAGATCGAAGACCTCCTCGAACGCATGACCCGCGAGATCGGCGACGTAACGCCGGAGGTGACCCACACGTTCATCGAACCCCACCCGCCGGCGCGCGCTTCGCACTCCTCGCCCCAGAGCGACTGAACGGCCCCCGCCTCAGGTGATGGTCTAGCCGAAGATCATGCCCAGGACCGCGAGGACCGCGACAGAGACGGCCACCGGCGCTATGGCGAGGCGTGTGATCTCCCCTTCCCTTCCAACGAGACCGGTCGCGGTTGCGGCGAGCACGATGCGCTGAGGCGCTAACAAGCTGGCGTGGCTCCCGGCGACGTTCTGCGAGGCCGCCGCCAGCGTCTCCGGGATGCCGAGCCCACGCGCCGCCTCGACCTGCAGCGGCATGAAGAGCGCGTTGGAGGCTGCGTTGGACCCGGCCAGCGCCCCCCCGAAGGCCCCTAGAACGGGGAGCACGGCCGGATAGAGCCCGCCGAAACGCCTGGCCTCCTCCGCGAGCACCCCAGCGGCCCCCCCGTCCGCCACCACGGCCCCGGCGAGCACGAACGTGAGCACCGCGCCGGCCGTAGGCAACCACTGGCGCACCGTCCCGCGGACCGCCTCGCCCAACCGGCGTCCGCCCACGCCGAGCGAGACCGCCGCGTACACGGAGGAGACGATCAGCGGCACCGCCGGCCCGTCGAGAGCGGGGCCGACCACCGCCACGGAACCGGGGTCGCCGGCCGCGTTCGCGACAACGAGCAGCCCGAGCAAGAACGCGTAGGGCAGCAGCGCCCGCACCGGCACCCCCCTCGCCCGGCCCCGGCGGCGCGCCAGGAAGACCGCCGTGGCCGCCAGCCCGCCGACCGCCCCGGAGAGCTCGGGCACGAGGTACAGGCTCGTCGCGAGCGTCCCCGCCCCGGCCGCCAGGCCAAGCAGGACCGCCTCGGGCCCGCGGCGGCGCACCCCCGACCACCCGCCGGCGAGCGCGACCGCGGCGACGCCGTAGACGGGGAAGAGGGGGACGCTCAGCAGCGCGCTCGCGTCCGACAGCCGGCCGAATCCCATCCCCGCGAGGTCGGCCCCGATCACGGTCCCAACGCCCAAAGCGCCCCACGGCACGGCGCACTGGCCCCAGCTCGCAAGCACGGCCGACTTGAGCGGCGAGAAGCCGGCGGCGAGCAGGATCGGGGCGCTGATGACCACCGCAACCCCGAACCCCGTCACGGACTCGAAGAACGGCGCCACCCCGACCACCACCCCCGCCGCCAGCGCGACGGGGTCGGGCTCAAGCCTCCCGAGAAACCGCGAGACCTCCTCCACGGCCCCGCCCGCAGCGAGCAGGTTGTAGAGCAGCAACCCCCCGAAGAGCACGAACAACACCCGCCCCGACGTCCCGAGACCCCCGACCAAAGGTCCAACCAGGTCCGAGGCCCCGAGCGCCAGCGCCCCTGCCACCGCAGCCCCGAGCGTGGCCACCCCCACCCGCGAAGCCGGCCACCCCAACACCAGCAGCCCCACGCCCGCAACCGCGAACGGCGCGGCAGAGACCAGGAAAGCTAAGAAATCTACCATGATAGAATTACTTCTACCAAAAACGGGGAGGAGGTGCAACGGCGGTGACGGGGTTGGTCGAGGCGGTCTCTTCGGGGCGATTGGGCGTGCGCGTGAAGGATCTACGTAAAGAGGCGGGCCTAACCCTGGACGACTTGGCGGGTCGGTCGGGGGTGAGCCGGGCCATGATCTCCAAGCTCGAGCGGGGCGAGAAGAACCCTACGCTCGTCATAGCGGCCCGCCTGGCCGAGGGCCTTGGGGTGAGCCTCTCGCGGCTGGCCGGGGTGGAGGAGAGGCGCGAGGTGGTGCTCGTGCCCAGGGAGAGGCGCATGGTCCTGCGCGACCCCGAGACCGGCTTCGAACGGCAGTCCCTCTCGCCGACCTTCGCGGGGCGGGGCGTGGAGTTCCTCCGCAACGTCGTCCCCGAGGGCTCGACCTCCGGCGACTTCCCAGCGCACCGCAAGGGCGTCGAGGAGCACATCGTAGTGGAGAAGGGCAACCTCAAGGCGACCCTCGGCGGGGAAGAGTACATGCTCCGCGAGGGCGACGCGCTCTTCTTCGAGGCAGACGT
>DATFPF010000056.1:0-14248 GCA_035264945.1 Rubrobacter sp.
CGATGATGGAGACGCCCATGCCCGACAGGCTGAATATCCTCGAGGTCACGGACGAGTCGGGTCGGCCCTTCCCCCCCGAGCGCCTGCCCGGGCGGAGGGCGCTTTCGGGCGAGGAGGGGGCAGAGGAGGTGCTGCGCTTCCGCGTGCTTGGCACGGGCGAGGAGCGGTGGACGGTAGCCAAGGCCACGCCGGTCTTCGACGAGCGGGGGGAGGTCGTGATGGCGGTAAGCATCTTCAGGGACGTTACCGAGCGCAGGCGGGCCGAGGAGGCGATGCGGGAGGTCAGGGAGGCCGAGCGGGCCAGGTTGGCCCGAGACCTGCACGACGGGGTCCTCCAGGACCTCTCCTACTCCGCCGCCTCGATGGGTGTCATGCTGCTCGAGGCCGAGGGCACAGAGATGGAAGGGCAGCTGCAGGGCGCCATCGACGCCGTCAGGCGCGCCGCCCAGGGACTTCGGGACGCGGTCAACGACCTGCGCCTGGAGGCCGAGGGGGACCGCCCCTTCCCCGAGCTCGTGCGCTCCCTCGTGGAGGAGGGCCGCTTGATGGACCCGGGGTGCGACATCAGCCTGGAGGTGGGGGATGGCTTCCCTGCGGAACCCATGGGCGAGGCGGGGGTGGAGATTTCGCGCGCTTTGCGGGAGGCCCTGACGAACGCGAGGCGACATTCGGGGGCCAAGAACGTCTCGGTGAAGCTGAGAAGTGAGGGCGACGACCTCGTCGCCGAGGTCTCCGACGACGGGCGCGGGTTCGGCCCCGAGGCCGAGCCAGGGGGGGGCTCCAGGAGCATGCGCGAGCGGGCCGCGGCCCTGCGGGGCGAACTGACCGTGGAGAGCGAGCCGGGCCGCGGCACCACCGTGCGGTTGCGAGCACCGGTGCCAAGGATGATGTCGTAACGCCGTGCCCGTACGGGTCATGATCGTCGAAGATCAGGCAGGCTTCAGACGCCTGCTCGCGGCGATGCTGGACCGCCCAGACGGCCTTGAGGTCGTCGCCGAGGCGGAGTCCCTTCAAACGGCACGCGATCTCGCATCCCGCGCGGCCTTGGACGTGGTGCTGCTGGATCTCAACCTCCCCAAGGGCAAGGGGTAGGACCTGATCGCCGACCTGCGCGAGACCAATCCCGGCGTGGGCGTGCTGGTGCTGAGCGCCAGCTTTGACACCGAGAACTTGGCGGCAGCCAACGGGGCGGGCGCCGACGCGATATTGGACAAGTTCTCGGCACCCAGAGAGATCGTCGACGCCGTGAGCATCGCGGCTTCGCGGCGACCTGGCGCGTCTCCCTCCGACCCCGGCTAGCACGTACGATATAGAAGGTGCATCGACCGGCTTACTGCAACCGTACTGCAACCGGGCCGATACGCGATGGTACGCATCAGCATAGGCAACTCAACGATGACCCCGATTTTGCCCTAGGTAAGCCAAGCATCGGCACGGGGCGGCACGGGCTAGTACGGGCGCACGCCAACTCGTAATGGGCAGGTCAGCGGTTTGAATCCGCTCGTCGGCTCTTTTTCTCGGCATTTGCAGGGAGAGCGTGGCCAAAGATCGAGGGCCGCCGGGGTTGCCGGGCCTTTTAGCAGCAGGGCTACCCCGTCGGAAAGGCGCGACGGCCCCTCGGAGACGTCTCTTCGGCCGTTCAGCCGCGGACCGCTTCTCCCTGCTCGAGGTCTGGCCCGGCTTCCCGGACGAATCTCAGCCGGTAATGCCCAGCGTCGAAGCGGCGCAGCATCCGCCTGAAGCCCCACATCGTGCGCGGCCACATCAGGCTGGGCCGACCGCCGTCGTCTAGGTACCAGCTCCGGCAGCCGCCGCGGGCCCACACCGTGCTGTCCAGGTCTTCGCCGACCCACCGCATGTAGCGATCCTGCGCGTCGGGACGCACCTCGAAGCTCGACAGGTTCCTCTCGCGCATTACTCGCAGGGCGCCGATCACGTAGGTCGTTTGGGACTCGGCTTTCCAGACAACCGAGCCGTGCCCGGAGCCGGTCCCCGCGCTGCAGAGGTTGAAGAAGTTGGGGAACCCGGCGATGGTCGTCGCCCGGTGGAAGCGGGGCCGCCCGTTCCAGATTTCGTTTATGGACCGGCCGCCGCGGCCCCGGATGCGCGAGAGTATCGGCGAGTTCGACGTCTCGAAGCCCGTAGCGAAGATTATGGCGTCCACCTCGCGCTCGGTACCATCTTCGGCGACGAGGCTCCCCTCGCGCACCTCGCGAACGGCGCTGGCGACGAGCTCGACGTTGGGCTTCGTGAGGGAGGCGTAGAAGTCGTTGGTTAGGAGGACTCGCTTGCAGCCGATCTCGTAGTCGGGCGTGAGCTTGGCGCGAAGCTCCGGGTCGCCGACGTGCTGCTCTAACAACCTCCGGGATATCCTCTCCAAAAACAGGCGCACGAGGCGGTTGCGCCGGATCATGCGGTAGTTCACCAGGTCGCGGTGTGCCGCCTGGCGGAGCCTGTAGAGCCGGACGAGCCGCGGGAACGTGCGCAGAATGCGCTTCTCCTGCTCCGAGATCTTCCGGTCCGGGCGGGGCACGACCCACCCGGGGGTCCGCTGGAAGACCATGAGGCGCCCGACCCGCGGCTGTATCGCCGGGACGACCTGAACCGCCGAGGCCCCCGTACCGACGACGGCGACTCTCCCTCCTGTGAGGTCGTGTTCGTGGTCCCAGCGGCCCGTGTGGAACGTCTTCCCCCTAAAGCGGTCCAGGCCCCGCACGTCGGGGAAGCCGGGTTCGGTGAGCGGCCCGGCGCACGACACGAGCACGTTCGCGATCAAACGGCGCTTCGACGTGACTATGCACCACACCTCGGACTCGTCGTCCCAAACCGCGTCGAGCAGCTCCTCGCGCAAGGAGATCCAAGGCCTCAGCCCCCGGTCGCTCACGACCGATTCGAGGTAAGCCTTGATCTGCGCCCCCGGAGAGAAGGCCCGATCCCACTCGGGGTTCGGCGCGAAGGACAGCGAGTACAGGTGAGAGGGCACGTCGCACACCGCCCCGGGGTAGGTGTTGTCCCGCCAGACCCCGCCCACGCCCTCGCCTCGCTCCAAGACTACGAAGTCTTTCTCCCCACTATCGCGCAGACGCGAGGCGACCGAAAGCCCACTGAAGCCGGCGCCGACGACTACCACGCGCAGGTGGCGCACGCCGTAGCGCTCGATGCCGTTGTCCTGCCTGCCGCTCCCCACACGGGCTTCGATCGCGGTCATGCACCAAGTCCACATCGCGGGCAAACCGACGGCCGTTATTCTATCAGCAGAAGATAGAAGGCCGTCTTGTCGGCTCTCCTTTGCGTTTAACGCGTTAGCCCGAAGAACGGGGGAGCAGCCGAGTAGAAATAGCCGAGGTTTGGGCAACGGGTTTAACCATCCTCTCGGCCAAAGGGATCGGCGGCCGAGTCCGCCCGTCGGCTCCCACTTTCCTTCGTGGCGGATCTTGTGCGGGTTCGCCTTGGATCGGCGGTGACCATTACACGCGAGGACCTTTCGGTGAACCTGGGTCGAGCGCGCAGCGAAGATGGGACGGTAGAATCCGGGGCCGTGACCGGAGACAATCCCAGGGCGGCCGTACTCACCGAGATCTCCCTGATCCTCGCCGCCGTCTTCTGGGGCTCCAACTACGCAGCCACCAAGTTCGCGGCCCTGTCCATGCCCCCCGTTACGATCGTCGCCGTCCGGTTCGCGGTGGCAGGCCTCCTGATGTACGGCGCGCTGCGCGTCATCGAGCCGGAGAGCAGGCTGGCCCGTAAGGACCTGCTACCGATGGCGGGCCTCGGCTGCCTCGGGGTGGCCATAGGTCAGACGACGTTCACCTTCGGCGTGAGCATGACCAGCGCCGCCAACACGGGCTTCATCTTCGCCACCGCCCCGGTGTGGGGGCTGCTCTCCGGCTCCGTGCTCGGGCTGGAAAGACCCACCGCCAGGGGCGTCTTCGGCTTGGGCCTCTCGGTCCTCGGGGTCGGGGTGATCTTCTACGAGGGCTTAGGGATCGAGGGGGCGAACGTGACCGGGGACCTCCTGGTGCTCTTGGCGGCCATGGGGTTCGGGTCCTACACCGTGCTCTCGATGCGCCTGCTGGGACGGTACTCGCCCCTGGCCGTCGCAACCTACCCGATCCTGTTCGGCGGCCCCCTCGTCCTGCTGATCTCCGTCCCGCTCTTCGCGGGGCCGGGGTGGGAGGGCGCTGGCACGGGGGCCTGGGCCGCGGTTGCCTTCTCGGCGGTCTTCGCCACGGCGTTCGCCTTCTCCGCCTGGCAGACGGGCGTCTCCCGCATCGGGGCCAACCGGGTGCTGGTCTACCAGTACCTGATCTCCCTCACGGGGGTCGCCTCGGGCGTCGTCTTCTTCGGGGAGGTGCTGGGGGCGGAGAAGCTCGTCGGCGGGGCCGTCACCCTCTTGGGCGTGTACCTGGCCAGGCGTCAATGAGGACCGTCACGCTCTCGAACTCTGAAGACCTGGGGCACCCCAGGGAACCGCACCGGCCTAGAATCCGTAGGTCGTCACTTCCGGCGGCCCGACGCTGGTGGTAAGGCGCACGTAGGAACCCGGGTCGAGGGTCGTCCCCGCCGCGGGGTCCTGGGCCACGATCACGCCGGCGGGCGCGGTCTCGCTCGGCGCCTCCGTTACGCCGCCGAGGAGTAGGCCCGCCCGTTCCAGCTCGTTTTCGGCCTCCGGGTAGGTGAGGCCGACCAGGTTCGGCGTTTCCACGTCTCCCGGGCCTTCGCCGACCGTGAGGAGGACCTTCGAGCCCTCGTCGGCCTCCTTCCCGCCGGCTACCGACTGCTCGAGGATCCTGCCGGCGCTTTCCTCGGGGCCTTTTCGGGACCGGACTCCGACCTCGAAGCCGGCCTCTGCGAGGCGCTCGCGCGCCTCCTGCGCGGCGAGGCCCTCCACCGCGGGCACCTCGACCGCTTTAGGGCCGGGCCGCGTCCTATCGGCGCCTTCGGGCGGCTCCTCGGGCGCGCCCCTCGCGGCGCCCGGGTCGCCGCTTCCGCCGGAATTCGGCAGCAGCCCCCAGCCCGCGACGCCGAGCACGGCGATCATCGCGACGAATGCCGCGATGATCCACCAGGCTCTCATGCTGCGCGCGCCGTCGGGGCCGGCGGACGTGGGTGGGGCAGGCGCGGATGAGCCGGACGCCGGTGCCATCGGGCCATCCAAGGCCGCGGTGGTCGCCTCGTTCGGGGATGCGGCTGTCGGGGGCAGGCCGCTCCTTACCCTGCCCAGTTCCCCGAGTACCTCGGCGGAGCTGCCGTAACGGTCCTTAGGGCTTGCGGACAGGAGCCTCATGACCAAGGCGTCCAGGGCCTCCGGAACCTCGGAGTTCACCTCGCTCGGGCGGCGCGGCGGGCCCTTCGCGTGCTCGGCGGGCACGTCCGCCGGGGTGGCGACGGCGAAGGGCACGCTGCCCGTGAGCATCTCGTAGAGGACCACGCCCAACGAGTACAGGTCGCTCGCCGGGCCGACCCGCCCGCCGGCAGCCTGCTCCGGAGACATGTACTTCGCGCTGCCCAAGATGTCCCCGGGTTCGGAGATGGTGGTGGCCCCGGCGGCCCGGGCGATGCCGAAGTCCGCAACCTTCGCGTGCCCGGACTTCGTGACGAGGACGTTGCCGGGCTTGACGTCGCGGTGGACGACTCCCCGCTCGTGGGCCGCCTGCAGCGCCTCCGCGACCTGGACGGCCACCTCCACCGTTTCCCGCGGGGACAGCCTCCCGACCCTCGCGATCCGGTCCTCCAGGGTGCCGCCGGGCAGGTACTCCATGGCTATGTAGCAGGTACCGTCCTCGGTCTCGCCGCGGTCGAAGACGGGGACGATGAACGGGTTGGACAGCGCGGCGGCGCTCTTGGCCTCGCGCCTGAAGCGCTCGACGAAGTCCTCGTCGCCTGCGTAGCGGTCCTTGAGCAGCTTGAGCGCGACGTCGCGGCCGAGGATTCGGTCGTGCGCCAAGAAAACGTCGGCCATGCCGCCGCTGCCCGCCAGGGCCCGCAGCTCGTACCGATCGTCGACGAGGGTCTTGCCCACGGGCCGGATTATACTGCCCCGGAGGAGGGCCCTCGGTGGGTCCCGCCTGGGTTCCACGGGATGTAGGATGGCGCGTACTGTGGCTTACGCCATCGGAGAGACCATCGAGGTGTGCTTGGAGTTGGACCTGCCGCCCGCGCGGGGGATACGCCGCGTCGAGGCGGTCCTCGCCAACGGGCACGGGGACGTCATCGAGCTGACCGACGTGCCCGCAAGCGTGTCGGAGTGCGTCCTGCAGGACCCCTCGCAGATAGCGTTGCGGGGCCGCGCGGATCGTCCGGGCGTCTACGAGCTGCGGCTGCTGAGGGTGAAGGACTTGCGGGGCGTGACCCACATGAACCCGCCGGAGGTCTGCGTAGAGGTGAAAGGCAAGGCCGACCCCGTGTGACTACGCCCGCCCGTGGCAAGCAGCCGGACGATGATAGTTTGCTCGAACACGGGCGGAAGGCTCCTGACGACAGGCTCGCTACGATGCTTCTCGGCGCGTGTTGAACCATCCATGCACGCCCATAGGGGAGCCAACCGCATGTCTCACTGCGGGTCGAGCGAATAATCGTGAGGTGCTCGATGGGGATTATTACACCGGACGCGATCGGAGCATGTACGGTACCCTGCATCTCGAGCGCGCATGGGCCATGCGAGGCTCTGTCCCGTGGGGCGCCATTCCGGAGGTTCAGATGAGACCTTTCTGGTTGCAAAGAGTCGAAGACGAGAGCGGCGTGAGTGGCGAAGGACTCGTGGCCGAAGGGGTTGTGTTTTCGAGTGGGTGGTGCGCGTTGACGTGGCTGACGGGCCACACAAGCGTGGCGTTCTACCCAAGCCTCGGAGAGGTGGAAGCCATACACGGCCACGATGGAAAGACAAAAATCATTACCGGAGCAGAGGTAGGTAGTCCGACGTAAGGAGGCGGTCGCCCGGCTCTTTGAAGTGGGGCCAAACCTGTGCGTCGCGTGCCTGGAGGAAGAAAGGCAAACCCTTCCCGGTCGGCTTGTAGCTACGAAGGACGGGGTCCGTCGCCGTAAGGTTACCGCCTCGAGTCCGAGCGCTCGGTGGCGGGCGGAGGTAGGCTCGTGTAGGCTTGCGGGCGGAGATGGGACCCTTGCGGAAGTCGATTTCGGTGCGTCTCGAAGAAGGCGTCCACGCGCGGCTGCGCCGCCAAAGCCTCCGAAGCGGCGTCCCTACCAGCGCCCTGGTCCGGGCGCTCGTCCACCGCTGGCTCGACGAGCAGGACGAGGCGGGGGAGGCGACCACAGGGCCGCCGGTCCCGCACCAGGAGCGGCAGCCGGGGCTCTTCGGGGAGGGAGGAACGCCTTGAGACCCGAGGCGTGCAAACCTGGCCGTAACCTCGGCGCAGGCCTAGTTATGCGGTGCGTGCGGGCCTCTGCAAAGCCCGTCGGCTCGCGCGTTATGGGCGGGTCAGGGTCCGAGTCCGCTCGTCGGCTCTCCTTATCACCTTAGTTCACAGGGTAGGTTGTCGTGACCTTTCGGGCTTCAGCGGACCTCGATCTTGAGCCGCGACCAAAGATCTGGAAGCGTGCCCAGTCGGGGGGTGGTCGGCAAGCGCGCGGACACCTACCAGAGGTACGTGGAGACCATCGCTCTGGGGCTTTGACCCCGCGCGTTGTGATGCCTAAGATACGAGCGGGGAAAGACCAATCGTGAGGGGAGCGCGGTGATCGGGCAAAGGTTGTTCCGTCCGTGGGCGGATCATTGGGGAGAAAGAGGTAGCAACTTCCGGCGCGACGTCTGGGGACCTCGCTTGCTGCCTTACGCCTTCGGAACTACATGGCAGCCGAATCGGATGCGGGCCAACCGCGCCTTCATGGCGGACCAGCGTGCCCCTATGGGCTCTGACGTCCTCCTTGAGGATCTCTACCGTACCCGGCCAAATGCCACAGTTGCCCGAGACGGCGGATTTCTACACCCTAACGAGGGGTTATCAGCGTAGACTACGCGTAAGGAGCTGGAGTGGAAGTCGTCCCGGGAATACACCGCATAGAGAGCGTTCTGGGACCGCGTCCCTTCTCGCAGTATCTGCTGTACGGCGAGAGGGGGCTATTGGTGGACACCGGCGTGGCCGAAACCCCGGGGGATGTGATACTGCCCTACCTCGATTCCGTCGGCCTGCACCCCAGCGACCTCGACTTCGTCCTCAACACGCACGCCGACGTCGACCACTTTGGCGGCAACAACGCCATTCGAGATGCCGCTTCTGGGGTCGTCCTGTGTGCCCATACCGCGGATACGGCCTGGATCGAGGAACGCTCGCGCATCCTGCAAGAGCGCTATGGCTGGTACGCCGGCGAGGATGTGGATTATCCCCCAGAGGTGAAGGACTGGCTTCGAGGAGCCATGGGCCCTGACGTGCCGATAGACCTGCGGCTCGTCGGCGGCGAAACCTTCCGGCTCGGCCCGGATCTTGAGGTCGAGGTGCTACACATGCCAGGGCACTCGCCCGGGCATGTGGGGTTGTGGGAGCCTCGTTCTGAGACGGCAATCATCACTGACGCCGCACTGGGTGCGGGGCTCCTGGATATGGAGGGTAGGGTCATAAGTCCGCCGCCCTACTTCGACGTGGCGGCGTACGAGGGCACCGTGTCCTTGCTGCGCAGCCTCTCGCCCCGTCTACTGCTGACGACCCACTACGGCGTGATGGAGGAACAAGAAGCCGCCCGTTTCCTCGAAGAGAGCGCCGCTTTCGTCGAACGCGCCCGGCGAGCGGTCTCGGAGGCGCTCGTAGAGAACGGTGAGTTGGGCCTGTACGGGCTACTCGAGGCCACCAATCCCACGCTTGGCCCCTTCACCGTCATGGAGAACGAGCTCGCGGGCACGCTGCGCGCTCACGCGCGTGAACTCGTCGCGGTGGGGCGGGCCGAGGAGGCCCAAGAGTGCCCCACGATCTGGAGATATACCGGGTGAGCGAGCGGGAGGAGGGGACGCCGCTGGAATTCGGTCAAGGGCTGTAGTTGGCTGGCGGTGGGTTGCCGCGGAGACCGGAAAGGGGAAGGGAGAGAATGGCGAACAACCTCGAACTCGGGATGATCAGCTCGACCTGGCTTGGCACGAAGGTCGGCCTGGAGGAGGGCATCCGAAAGGCCAGGGAGATAGGCTTCGACTCATACGATATCTTCGAGGACCCCCTCGACATCGACGACGAGACGCGCAAACTGATCAAGGACACGTGCGAGGAGGTCGGGCTCCCGATTCGCTCGGTGGTCTGCGTGAACTTCGGTCTCGTCGACTTCAATCCTTCGGTGGAGCGCTTCGCGATGGACCGCGCCAGAGCGTATATCGACCAGGGGGCCTACTTCGGCGCCCGCAATATTCTGCTCGTGATCGGCGAGTACTTCTGGGACGGCGAGGTGTTCCCCAACGAGGCCATCTGGGGCTCCGTGGTGGACCGTGTGAGGACCCTCGGGGAGTACGCCCAGGAGAAGGGCCTAGAGGTCGTGATCGAGCTCGAGCCGTTCACCCAGGCGCTGGTGAAGGACGTAGACGAGCTGGCCCGTTTCGTGAAGGAGGTAGACCACCCGGCGGTAAGGGCCAACGCCGATATCTCGCACCTGCACCTAGCGCGGGCCTCCTTCGATGACGTGAAGAAACTCGAGGGGCTCATCGGGCACATCCACCTCTCGGACTGCGACGGCGAGAGGCACGGGGATCTGCCCGCAGGCCGGGGCGTGACGCCGATCAAGGACTACCTTAAGGCTATTGCCGACACCGGCTACTCCGGCACGGTCTCGATCGAGCTCGAATACTCCCCAGATCCGGACCAGATCGTGGAGTGGGTCGAAGAGGCCTACCGGGAGACGGCCGCGATCATGTCCGACCTCGGCGTCCGGGACGGCGCCGGGTCCAGGTGACCAGGATGACCGACGATACCCTGGACCTCGCTCGGCGCGTCGGCCCGAACCTGCCGCCGAAGACCGACTACCGGGTCGGCTGCATCGGGGCGGGCTTCATCATGAAGGACATCCACCTGGTCTCCTACGCCGAGGCGGGTTTCGACGTCGTCGCCATCGCCTCGCGCACCCCGACCCACGCGCGCGCCGCGGCCGAGGAGCACGGCATCGGGACCGTCCACGATACCTGGCGAGAGCTGCTCGACGACACGCGCGTCGAGATCCTGGACATCGCCTTCCCGCCCGACCAGCAGCTCGAGATCGTACGCCAGGCGGTGAGAAGGCCTCACATTAAGGGCATCCTGGCCCAGAAGCCCGTAGCGTTCACCCTCGAAGAATCGGTAGAGATGGTGCGTGTCTGCGACGAGGCCGGCGTGAAGCTCGGCGTCAACCACAACATGCGTTACGACCAGTCCGTGAGGGCGCTCAAAGCTTTGTTGGACGAGGGTGAGATGGGAGAGTCGGTCGTAGCAGAGATCGTGATGAACGCGCGGCCACACTGGCAGGATTTCATCAAGCCCTACGGCCGAATCGCCTTGCTGAACATGTCCATTCACCACCTCGACGCCTTCCGCTACCTGTTCGGGGACCCCGAACGGATCGTCGTCTCCTTCCGCGACGACCCGAGCCACGACTTCGCGCACGAGGACGGCATGGCGTTCTACATCCTCGAGTACGCGGACGGCCTCAGGGCCATCGGCCTCGACAACTGCTTCACGTGGGCCGACCCCCGGATCGAGTGGCGGGTCGAGGGGACAGAAGGCATGGCCAAGGGCACGATCGGTTGGCCAGACTACCCGGAAGGCAGTCCCTCGACGATCGACTACACGACACGGGCCATGGATGGGGCGTGGGCGCGGCCGCGCTGGCAGGAGCAATGGTTCCCGCACGCGTTCAAGGGGACGATGGGCCAACTCATGCGCGCCGTACAGGACGATGCGGAACCGGAGATATCCGGTCGCACGACGCTCGGAACCATGGCCCTGGTCGAGGCGGCGTACCGCTCAGGGCGCGAGGGGCGCGCGGTCCCCCTCTCGGAGACGATGCCCGAGGGGGTAGTCCCTTGAGCGCCTACGACTTGGAGGGTCGTGTCGCGGTCGTTACCGGCGCCGGTGGGGGCCTGGGCGGGGCGATGTGTTCCGCCCTCGCGCTCGCCGGCGCCGCCGTGGCCGCCGTGGACGTGGAACGTGGTAAGGTCGAGCAGGTTGCCGAGAGCGTCTCGCGGGACGGTGCCCGATGCTTGGCCTTCGAGACAGACGTCTCCGACCGATCTTCGGTGGAGGAGATGGCCGAGCGTGTGGCGGGTGAGTTCGGGGGTGTGGACATCCTCGTGAACAACGCGGCCATCTACCCAAGCCGGCCGTGGACAGAGATCACAGAAGAAGAATGGGACGAGGTGCTCGCCGTAAACCTGAAAGGGTACTTTCTGTGCGCCCGGGCCGCATACCCGCACATGAGGGGGCGCGGACGGGGCCGCGTCATAAACGTCGCCTCGATCACCTTCTTTATCGGCTTCGCCAACCTGCTCGACTACGTTTCATCCAAGGGAGGCGTCGTCGGCTTTACCAGGACCCTCGCTCGCGAGGTTGGCCCGGAGGGCATAACCGTCAACGCCATCTCCCCTGGCGCATTCCCGACGGATGCCGAGAAGATCCATCCAGACCCGGAAGGTTACAACCGCTGGGTACTCGACCAGCAGAGCATCAAACGCCGCGGAACCCCCGAGGACATCGGCAACGTCGTCGTCTTTCTCGCGAGCGACGCCGCATCGTTCATCACGGGACAGACGGTCGAGGTCGACGGTGGATGGCTTATGCACTGACGCCGGGGATCCGGAATAGCAAGCTTTGACACGTCTCGCGCACGAACGGGGGGCGACGGCGTGGACCAGCGGAAATGTCCCAGAAAGTGGTCGAACAGGAGGCCGTCAGGCCGCGGCCTGCGAGCCCGGTCTATACTTGCTCACTAGTCCAGGGCAGAGGCGGGAAAGAGGGCACTAATGGCGGAGACCGTAGCCAGGCACGAAGGTCGCAAGGAGAGGCTCGAGGACATACTCGTCGTGGACTGCGACGTGCACGTTCACGAATCGCCGGGGGAGCTCGCGCCCTACTGCGAGATGCCCTGGCGGGTGGCTTTAGAGAACATCGCGGGCGTGCAGGAGTTCTACCTGGACATCCCAGGCTTCTCGCCTGGGACGACGGTCTACGAGGCCAAGTTTCCGTCGGGCCAGGAAGGCACCCGCATGGTGCACACCGCCGAGCAGATGCGTAAAGAACTCGACGAGATCCATGTGGACATCGGGGTGCTCTTCCCCGACCACTTCCTGAAGATACCGGTCATTTCGCAGATAGACTACGCGGTCGCCCTCGCCCGCGCCTACAACGCCTGGCTGCTAGACAAGTGGTGCCGCCCGGAGCGGGGCCTTCTTGGCTGCATCCTCGCCTCCCCCCACGACCCCGTGGACGCCGCCCGCGAGATCCGCAAATACGCCAAAGAACCGGGCATGGTCGGCGTCTTCCTGCCGTGCGCGGGCCTGGAGCGGCTCTGGGGCCACCGCCAGTACGATCCCATCTACGAGGCCGCCGAAGAGGCGAACTTGCCGGTCCTGCTGCACAGCGTCACCGTTATACACCCCGTCTTCCCGTTCAACACCCAACAGTTCGAGACGGAATTCGGGCGGCACATCTGCAGCCACACCTTCTCCATGATGGCGAACCTCGTCCACATGATCACCACCGGTGTGCCCGTCCGCTACCCGGACCTCAAGGTGGCCGTCACCGAGGCGGGCATCTCCTGGGTGCCGTTCCTGATGCACAAGATGGACAAGGAGTTTATCGAGCGCCGCCGCGAGGTCCCGTTCCTGACCGAGAAGCCGAGCCATTACCTCAAGAAGATGTACTTCGCCACCCAGCCCGTCGAGGAGCCGGAGAACCTCAAGGATCTCGTCATGATGCTCGAGCTCTACGATGGCGAGGACAACACCATCTTCGCCTCGGACTGGCCCCACCACGACTTCGACCACCCATCGAAGGTTCACCAGATCCCCTTCACGAACGAGGTTCGGCGCAAGGTCTTCGGCGAGAACGCCCTGCGCCTCTTCAACATAGACGCCAACGGCAACCGCCTGAATCTCTAGGGAGACTTATGCCGCAGAAAGTGAACAAGGGGCGCGAGGAGCACGTGGTTGGTGACGTCTCCGATTTTCCCGAGGGCACTCATAAGGTCGTGAGCGTCGGGAGACGCGAGATCGGAGTATTCAACATAAACGGCGAGTTCTACGGATTGCCCAACGTCTGTCCCCACCAGACGGGGCCCCTGTGCGAGGGCAAGCCGGCCCTGGGCACCCTCGTCGCCAACGCCGAGGGGGACTGGAAGTTCGAGTGGGTGCACGAGGGCGAGATCGTGGCCTGCCCCTGGCACGGCCTCGAGTACCACGTCCCGACCGGTGGGTGCATCGCCTACCCCAATGTCAACCTGCGCCGCTACGAAGTCGTCGCCGAGGGCGGCAAGGTCAAGGTCCGGCTCTAGAGGTGGAGCACAACCTCTCCGCGGGCCCCCCGGAATTGGACGGAAAATTGGCCGTCCGCGAGGAGAGGGCGGCGTTCTTCGTCGTCCGGGAAGGGGATCCCGACGACTGGCTCGTCCGCTTCGACAAAGACGGCGGCTTCCCGGCCCGCGAGTGGGCCGAGAACATGGTCCGCGTCTTTAACCGGCGGCTGGACCGGTGCATCCCAGTACCATCCACACCCTCGGGCATGCGGCCTTCCAGCCACCAGCCGGGCCGAGCCTCGCCGTGAAGCGTGGGTTCTCGAAAAAACGGCGATCTGATACGCACAGAATTTTCGAACTGCCGAGAGAGCGTGTACGTGGCCAGGCGACAACGAGTGCCCCGAAAACCGAGAAGCGGGGATACGGATGAGCGGAGACAGCGCTGGGGCCGGTCCATGTTGTCGAAGATCCTGGGCAACACGCAACGCCTCCCCCTGATTAAGCCTACACCTTGCGAACATGATACCGGCGCCCACAACCTCGCGCGGTGTCGTGAACTAACGTCGTGACCCAACCAATTCGGCCCCCAACAGCGCGTTGCAGGGAGGATGAGCCGATGTGAACATGGCCACATGAACGGTTACTCCGAAGACCTCAGACGCAGGATAGTCTCCGCCGTGCAACGAGGGATGCCCAAGACCCAAGCGGCCCGCACTTACGAGGTGAGCCTCTCCTCGGTCAAACGCTACGCGAACAAGGCCGCCCGGGGAGGGTCGTTGGCACCGGAGAAGAGCCCTGGCTCTCTTCCGAAGCTGGACGAGAAGGCCGGGAAGCT
>DATFPF010000057.1:0-11502 GCA_035264945.1 Rubrobacter sp.
GAAGCCGAGGCCCGCCTCGTAAGGGTCGTGCTCCGTGGTCATGTCGGCGCCCCACGACCTGTAGCCCTTCTCCAGCCTGAGGCCGTTGAACGCCCCGCGGCCGGCGGCGATCAGGCCGAGAGGCCTCCCCGCCTCAAAGAGAAGGTCCCAGAGCCTCAAGCCCATGTCCGCGGATGCGTAGAGCTCCCACCCGAGCTCGCCGACGTAGGAGACCCGCAGGGCCACCACCGGGACCTCGCCGACGTGGATGCGCCTGGCCTTGAAGAAGCCGAACGCCTCGTTGGAGAGGTCGTCGGGGCTCAACCCCTGCACGAGCTCCCTGGCGTGGGGCCCCCAGACGCCGACGCAGCAGGTCCCGCCCGAGATGTCCCGCACCTGCACGGAGCCGTCGTCCGGCAGGTGCCGCCCCATCCACTCGATGTCCCGCGGCCCGTTGAGGCCCAGTTGAAAATGGTTCTCCCCCAGCCGCGCGACGGTGATGTCGCTCCTCACGCCCGCCTTCCCGTCGAGCATCAGGGTGTAGGTGACGCTTCCTGGGGGCTTGTCTAGCTGGTTTGTGTTGAGCTTCTGGAGGAACCCGAGCGCCCCGGGGCCGGTGACCTCGGCCTTCTTGAGCGAGCCCATGTCGTAGAGGGCTACCCGCTCGCGGGTGGCGAGGTGCTCGGCCCCTACGACGGGCGACCAGTAGCGCCCGGCCCACTCCTCCATCTCGGGGACGTCGTACCCGGCGAGCAGCGCATCGTTTGCCCCGTACCACTGCGGACGCTCCCAGCCGGAGGCCTCCAGGAAGTACGCGCCGAGCTCCCTCTGGCGCCCGTAGAAGGGGCTCGTCCGCAGGGGGCGCGGCTCCTCCATGGGCTGCTGGGGGTGGATGATATCGTAGACCTCCTGGAAGGACTGCGAGCTGCGCGCGAGCACGTAGGAGGGGCTCTTCTGGAACTCGTCGAAGCGGTGGACGTCGAGCCCGCTCGGGTCCACGCTGGGGGCTCCCTCGGTCATCCACTCGGCTATCGTCCTCGCCGCCCCCGCCGCGTGCGTGACCCAGATGGCCTCAGCCATCCAGAAGCCGCGCACCTCCCTGGACTCGCCGAGGAGCGGGCCGCCATCCGGCGTGAAGGAGAAGAGCCCGTTTACGCCCCGCTCTATCCCCGTCTTTTGCAGGGCGGGCAGCAGCCTTCGCGCCTCCTCCCACGGCCCCCCGAAGTCCCCCGGCGTCCACTCCATAATCGAGGGCATCTCCCGTCCGGGAACATGTTCCCTAGGGATCTCCTCCGGCGAGACGGGCATCGAGCGATGCCTGTAGGAGCCGATCCCGTACCGTTCCCCGTGCTGGCGGAAGTACATGGAGTGGTCCTGGTGCCTGAGGATGACGTGGTCGGCCTCCTCCGAGACGGGTTCGAGCCCCGGCACCGGCGTGGTCCAGGCGTACTGGTGCTGCATCGGCGTCAGGAGCGGCACGAAGGCCCCCGTCATACCCCCGATGCGCGGTCCCCACATCCCGGAGCAGCTCAGGACGTACTCGCTCTCGATCCGGCCGCGCGAGGTCTCCACCGCCCGGACGCGCCCTCCCTCGACCCCGACGCCGAGCACTTCGGTCTCGCCGTAGAACTTCGCGCCCCTTCTCCTGGCCCCCCGGGCCATCGCCTCGGCCACCCTCACGCCCTTCGCGAGCCCGTCGGAAGGGACGTAGAAGCCGCCCAGGATCTCCTGCGGGTCGAGGAGCGGGCTCTTCTCGGCGCACTCCGCGGGCGAGAGCAGGGAAGACTCTACGCCCCACGACGTGGCGATGCCTTGCTTCCGCTTCAGGTCTTTTAGGCGCTCCGGCGCCGCCGCAACCTCGATGCTTCCGACGGGGTAGAAGCAAGGTCCGCCGTCCACGTTCAGCTCCGAGTAGCGCCTCACGCCGTAGGCCGCGAGCTCCGTCATGGTCTTCGACGGGTTGGTCTGGAAGACGAGCCCGGGGGCGTGCGAGGTCGAGCCGCCGGCCTCGAAAAGCGGGCCCTGATCCAGGACCACCACGTCCCGCCACCCCAGCCCCGTCAGGTGCTCGGCGGCGCTGCAGCCAACGATGCCGGCCCCGATAACCACCACGCTCGCACTGTGTTCCACCGATGGTCCTCCGTCCGCTCCGCCGTCGCCCCGCGTGATCGGGAGAGAAGAGATCGCACCCCTACCGGCCGGGGCACTTCACCGTTTTTTGTTGCGCATTGCGCATTGTTTTCCTATATACGGCACTAGTAACATACGTCCGTAAACGAGTCAAGGGTGGTCGAGCCTTCCGAATCCGGGCGCCGTCTCGGCGGCCATTGGCGAAACGGGAAGCGGGGTCCGCGGACGCTCGGCGCGCAGCGCCTCAAGGATGGAGAAGCACGGGCCGATCAGGATGAGCAAGAACGGCGCCGCGGAGGCGATGGCCACGGACTGCAGGTCCAGGAGGGCCGCGTCCACCGAGCCCTGTATCGCCCCGGCCAGCAGGCAGATCGCCGCCGCAAGGCCGGTAAGGAACCCCCACACGATGGCGTTCCACGGCTTCGGGTTCGGGTTTCCCCTGGTGGAGAGCATGCCCATCACCACGGAGGCCGCGTCGGCCCCGCTGACGAAGAACAGCGCGACCAGGATTATCCTGATCAGCGCCATCAGCCCGAACAGCGGGAATCGCTCCAGGGTGGAGAACAGCGCCGCCGCTTGGTTGTTCGCGGCGATCTCCGCGATGTTCGCCGTCCCCGCGAGTTGCAGGTCTATGGCCGACCCGCCGAGGATGGCGAACCACACGAAGCTGACCACGCTGGGGGCCAGGATGACGCCGAGGACGAACTCCCGGATGGTGCGGCCACGGGAGATGCGGGCGATGAACACCCCGACGAAAGGCGCCCAGCTTATCCACCACGCCCAGTAGAAGATGGTCCAGCCGGAGACGAAGTCGGAGTCGCCGTAGGAGGCCGTCCTGAAGCTCATCGGGATGATGTTGGAGAGGTAGGCGCCGAGCGACTCGGTGAAGGTGTTGAGTATGAACACCGTCGGCCCCAGCAGGAACACGGCCAGCACGATGTTGGTGTTGGCGATCCACTGGATGCCGCGGTGCACCCCGCTTATGGCCGAAGGATGTACGCTAGCGTCAGGACGGCGATGACCAAGATCGCCAGCCCCACGGCCTCCCGCCGATCCCGAACACGGCGTTCAGCCCCTGGTCGATCTGGAGGGCGCCGAGCCCCAAGCTCGTGGCCGAGCCGAACAGGGTGGCGAAGAGCGCCAGGATGTCTATGGTCTTGCCTATCGGGCCGTAGACCCTGTCGCCCAGCAGCGGGAGGAACGCCGTGCCGATGAGGTTGGGCATCCCCTTGCGGAAGGTGAAGTAGGCGAGGGCTAGGCCCATGATGGCGTAGATCGCCCGCGGGTGGAACGTCCAGTGGAAGTAGGTGTACTGCATGGCCACCTGGGCGGCGCCCCTGGTGTTGGGCTCCGCCGGCCCGAACGGGGGGCGCCCATGTGCGAGAGGGGCTCGGCCACGCCGAAGAACATGAGCCCGGTGCCCATCCCCGCGCTGAACATCATCGCCACCCACGAGACGGTGCTGAACTCCGGCCGCTCGTCCTGCGCCCCCAGCCGGACCTTCCCGTACCGGCTGAAGGCCGGGTAGACCGCGAAGGCCAGGAACCCGAACGACGACAGGGTGAACACCCAGCCGAAGCTGGGCACCAAGAAGCTCCACAGGACCGCGTCGAAGACGGCCGCCAGGCTCTCCGTGCCGAGGGTCCCCCACGCCACGAACGCGGCCGATAGGACCGCCGCGACCCAGAACACCACGGGGTCCTAGCGTGAAGCACACCTTGTTTCAAGCGTATCATTAGCGTCGATCTTCCTTTATGCCAGGCCCTTCCCGACGCCGCCGCAGCCGGTATGCTCATGGGGTGCGCGGTGCTAGACCGCGCGGCCGGCAAGAGGAATCGATGACCGACGCTGTCACGGAGGAGGATCATGGCCCGCAGAGCGATAATCGTCGTCCTCGACGGCCTCGGCGCGGGCAACGCCCCGGACGCCGCCGAGTTCGGCGACGAGGGCGCGAACACCCTGGCGAACACCGCCGATGCCGTCGGCGGCCTCGACGCCCCGAACCTGCAAGCCCTCGGCCTCGGCAACGTCGAGGGGATAGAGGGCGTGCCCCCGGCCGGGAGCCCCGGCGCCTCTCACGGGCTCATGGTCGAGCTCTCGGCGGCCAAGGCCACCCTCGCCGGGCACTGGGAGATGATGGGTCTCGTGCTGGACGACCCGCTGCCAACCTACCCGGCCGGCTTCCCCGAGGACGTCCTCCTCAGGTTCGAAGACGAGACCGGGCGTGGGGCATTAGGAAACAGGCCGGCCTCGGGGACAGAGATCATCGAGGAGCTAGGACCCGAGCAGGAGAGGACGGGGTCCTGGATCCTCTACACCTCGGCCGACTCCGTCTTCCAGGTCGCCGCCAACACCGACCACATCCCCCTCGAAGAGCTCTACGAGGCTTGCAAAAAAGCGCACCGGATGCTCATAGGCGAGGGCAAGATAATGGTCGAGCGCGTCATAGCCCGTCCCTTCCACGGCAAACCGGGCTCCTACGAACGGGAGAACGAGAACCGCCACGACTACGGCATCACCCCGCCTTCCGCGACGTACATGGACAGGGTAAAGGATGCCGGCCACGACGTAGTGGCGGTCGGCAAGATCCGGGACATCTTCGACGGCAGGGGCATAACCGACCACCTCCCCGCCCCACCAGACGACTCGGCCAAGGTGGACGCGATACTACAGACGCTGGGCCGCATCGAGTCCGGCCTCGTCTTCGCCAACCTCGTAGACTTCGACGCCAAGTACGGCCACCGTCGCGACCCGCACGGCATGGCAGAGAACATCGGGTGCTTCGACGGCCGCCTGCCCGAGCTACTCGAAGCGTTGGCGGACGAGGACCTCCTCATCATCACCGCCGACCACGGCAACGACCCTACCTTCAGGGGCACGGACCACACCCGCGAGCGCGTCCCGCTCCTCGTCGTCGGTGCCGGAAGGCCTCGCGACCTCGGCGTCAGGACAGGCTTCTCGGACGTCGGGGCTTCGGTGGCGGCGTGGCTCGGGGTGAACGAGGGTGGGCTCCCGGGCGAGAGCTTCGCCTGAAACGGGAGGTGGCGAGGGCACTACCCAACCTGCCCCCCGGCAGGCGGAAAGGTTCTGTTTGGAGGTCTCGGGCGCGGCTATCCGGTAGTGGAGAGGTCGGTCAGGACCGGGTAGTGGTCGCTTGGGTAGAGGCCGGCCTCCTCGTCGGCGTCGCGCGGGATCTGGTGCGAGAGCACCCCGAGGCGACCGTCCGTATCGCGCAGCAGGATCCAGTCGATGCGCCCGAACGGTTTGTCCGTGTCGCTCGGCTCGAAGCGCGAGCCCTTGAAGGCGTGGAAGGTGTAGGCGTCCTCGCCGTCCTCGTTGCCGGCGGCGAGAAAGGTGTCGGTAAAGTCGTGCTCCCGGAAGACCTCGTACGGGGCAGAGCCCGGCTTGCAGTTGAAGTCGCCGGTGACGATGGTGGGCGGGCGGCCGTGGTTCTCGACGGCCTCCTCGGTCTGGCTGACGATCAGGCGGTTGCCCTCCACGCGGGCGCGCTCGCTCATGTGGTCGAGGTGGGTGTTGGCGTGGAGGAACGAGACGCCGGTCCTCCGGCACCGCAGGACGGCCCAGTTGGCGGAGCGGACCACCTCGTTGCCCCAGCTCGCCGAGGACTCTTCCGGGGTGTCGCTTAGCCAGAAGCCGCCGGCGTCGATCCTCTCGAACCTCTCGGCGTCGTAGAAGATGGCGGCGAACTCCTCCACCGTGTCCGTGCCATAGGCGGGCCCCATTATCTTCTCGTAGCCGGGTAACTCCCGCTCGTAGACCTCCAGGTTAGGAGCGTGGACCTCCTGGAGGCCTATAAGGTCTGGCGCGTAACCCTTGATGGTCTTGACGTTGATCCCAGCCCGGTCGGGCCAGGCGTTGATCCCATCCCTGTGGGACGCGCCCCTGACGTTGAAGCTCATTACCCTCAAGGGGCGACCTTCCATAACCCCCTCCTCCTCCACGCCGTCGGGTGAATACTACCCAAACGGCGCACCCGGCACCTCGCCCTCGCGCCCCGCGCACGAGAACGGACGAAGGGGTAAGTTACCCGCGGGAGGAAACGAGCGAGAGGAGAGGCCTTTGAAGATAGCGGTGCTCACGAGCGGGGGCGTGGCCCCCGGCATGACGGCGGCCGTGCGGGCGGCGGCCCAGGCGGCGTTCGCGCGGGGCTGGGAGGCCGTGGTGGTCGAGGAGGGGTACCACGGGCTGCTGGAGGGCAGCATCCGGCCCGTGGACCGCCGCGAGCTCTGGGGCTACGTCCAGCAGGGCGGCACGGCGCTTGGCACGGGCCGCTCCTCGGAGTTCGAGGAGGGGGACGAGGGCAAGGAGAAGGCGCTCGGCATCCTGAGGGAAGAGGGCGTCGAGGGGATGGTCGTGATCGGGGGCGGCGGGAGCCTCTCCGGCGGCCTCGAGCTCCACAGGCGCGGCATGCCGACCGTCGGCGTCCCGGCCACGATAGACAACGACATACCCGAGACGGAGGTCTCCATCGGCGTAGACACGGCCTTGAACACGGCCGTAGAGATCATAGACCGCATAAAGGACACGGCGACCGCCCACCGGCGGGCGATGGTCGTCGGCGTCCTGGGCCGCGACTCGGGCTACCTCGCCGTCATGAGCGCGATCGCGGGCGGCGCCGACGCCACCATCATCCCCGAGTTCGAGGCGGACCCCAAGGAGATACTCGACCTCCTGAACGAGTCCTACGAGAAGGGCAAGCCCCGCTTCACGGTGGTGGTCGCCGAGGGCGCCTCGCCGACAGCGCACGAGTTCTGCGAGTTCGTCAACGACGCGGGCGGCGGCTACAAGGCCGACCTCACCACCCTCGGCCACATCCAGTCCGGCGGGGCCCCGACGGCCTTCGACCGCATCCTCGCAGCCCGCCTGGGCGCCGCCGCCGTGGAAGCCCTGGCCGACGACGTCTCCGGCGTCATGGTCGGGCTCTCCGGGGACGAGGTCAAACACGTACCCCTCGAGAAGGTCGCCGG
Organism: Rubrobacter sp.; assembly: GCA_035264945.1. Taxonomy (GTDB): domain Bacteria; phylum Actinomycetota; class Rubrobacteria; order Rubrobacterales; family Rubrobacteraceae; genus Rubrobacter_D. The sequence goes on from DATFPF010000057.1 coordinate 7,098, forward strand.
CGAGAAACGTCCGCTGGACCCGGGCCTGTACCGCCTGGCGGGGATCCTCTCGGCACTTCCGGAAGGTTAGCCGCCAGCTTCCGGCCTTCGGCTTTTTGGTGCGCCGGGGCACGCTTGAGGTGACGTTGCCGGCGCCCGGGAGACACGCCCCCGCTAGAATGGCCGAAAATATCGAACCCACGGGGGGTCCGCCGTGAGCGCCGTGCTAGAGGCCATAGAGACGAAGAAGAGGGGCGGGGAGCTCGCGGAGGGGATCATCCGGGAGGTGGTGGCAGGGTACACCGATGGGTCGGTGCCCGACTACCAGATGTCGGCCCTGCTGATGGCAATATTCATCGAGGGGATGAACTACCCCGAGACCCTGGCGCTGACGCGGGCCATGGCCGAGAGCGGCGAGACCTACGCGTTCCCTGATTGCGTGGACAAGCACTCGACGGGCGGCGTCGGGGACAAGGTGAGCCTGACGTCCCTCCCCGTCGCCGCGGCCTGCGGGGCCCCCGTCGCCAAGCTCTCGGGGCGCGGCCTCGGCACGACCGGCGGCACCATAGACAAGCTCGAGTCCATCCCCGGCTTCTCGGTGCACCTACCGGAACGGCGGTTCCGCCGCCAGGTAGCCGAGGTGGGGCTCGCCATCGTGGAGGCAGGCAACCTGGCACCCGCGGACAAGGCAATCTACGCGCTGCGTGACACGACGGGCACCGTTGACTCCCTCCCCCTCATAGGCTCCTCCATAGTCTCCAAAAAGGCCGCAACGGGCGCCGGCCACCTCCTCTACGACGTAAAGCAGGGCTCCGGCGCCTTCATGAAGACCCCGGAGGAGGCCCGCGAGCTCGCCCGCCTCCTCGTCCGCCTCAGCGAGTCCATGGGCATCCGCGCCACCGCCCTCATAACCAACATGGACACCCCCCTCGGGGCCGCGATCGGCAACGCCCTCGAAGTCCGCGAAGGTGTCCGCTTCCTCAAGGGGGAGACCGTCCCGGAAGACCTCGCCCAAGAGGCCGGCCTCGTCGCCGCCAGGCTCCTCGAACTCAACGGCGGCGAAACACCGCACGAGTCCGTCGAGAAGGCCCTCTCCTCGGGCGCAGCCTACGAGAAACTCGAACGGTTCGCCCGCGCCCAGGGCGCCGACCCAGACGCCCTCGAGAACCTGCCCACCTCCGGCAAGGTCCGCGAGGTCCCCGCCCCCCGCGAGGGCCACGTCACCTCCCTCGCGGCCCTTGCCGTCGGCCGGGCCGCCCTGGCCCTCGGCGCCGGCCGCAAGAAGAAGACGGACAAAATAGACCCGGCCGCGGGCGTCGAGCTCCTCGCAAAACCGGGCGACCGCGTCGCGAGGGGCGACCCCGTAGCCCGCCTCCACGGCGAACGCGGGGCGGAGCAAGCCGAGAAGCTCATCCTCGAAGCCATCGAAATCTCAGACGAGCCCCCACCGCCCGCCCCTGCTATTCTGGACGACCTGTGAGAAGTAGCTGTCGGCCCTCAACGATCGGCACTCGGCTATTCCTTGCTGATCGCTGACAGCCGAAAGCTTGCGACGACCGTAAGGGAGGAGCACATGAGCCCTGTTCATGTTCGCGCGGAGCCGGGGGATTTCGCCGAGAGCGTCCTTTTGCCCGGGGACCCGCTGAGGGCGAAGTACATAGCCGAGAACTTTTTCGATGACGCGCGGCAGGTTACCGGGGAGAGGGGGATGCTCGGGTTCACCGGAACCTACAAAGGCAAGGCGGTCTCGGTGCAGACGACGGGCATGGGGTGCCCCAGCGCCTCCATCGTGACCGAGGAGCTTATACAGCTCGGGGCCAAGAACCTGCTAAGGGTTGGCACATGCGGGGGGTACGACGGGGACCTGCACCTTGGGGACCTGATCGTCGCGACGGCCGCCACGCCGCAGGACGGTACCGTCTCCTCCATAACGCGGGGCATCCCTTACGCGCCCGCGGCCCACTTCGACGTGGTGCACGCCGCCCACCACGCGGCCCAGGATGCGGGGAGGCGGACCTTCGTCGGCCCCATCGTCTCCTCTGACCTGTTCTACGACCCGACGGAGAGCCCGGAGAAGCTGTGGGGAAACCTGGGTGTTCTGGCGGTCGAGATGGAGGCGGCGGCCATCTTCACGATAGCGGCGATGCGCCGGGTCCGGGCCGGCTGCCTGCTGACGGTCTCGGACACCATAGGCGCCGAGGTGGTCAGGATCGGCGACGAGGAGCTGCGCGCCGCCGTGGACAACATGATGGCGCTGGCACTCGACACCCTCAACGCCTTAGACTAGGAACCTTCTGGGGGGCGGCTGAAAGGGACCGCCCCGAAGCAGAGGTTCAGGGAGATTACTTGACGATCCTCAACGAGTCGGGGATACCGGACGTCCTCCACCCGCTGCACGCCGTGAGTGGCCTGGCGGGCAGGCTTCCGGGGACGCTCATGATCGTCGTCGGCATGCGCACAGAAGCCCACGTCGTCCGGTCGTTCTCGGGCGATGGGTCGTCGGAAGGCCGGGTCCTCTTCGCCGTCCTCGACCCCGAAGACCCGCCGCAGCAGGGCCACCTCGCCAACCTCGCCGCAGACGCCGCCGGGAGGCGCACGGAGAGGGTCCTGATCGTCGGCGGCCGCACGGCGGCGGCCCTCGGGGTGGACGTGGACTTCGAGGCAAGGCTCGCCGCCCGCAAGTCGGGCCTCGCGGTCGCGGCGGTTGACGCCGACGCCCCCCACGCCGGCCCCGGCGCCCTCTCGACCGACCTCGAGGACCGCGTCCTGGCGACCCTCTTGGAGCTCTGCCCGAAGCGGAGGACCTCGGAGCTCGTCGAGGCCGCCTCGCAGGCCAAGCGCGGCGGGCTCTTCGGGTTCGGGGGCCGGAGCAGGGAGCGGCCCGCGGAGCAGGGTCGGCCCGTGGTCCTCCTCGGCGGGGCCCTCTCCCCCGGGTCGGCAGAGAGACTCACAGTGGAGCTCGCCCGGACGGGGGTGGAGGCCGCGGGGGCCGTGCCCTCGACCGGGGACGACCTGCCGCCCGTGGGCGAGGGGACCGTGGTCGGGGTCATGGACCCCAACCTGGGCGCGGCGGCGCACGCGGCGCGCGAGCGCGGCGCCCGCGTGGTCCGTACGCTCATGCCCATCGGGGTGGACGGGACGGCCCGGTTCCTGCAAGACGTGGCGGAGGACGCGGGGGCGAGGACGAGCGAGGTGATGCGGGCGCGCGAGGTGTGGGAGGAGCTCGGCGCCCTGAGGGGCCGCGTCAGGGGGAAGAGGATCTTCTTCGCCGGCGACACGGGGTACGAGCTGCCGCTCGCCCGCTTCCTGGCCGACGCCGGGGCGGTGGTGCTAGAGGTCGGCGCCCCGCGGCTGGACCGCCGCTTTCTCGCCGAGGAGCTGCAGGCGCTAGGTTCGGGGGTGGACGTTGTCGTCTCCCCGGACTGGCGGGGCCAGATGGGGCGCATAGAGGAGACCCACCCCGACGTGGTGGTGGCGAGCGCCGGCCTCCACGCCCCGCTCGTCGCCCGCGGCCACCTGTGCCGCTCCCCGCAGGACTTCGTCCGGGCCGGCCTGCACGGCTACGAGGGGGCCAGGCGCATCCTGGAACTCCTGGCCCGGACCTTCGACCGTGCCGAGGCCCTCGACGCCCTGAGCCTGTGAGCGCGGCCCCGTGAGGCTCCTCGGGGGCGTCTACGAGGGACCCGGTAGCCACGGCATCCTGCGGCTGGCCGCGGGGATAGCGGGCGTACACGCGGTGCTGCGGGCCGCCCCCGGCGAGGCCTACCTCCCGGCGCTCTACGGGGCGCGGGAGCGGGGCGGCCTCGCGGCGCCGGTCACGCTGAGCCCCTTGCACGAGGGGCGCAGGGAGGCCTACGCGCCGGGGGACCTGGCGCAGGATCTCGCCGGCGTCGCCCGGCGGCACCCGGGGGTAGAGGCCGTGATCCTGGCCCGCTCGGAGGCCGCGCTGCTATCGGGTGAGGAGGTCCCGGCAACCTCCCCCCAAAAGCCCGGCGAACGCGACCCGGCGCTCGTGACCTGCGGCTGGGAGAGGCCCGGCATGGGCGAGACCGAGGCCGCGGACCTCGCCCTCGAGGATCTCGTCCGGGCGCACGCCCGCAAAGGGCTGGAGCGGAGCCCCTACCCGACGGTCAACCTCTTCGGCCCCCCGGTCTTCGGCCCCGGGGCCGCCGCCGAGTACGACGAGGCCGAGCGGCTTTTGAACCTCGTCGGGGTGGAGGTGAACGCGCGGGTGCCGCTCGGGGCGACGGTCGAGGGGCTGCGCCGCCTCCCACGCGCCTGGGGAAACGTGCTCCTCTACAGGGAGGTCGGCGAGTCGGCGACGCTCCACCTGCAGGACGAGCACGGCGTCGGCAGGGTCACGACGCCCATGATCGGGGCCGCGGGCACGGGCGCCGCGCTCCGGGCCGTGGCGGAGCTCTGCGAG
>DATFPF010000058.1:0-17773 GCA_035264945.1 Rubrobacter sp.
GGTGAACCTGTAGGACGCCTGTCGGAATGATGAAGATTTCGACAGAAAAGAGGCTTGCGGTCGCGCCTTGGGCTAGGATACGGGATGGCGATGGTACGGATACTGGTCGTGGAGGACGAGGCCCACCTCGCCGGGCTGCTCGTCCGCGTGCTCGGCGAGGAGGGGTACGCGGCCGAAGCTTGCGGGGACGGGCGCTCGGCCCTCGCGCTGGCGTTGAGCGAGCCATTCGACCTCCTCGTGGTGGACAGGATGCTGCCTGACATCGACGGTCTTCAGGTGGTGCGCAGGCTCCGCGCGGCTGAGGTGTTCGCGCCGGTCCTTATGCTCACCGCGAGGACCCAGATCGAGGACCGCGTGGCCGGGCTGGACGCCGGGGCCGACGACTACCTCTCCAAGCCGTTCGCCTTCCCCGAGTTGCTCGCACGGGTGCGGGCGCTCACGCGGCGGCCCCAGGAGGCCCACCCAGACGGCACCATCAGGGTGGGGGACGTGACGCTGGATCCGGCCCGCCACGTGGTGCGGCGCGGCGGCGAGTGGGTGGAGCTAACCTCCAGGGAGTTCGCGCTGCTGGCCACCCTGATCCAACGCCCAGGCCAGGTCTTTACGCGCTCCCTGCTGCTCGCTACGGTCTGGGGTGGGACGAGCGACGTGTACGCGAACGTGGTGGACCTCCACGTCTCCCACCTGCGAAAGAAGCTCGACCGCGCGGGCGAGCCCTCGCTTATCCGCACGGTGCGCGGGGTGGGCTACGCCTTCGACTCCGGGGACGGCTCCTAGTGTTCGACAGGAGCCGCGTGCGCCTCACGCTCGGGTACGTGGGCGTCCTCACCTTTATCCTCCTGCTCTTCGGCGCGGTGGTGGTCGTCGGTTTCCGTGTCGCGGTCTACAAGCTTCAGGACACCCAACTCCTCTCGGAGGCGGAGAACAGGAAGGGCATCGTCTACGGCGGGGGCAACATGTACGCCGGCGGTTCGGACGTGTTCGGCTGGTCGGTGGTCGGCCCCGACGGGAGTCCGCTGGGCCAGACCTCCGCGAGCGCGGAGTTCGGCCTCCCCCGACCCGACCTGGCCCGGCAGGCCGTCCGGGAGGGGAGAAAGTACGGTACCATCGAGGAACCGGGCGGCGTGGTGCGGGTGGTCAGCCTGCCCGTGAAGAGGGCAGGGGAGGTGACCGCCGTCGTCCAGGTGGCCCAGTCGCGGGCCGTCATAGACGAGGCGGTCGACAAGTTCGTAAGGATCCTGGTGCCCGTGGGGCTCGTGGCGCTCGCGCTCGCGGCCGTGGGCGGCCACTTCATCTCCGGCAGGGCGATGAGGCCGATCCGCCAGGCTTTCGACAAGCAGCGCGCCTTCGTCGCCGACGCCTCCCACGAGCTAAAGACGCCGCTCACCCTGATCCGGGCTGACGCGGAGGTGCTGGCCCGAAGCAACCGCAACCAGGACGACCGGTATCTTCTGGAGAACCTGCTGGTCGAGGCCGACAGGATGGACGCCGTCCTCTCCGACCTCCTCGTCCTGGCCCGGCTAGACGCCGGGAAGCTCGCCGTGGCGCGCGAGCCCTTCAACCTGTCCGACGTCCTCGTCGAAACGGTCGACCGCTTCGCCGCCAGGGCCGGCGTCGCCGGGGCCCGCCTCGAGGTACAGACCGCGGGCAAGCTCCCCGCGCGCGGCGACGCGGAACGGACGCGCCAGATCCTGGCCGCCCTCCTCGACAACGCCCTGAGGCACGTGCCGCCGGGGGGCACCGTCACCGTCGCCGGGAGGCGCGACGGCGAGAGGGTGGTCGCCGCCGTGGAGGACTCGGGCCCGGGCATCCCGCCGGAGCACCTCTCGCGGGTTTTCGACCGCTTCTACCAGTCCGGGGCGGCCCGCGCGAGGCGGGACGGCACCGGCCTGGGCCTGGCGATCGCCCGCGACTTCGCCCGCGCCCAGGGCGGCGACCTCACCGCGGGCAACCGCGAAGGGGCCGGGGCCGTCTTCCGCCTGAGCCTTCCCGCAGCTTCGCGCTGAAGCGGCGAGGCCGATCGACCGGGGCCGATTAACCCAAAATGACTAAAAAAAGATCGCCTATCGTCGCGATGGCGGGCCCGGGACCCGGGTGCATACTGCGGTCGCAGGCTTCGGAGGACAGACGAGATGACTCACGCGCGAGCGAAGGGCGAGACCGTCGCCAGGGTTCTGGCGTCGCTGCTGGCGGCCCTGCTGCTGTGGACCGTACTGCCGGCCTCCCGGGCCGAGGCCGGTCTCTCGCAGGCAGGGCGGGTCGACGAGGGTACGGGGTTCCCGATCTGGATGGAAGACGGGAACGGCCTGCGCTTGGCGCCGTGCCTCACCCGGCCCAACTGCTCGGAGCCGTCGCCGGATGCAAGCCGGCCGCCTTCCACGCCGGGCAACATCGGCAACAGGGCTACCTACTGGTCCGCCACCGCGACCATGGCGACCAACGACGGCGGCTCCGCTTCGCTGGTGCTGAGCACCAGGGGCGGGTTCCTGCCAAACGACAAGCCGACCGACGACGCGCAGCAGGTGGTGAACATCATCCGAATCCGGGCGGATAACCTGCAACCCGGCGCGACGTACGAGGTGACCCATCCGTACGGGGTGGAGACGTTCACGGCCGTGGACAGCGGGGCGCGCGGGATCGATTTTACTGAAGACGTGGGGTGCCTGAAGGCGCCGTGCGGGGACTTCGCGACGGCCCTCAACGGCCGCGTGGGACCCTGGCTGGTCTGGGACGCCGCGAAGGGCGAGCCGCCGGCGGGGTACGTCGGCGACCCGTCCAGGACCCACGAGGTAACCGGAAGCCCGATGACGGACGAGGACGGCAACCCGCAGAACTACTTCAAGATCGAAGGCCCCAACGTCGGGGGGCCCGGGGCCAACGTCGTGCGAACGGACCTGTTCTCGGTGGAGGGCAAGGTCTCCGGCCTGGCCGCGTTCGCAAGCCTTGAAGGCGGGCAATACGGCCAGGGACAACTCGTCTCCCTGGAGGCCTCCGACCCGCAGGCTGAGATCTTCTACACAACGGACGGCGAGACACCGACCCCGGAGAGCACGCCGTACGCGGGACCGTTACGCCTGGAGGAGACGACGACGCTGAAGTTCCTGGCGGTCGGTCCGGCAGGCCCGGCCGGCGAACGGGAGCGGTCCTCCGTGTTCGCCCGAACCTACGAGATCGAAGAGTAAGGACGCTTCGGAGTAGCGCAAGCCTCCGTTGGCGATCTCGGGGAGAAGGCCAACCCACGCTCGGCTGACAGGCGCCGAAGCGCCGTGCTGAATGCGCGGGCGAAGCCGGGGCGTGCTACCTAGTAATCGTACTGGTCGTAGGACTTCTGCCGGGGCGGCTCCCCTGCCTCGTAGAGGCGCTGGAGGGCGCCGCCTATCAGGGGCGAGAGGAAGAGGCCTGCGAGGCCTGCGGGGAGAATGTCTCGCGCGATGGACCAGGCTATGAGCAGGCTGACGCCGGGGGCTGAGTGTACGGAGTTGCGGACAAGCTTCAGCGGGTCGAGGACGCCGCCGGGCGGGAGGATGCCGTAGGCGTAGACGAGCAGGGTGAGGACCCCGGAGATGGTGCCCGTCAGGACTGCGAGCGCGAGGCTGAGGATCAGGCGCGAGCCTGAGCCCCCGTCCTCGCCGTGCCCGCGGCGGAGGAGCAGCGCGCCGCCGAAGATCGGGGCGGCCACGAAACCCGAGATGAGGCCGACGCCCATGTAGACGAGGGCGAGGGTCGTCAGGTCGCCCTCGCTGCTCTGGCCGCCCTGCATGATCAGTAGCACGAAAGGCTCCGGGAAGAGCGACTTCACGAACGTGAAGGCCACCCCGTAGGCCGCCCCTATCCCGAGCAAACGCAGTAGTATCAAAGCCGCCCCGGCCCGCCCTTTTGGCTGTCGTGGTTCGTTCTCATCCTGCCGAGAATCTACCGCCCGTTTGTCAGAAAGTCAGCAAGAGCTTTCACCGGCGCCTACTCGGCCGCCGCCGTGCTCGCGCCCTCGTCGCTCGCGTCAACCCATACCGTCTTCGGGTTCATGAACTCGTGGATGCCGAAGTGGGAGAGTTCGCGGCCGTAGCCGGAGTTCTTGGCGCCCCCGAACGGGATCTCGGGCGTCGACTCGGTCATGCGGTTGATGTAGGTCATGCCCGCCTCTATCTCGTTGACGAAGCGCTCCTGCTCGTCCGGGTCGTTCGTCCAGGCCGAGGAGCTCAGGCCGAAGTCCGAGTCGTTGGCGAGGTCTATTGCCTCCTCTATGCCCCGGACCCTGAAGAGCGAGGCGACGGGGCCGAAGATCTCCTCCCGATAGGCCGGCGACTCCTTAGGGATGTCGGTAAGCACGGTCGGCGGGTAGAAGTTGCCGGGCCCGTCCGGCCGCTCGCCGCCGGTGAGGACCTTGGCCCCGGCCTCGACGCTCTTCTCGACCTGCCCCGAGACGTCTTCGAGGATCTGGGGCGTTGCGAGCGGGCCCATGTCCGTGTTCTCGTCCATAGGGTCGCCCACCCTGAGCGCGGCCATGCCCTCGACGTAGCGGCTTTCGAACTCGTCGGCCACCTCTTCGTGGACGATGATCCTCTTCGCGTTGATGCAGGACTGTCCGTTGTTGAGGGTGCGCGAGGTGACGGCGGTGTCTATCGCCTTGTCGAGGTCGGCGCTGGGCATGACTATGAAGGGGTCGCTACCGCCGAGCTCGAGCACGGTCTTCATTATGTTCCCGCCGGCCTCGCTCGCCACCTGCCGCCCGGCCGGCTCGCTGCCGGTGAGCGTCGCCGCCCGCACGCGCGGGTCGTCAATGACGGCCTGGACCTGGCCAGAGGAGATCAGGAGCGTCTGGAACGCCCCCTCTGGGAAACCGGCCCTGCGGATGATGTCCTCTATGGCGAGCGCGCACTGCGGCACGTTGGAGGCGTGCTTGAGCAGGCCCACGTTCCCGGCCATGAGCGCGGGCGCGGCGAACCGGAACACCTGCCAGAACGGGAAGTTCCACGGCATTACCGCAAGCACGGGCCCGATCGGCTGGTAACGGACGAACGTGCGCGCCCCCTCCATCTGTATCTGCTCGTCGGCGAGCATCGCCTCGGCGTTTTCGGCGTAGTAGCGGCAGCCGCGGGCGCACTTGTTCGCCTCGCCTATTGCGGAGGCGAGCGTCTTGCCCATCTCGGTGGTCATGATGCGCCCGAGCTCCCCGGCCTCTTCTTCCAGGATCTCCGCCGCCCGCGTCAGCCACCCGGACCGATCCGCGAAGGAGGTCTTCCGGTACTCGCGGAAGGTCTCCGCCGCGAACCGCAGCTTCCGGTCTATCTCCTCATCGGTCAGGGCTTCGAAGGTCTTGAGTTCCTCGCCCGTCGCCGGGTTTACCGTAGATATTGCCACCGCGGTCCTCCTCAAAAGGTCGTGTTCCACTTCCGGGAAGTATATATACCCACCGGAACCGCGCTCTCCACGGGAACCCGCGGGCCCGAGGGTTACAATCCTTGGACCTCATGGGAAGCGATCGCGAGAACAGCATAGGGCCGGCGGAGGCCAGGCGACTTCTCGAAGAGCGGGCTCGCGCGGCGGGCTTCGACCTCGTCGGGGTGACGCGGGCTGAGCCTCTTGCCGAGGGAGGCGAGCGGCTCAGGGCGTGGCAGGAGGCCGGGATGGCGGCGGACATGGGCTTCATGCACAGGCCCGTGGAGCTGCTGGCGAACCCGAAGAGGCTCCAGAAGAGCGCCAGGAGCGTGGTCTCGCTCGGGGTCTCGTACTACCCCGGGGAGCATCCCGAGAACGCCGGGGGTGGCGGGCGGGTGGCGCGGTACGCCTGGGGGCGGGACTACCACGAGGTGATCAAGTCCAGGCTGTTCCGGCTTAGGGAGGACCTCGAGGAGGACCTGGGGACGAAGATCAAGGCCCGCGGGTTCACGGACGCGGTGCCGCTTCTGGAGCGGTCCGCCGCCCAGAAGGCTGGCCTCGGGTTCTTCGGGCGTAACTCCTGCCTCATAGACGGGGACATAGGGTCCTACTTCTTTATTGCGGACCTGATCGTCGACCTGGAGCTTGAGCCCGACGAGCCTGGCTCGGGCACCTGCGGGCGGTGCACCCGCTGCATGGACCGGTGCCCTACCGGCGCCATAAAGGCCCCCGGGGTGGTGGACGCGAGGCTCTGCATCTCCTACCTCACTATAGAGAACGCGGGCGAGATCCCACGCGAGCTGCGCCCGAAGGTGGGCGACTGGGCCTTCGGCTGCGACGTATGCCAGGAGGTCTGCCCCTACAACAAGGCGAAGGCGACCAAGAGCCGCTGGCCCGAGTTCTCGGCGCAGAGCGGCGCCGGGCCGTACCTGGAGATCGAAGCGGTGCTCGGGGTCCGCACCGACGAGGAGTTCGAGGCGCGCTTCGCGGGGACCCCGCTCACGCGGCCGGGGCGGGCGGGCCTCCTCAGGAACTGCTGCGTGGCCGCCGGTAACCTGAAGCTGGAGGGGGCGGTCCCGGTCCTCGAGGACTGCCTGCGCGACGACCCTTCCGCGTTGGTTCGGGGGCACGCGGCGTGGGCCCTGGGCGAGATCGGGGGCGGCGAGGAGGCGCTTCGGGGGGCGGCAGAGACGGAGGCCGACGGGTGGTGCCTGGGGGAGATCCGTCTCGCGCTGGCGGCCGCGGCCGGGGACCCGGGCTTGGGTTAGAATAGGGAAACGATGGCGAACACTACCAACTATTACGAGGTGCTCGGCGTCCGGCGCGAGGCCTCGCAGGCGGAGATTCGCAACGCCTACCGCAACCTCGCGAAGACCCTCCACCCCGACCATCCGGGCGGCAGCGCGGAGCAGTTCTCCCGCATCCAGGAGGCGAACGCGGTCCTCTCCGACCCTGACCGCCGCCGCGAGCACGACGAGGCACTCGACCTCGCCCACGCGGCAGACCAGCTCGCGGGCCTCCAGTTCGACTTCGGTCAGGCCGAGGACGAGCTCTCCTCCCGCCGGCGCGCCCGCGAGTCCGTCGGCCCGTCTCTAGGCGAGCGCCTCAAGGGACGTTTCGGCAGGAAAGAGGAGCCCCCTTCGGGCAGGGACTTCGGACGGGACTCTGGAAGGCGGACCAGGGGCCGCTACGACGTCAGCGAGGCGCGCTGGTACGAGCCCCACCGGTTCGACCCGGAGCCCGTTACCCTCAAGTCCGGGGCGATCAGCTTCGTCGGCGCGTTCCTGGCTTTCATCCTCGCGGGGCAGATCGGGCTGTGGGCGCAGGGCCAGGACCCAGGGGTCTTCTCGTTTCTGACGGTGCTCTCCCCGTTCATGTTCGTCCTGTACACGCTCGTCGGGCTCGTCGCCGGCTACCTCGCCTACAGGGCCGCGGGGTGGGCCGGGCTCGCCCTGGTCTTCGTCGCGGCGCTCGTCGTCGGCGGGCAGGGCCAGCCGGAGAGCCTGCTGCGGTACGCGACCGTCGGCGTCGTCGTCCTGCTCGTGGTGATCTGGCTCGGCAACCGCCGCGACGCCGCCGGACGCTGACCCCCCCGGCCGACATACGGTCCTTTATATCCCGTTTCGAGGAGCGCGTGGCGCCCGCCGAGAAGAGGGTTGCCGAGGCGTGGTGGAACCTGGCGGTCACGGGCTCGGAGGAGGCGCAGCAGGAGCTGGTCCGGGCAGGGACGGAGTACAACCGGCTCTTCGCCGACGAAGGGGAGCAGGATAAGGTAGCGGCCTGGTTCGAGGGACGGGATTCGCTGGAAGACGAGCTCCTGCGTCGGCAGGTGGACGTGCTCTACCGGACGTTCGCGGCACGGCGGGGCGACGCCGGGGTCATGGAGAGGATCGAGGAGCTCGAGGCCGAGGCCAACGCGGTCTACGGCAACCACCGCGGGACGGTGGGCGGCAGGACGGTCGGGGAGAACGAGGTGCGGGACATCCTGCGCGTCTCCGCGGACGAGGCGGTGAGGCGCGAGGCGTGGGAGGCGTCCAAGACCGTCGGCCGGGAGGTAGAGGGGACCGTCCGAGAGCTCGCCCGACTCAGGAACCGGCTCGCCAGGGAGGCAGGCTACCCGGACCACTACCACCGCTCCCTCGACCTGCAGGAGATACCGGTCGCCGAGCTGGAATCGCTCATGTCCGACCTCGAAGCCGCGACCGAGGCCCCTTTCCGGGAGCTAAAAGAGCGCCTGGACCGGGATCTCAGGGAGAAGTTCGGCGTGGAGACCGTGGGGCCCTGGCTCCTCTCCGACCCCTTCTTCCAGGAGCCCCCGGAGAACGGGAGCCTGAACACCGACCGCCTCTTCGAGGGCAGGGACCTCGAGGCCCTCACGCGCGAGACCTACGACTCTTTGGGGCTCGACGTGCGGGGGGTCGTGGCCAGGAGCGACCTGTACGCCCGGCCCGGCAAGAACCAGCACGCCTTCTGCCTCTCCGTGGGAAGGGACTACCCCTACGACGTGAGGGTGCTGGCGAACCTGCGGGCCGGCAGGCCAGACGCCTACTGGATGAACACCATGCTCCACGAGTTCGGCCACGCCGTCTACGACCGGCACATCAACCCGAAGCTCCCCTACCTCCTGCGCGGCGTCTCCCACATCGCAACGACCGAGGCCATAGCCCTCATGATGGGCTCCCTGGCCGACGATCCAGGCTGGCTCTCGGCCGTGGCCGGCGTGCCGGAGGATGACCTGGCGCGGGCCCGCGAGGGGCTGCTCGCGCGCCGGCGCGACGACCTGCTCGTCTTCACCCGCTGGGCGCTCGTGGTTTTCCGCTTCGAGAAGCAGCTCTACGCCGATCCAGACCGGGAAGACCTGAACGACGTCTGGTGGGACCTCGTCGAGGGCCTGCAGCTCGTGGAGCGTCCGGCCGGGCGCGACGAGCCTGACTGGGCGGCCAAGATCCACGTGGCAACCGCCCCCGTCTACTACCACAACTACGTGCTTGGGAACCTGATCTCCGCCCAGCTCAGGAACTACCTGGAGACCCACATAACCCAGGGCCCCTTCTACGAGAACGAGGTAGCCGGCCGCTACCTGCTCGAGTCCTTCTTCGGCCCCGGCGCCCGCGAGAACTGGCGCGACACCGTCCTGCGCGCCACCGGCGAGCCTCTGGACCCGCGCCACTTCGTCGGGTCCCTCGAAGCTGCCGGCCGGTAGGCTAGCCTCCTCCGCGGACCGGTATCTCGACGCCCTCGAACGAGCCGTCGCGGGCGCTCTCGGTCCCGACGCTCAAAGTGCCCTTCTCTGGTAACCGTGGCAGGTTCAGGGTGGCCTCGAAGTAGCCCCAGGTCGTGCTCCAGTCGTTGGCGATGACGGTCTCGCGGAGGAGGGTCTCGCCGCTGTCGTTCTTGAGGACGATGGTGTTGGCCGCCTCGAAGTTGCGGGAGTAGCCGCTGACGGTTAGGGGGTCGGAGATCTCGGCCCCCTGCCGGGGCTCCAAGAGCACGGTATTGCCCCCCTCCGCCGGGGGCGGCTCCTTCGGCGGAGCGCCTTCCTGCCTGAAGTCGACAACGAGCCGGGCCGGCTCGGTCAGCTCGAGCACCCGGTAGCGGAAGCCCTTCCGGGCGAGCACGTCGACGAACATGCCGCCCTCGGGGGCGCGCACTACGTGGAAGTCCTCCAGAAGCCCGTCGCCCAACCCGCCGTCCGAGACGGCGGTGGCGTTGGCGGAGGGGAGGTCCACGCGCAGGAGGCCTTCGCCCTCCGGGCAGTCGAGCGTCCACCGCGGCACCGCCACGGCTGGCTCCTCCCCTGCCCCGAGGTCGAGCACGACCCGCTCGAAGCCCTCGTGCGAGCCGTGGCGGACGGCGAGCAGGGTGTCGGCCTCGAAGCCGTCACCTCCTTCACTCAGCGGTTCCTCACCGAACGGCCCGGCCCCGCCCGTGCCTTTCTCGGCGGTGTCTGAGGAGGCCACCCCGACGGTCGACTCGCGCCCGTCCTCGGCCGCAGGCGTCGCCGCCACCTTCGGACGGGTCTCTGCGCCCACGCTGGCGTCTATGTTCCCCCCCAGGGGACCCACCCCGGAGCATCCGCCTACGAGCGCGGCCGTCAGCAGGATCAACAGGAGGGCGACCGCGCGCCTCACCCGTGGTCCGCAAGGGCATGAACCATCGTTCGCATTTCAAAAGGATCGACCATAAGCCCCGAGGATTATAGGGAGGGGGGTTTGCGGGACGTTTGAGAACCTGTTTCGCCCGTGTAACGAGTTGCGGGCGCTGGCATATAATCTCCGCTCGGTCGGCGAGACGGGAGGGTGGCCATGATCCGGCCCGAAGACGTGGCGGCGGCGCGGAGGAGGCTGCGGGGGGTGGCGGTAAGGACGCCCCTGATCCCCTGCCCCGGCGGCGACGGGACGCGGTCGCTCTTCTTCAAGCCAGAGAGCCTGCAGCCGACGGGCGCCTTCAAGCTGCGGGGGGCATACAACAAGATCTCCTCTCTAGGCGACGAAGAGCGCGCCAGGGGCGTGGTCGCCCACTCCAGCGGCAACCACGCGAGGGCCGTCGCCTACGCAGCCCGCGCCCTCGGCGTGAGGGCCACGATAGTCATGCCACGCGACGCCCCGAAGGGCAAGCTCGACGCCACGGCGGCGCTGGGCCCTGAGCTGGTCCTCGTCGGGCCCGACAGCGGGGAGCGGGCGCGCAAGGCAGATGAGCTCGCGGCGGAGCACGGGTACGTTCCCGTTCCCCCCTACGACGACGAGGTGCTCATCGCCGGCCAGGGGACCGTGGGGGCCGAGATCCTCGAAGACCTGCCCGACGTGGAGACGGTCCTGGTCCCGGTGAGCGGCGGCGGCCTCATAAGCGGCGTGGCGGCGGCCATAAAGCAGACAAGGCCAGAGGTGAGGGTGATCGGGGTGGAGCCCGAGTTCGCCGCCGACGCCCGCGAGAGCCTCAGGACGGGAAGGCTCGTCGAGTTTCCTGCCGAGAAGGCGGGAAGCACGGTCGCCGACGGCCTGCGCGTCCGGAAGCTCGGGGACGCGCCCTTCGAGCACGTCCTGGCCTTCGTGGACGACATCGTCGCCGTCACGGAGGAGGAGATCCTGGACGCCATGCGCCGCCTGGCCCTCAGGGCGCACCTCGTCGCAGAACCGAGCGGCGCCGTGACCTTCGCCGCACATCTCTTCCACCGCAACGAGCTTCCCGACACCCGCCTGAACGTCGCCGTCGTGAGCGGCGGCAACGTGGAACCGGGCCTGCTGGCGGAGGTGATCGCCGGCGGCCCTAGCGCGGTGTGACCTCGACGGGGTCGCCGACGCGCACGGTGCCTAAAGAGGCGTGGATAAGGTTCCGCCCGAACCAGACCTCGCCCCGGGCCTTGCGGTACGTGGCGAGGGTCTTGAGCGGCTCCTTGCCCCGCTCCCCGGACTCCTGGTCCACCGTCGTGATCGCGCACCGCGGGCAGGGCTCCGCCACCCTGAAGAC
The DNA here is from genome assembly GCA_035264945.1 of Rubrobacter sp. Classification (GTDB taxonomy): domain Bacteria; phylum Actinomycetota; class Rubrobacteria; order Rubrobacterales; family Rubrobacteraceae; genus Rubrobacter_D. The sequence continues at coordinate 11,344 of DATFPF010000058.1, forward strand.
GGCGTCAGGGGTCCGGATCTCATCCCAGCCGTCCTCCGCGTAAGGCTCGCACCCCCCCACGACGATGTTGGGCCTGAAGCGGTCCATGGGCACCGGGCTCTCCAGCCTCCCGTTCAAGTCTTCGAGGGACGCCTCGGAGATCACGAGCAAGGGGAACCCGTCGGCGAAGCTCGTCTGGTCGCCGTCTCTGGCGTACGCTGAATCAACAGGCCTCACGTCGTCGTCGGGCTTGCGGACGAGCCGGCACGAAAAGCCCAGGAACCGGGCGAACCAGCGGTCGGCCTCCGCGCCGACGGGCGCGCCGCGCTGCACGTCGCCCCAGACCTCGACGTCCATGCGCTCCCCGGTCTCCCCCTCGAACGGAACCTCGAGGTCCGGCATGCCGGGTGCGCGGACGACGAGGCCGCCCGGGGCGAGGCTGGGCGAGATCAGGGCCATCCTCGGGTGACGCCGCTGGGTCAAGGACGCGCCATCCTCATCCACGACCATCCAACGCCGGTCCAGAAGCAGGCCCGTGGCCCCGAGGTCCGCGCTCTCCAACGAGATGCCGCCGCAAGATTTTATGGGGTAGACGTACACGCCGCTTAGGACGGGAGAACCTTGATCGGAATCCGGCACTATCCCTCCATCCTGAAACCTACGTGGCCATGAACGGCGTCGTGCCGTACTGGACGAGGCCGCCGGGGGCGGCCGGTTCTTCGCCGAGCTCCATCCGGAGCCGGTCCTCGCGCCCGACGAAGCCGAGGCTCCGGAAGAGCTCGTGGGACGGGCAGCCGTCGGGGCCGGTGGCGATGACGCGGACCGGGGCGTCGCCCGTCGCCCGGAGGACGTGGAGGAGCAGGCGCCGGGCCGTCCCGGGGTCAGCGGCGCCGAAGGGGCCTATACGAACGGGGTCGGCGGAGGCGTCCAGGATCATGTACCCCCCTATCCTCCCGGCCGCGTCCCTCGCCACGAACCCGAGCCCGGAGCGCAGCCCGAGGGCGGAGAAGATGAGGGGCGAGCGGTCGGCCCCGTGGGCCCAGAGGTCCACGCCGTAGAGCTCGGGCAGGTCCCCGAACCGCAGCGTGTCGACCCCGTGAGCGTCCGCGCCTTTGGGCACCTCTTTCCGCCCGTCGAGCCGGTAGGCCGTGCGCCTCCCCATCTCCCTGAATCCTAGGGTCCTGTAGATGCCCTCCGCGGGACCCGTGGCGTAGAGCCGGACGGTCCTTGCCCCGCGGCCCTTGAGGTACGCGACGGCCCAGGCCGAGAGCTCCTTGCCAAGGCCGAGCCCGCGGTACCCGTGGTGGACGGCAAGGTGGCACAGGATGCCGACCGCGCCAAGCGGCACCGCCCCGACCATCCCGGCGAGCCCGCCGTCAGGCGATTCGGCCACGAACCACCGGGCGTCGCGGACGCCGCGCAGTAGGTCGAACGCCCGCGGGTCGGTCGCCCAAGAGACGACGCTCCTGAGCTCCAGGACGCGCTCGAGGTCCGAGACCTCCATCCGCCGGACGCGGAGGCCCGACCACTTCTCCGAGGCTTCTCTTCTGTTAGATGCCAACACCGTTGTTTCCTTCGGTCTTCGATGCGTGGACAGAGCCCCTTCCGCGGCCGGGTTCCGGGGGACCGGGGGGACGCGGATGCCCCGGGCGCGATCTCTAGAAGATCGGCCGGGGCAAAGACGGTCGGGGGAGCCGTCCGTGAATGCGGCTCGCGTCCGCTCGCCCTGTCATGATCTGCTCCACGCCAGATATGCTACAGCATCGCGGCCGGCGGGGGAAGCCGCCTAGCCGCGCTGCGCAACGCCGTCCAGGATGCCGTCGATCTTCTCCAGCGTTTCGGGCGGTAGCTCCATCCCCGAGGCCGCCGCGTTGTCCTCGACCTGCTCCGGCCTCGAAGCCCCGATGATGGCGCTGCTGACGTTGGGCTGCCGCAATACCCAGGCGAGGGCGAGCTGGGACATGGTGAGGCCAGCCTCCGAGGCGACGGCGCGCAGCCCGTCAACCGCGGAGAGGACCTGCTCGTTCATAAGCCCGCGCATGAAGCGGCCGGACTCGGGGTCTGCGGCGCGGGTCCCCTGTTCAGGCGCCTCGCCCGGGCGGTACTTGCCGGTCAGGATGCCCTGGGCGAGCGGGGAGAAGACCACCTGGCCCACGCCCTCGCGTTGGGAGAGCGGGATCACCGCGTCCTCTATCCCGCGTTGGAGCATGTTGTAGCGGGGCTGGTTCGAGACGATCCTGTCGAGGTTCATCTCCTTCGCTATGCGCAGCGCCTCGCCTATCTGGTCAGCCGTCCACTCGGAGACGCCCACGTAAAGCACCTTGCCGGCCCGCACGAGGTCGTCGAGCGCCCGCATGGTCTCCTCGAGCGGCGTCTCCTCGTCGTAGCGGTGGCACTGGTAGAGGTCCACGTAGTCCACCCCGAGCCGCCGCAAGGACGCGTGGCACTGCTCCGTGATGTGCTTGCGCGAGAGGCCCCGGTCGTTCGGGCCGTCCCCCATAGGGAAGTAGACCTTCGTGGCGAGAAAGTAGAGGTCGCGGTCGAATCCCTTGAGGGCGTTGCCGACGATCTCCTCGGCCGCGCCCCGCACGTACACGTTGGCCGTGTCGAAGAAGTTTATGCCTAGGTCGTAGGCCTTGTGGATGCAGTCCGTCGCCCGTCTCTCGGCGACGCTCCCGCCGTACGTGAGCCAGCTCCCGAGGGAGATCTCGCTGACCTTCACCCCGCTCCCGCCCAAACGCCGGTACTCCATCTAACCCACCTTTCTGCGGAACAAAGCCTTATGGTACACGGGGGCCCCGGCTTCTACGGCCCCCCGTAGGACTCCATCCTCGAGAGGGCTGCCTCGAAGGCGTCGGGACCCACCTGGACGATGCCGTCGAAGGGGTAATCCAGGGCGCCGATGGTGAAGAGGGTGAGCGACAGGACGAGGGTGTACGCGGCGATCATGACCACGTGGAGCCACGCCGCCCTGACGGCCAGCAGGTAGGTGAAGCAAACGGTGGTGGCCCCGCCGACGATAAGCACGACCCAGAGGATGGAAGGGATGCCCTCGCGTACCTCTAGCAGCCGCAGCGCCCGGTTCTGGTCCAGCTCCCCCACGAGCGCGAGGCACTGCGCGTAGAGGTCGTCCTCCCCCTCCACACGGGGCTCGAAGTCCAGGATGCCGCGCCTGAGACCGTCGGAGATCGTGCCGGCCTTAGCGCTGACCCGGCCCTCCCGCATCATAGGCCATCCTTCTTCGATCACGGCACGGGCGTAGGACTCGGCCAGGCCCTGCACCTCGCGCCGTTCCTCCTCGGGGAGACCCTCGGCCAGGCGGTGCAGCTCCTGCACGCTGCTGGCCTCGGCCTCGGCGGTCTTCTGCGCGAGATCGTACTGGTATGCGACGAAGTACGCGGAGAACCCGCCTATGAGCCCGTACATCACGTACAGCGCGCCGAAGATCACGGCGATTGTGGCGTTGTGCGCCTCCCTGAATTCCATCGGCACGGAGCGCCGCACCACCGCGAACCCGAGCACCGCACCCGCTACCGAGAGGCCCACGACCAGAACACCCCACAAGACCGTACCCAACCCGGACCTTGTCCCTCCCTAATGCCTCCGACAGGGGAAAAGTACACGCCCCGCAGCCCCAGGGCAAACGCGGGCCGGGGCTCCCTGTAACCTGCCTTGCTTACTGAGTAGTTGTCGGCTAAGAGCACCTTTATTGCAAGAACGTCCCATTTTGTTACAATGCGGCCACGGTCATCCGAACCACCGAGAAGAAGGAGCGGGAGAGTTGCGAACCACGCTACAGCCCGGCCTGACGAATAGGCTGACGAAATACCTAAGGACCACCCAGCAGCTCATAGAAGAGGGCCGTGACGCGGTCTCAAGCAAGGAGCTGGGGGACTTCACGGGCATCAACCCGGTGCAGGTCCGGAGGGATCTGAACGCCATCGGCTTCTCCGGGACGCGGGGCGTGGGCTACCAGGCCTACGACCTGGTCGAAGCCGTCAGGGACATCCTGGGCCTCAGGCAGACCTACAACATCGCGCTCGTGGGCGCCGGCAATTTGGGGAGCGCCATCGCGGCGAGCACCATCCTGCCCAAGAGGGGCTTCGTCATCCACGACGTCTTCGACTCCGACACAGACAAGATCGGGCGCACCGTCGGCAACGTGGTCGTCAAGCACATCGACGAGCTCGCCAAGAGCGTTACCGAGGCAGAGGAGATCATCGGCATCATCGCCACCCCCGCCTCCGCCGCCCAGCACGTCGCCGACCTCATGGTCGACGCCAACATCCGCGTCATACTCAACTACACCGATGTCCTGCTCCACGTCCCCTCCCACGTGGACGTCCACCGTATAGACCCGACAGCCCAGCTCATGCACACGCTCTACTACCTGACCCAGGCCGAAGGCCAGGAGGCCTCTTAAAGGCATCAGGTTTCAGGCTTTAGGTCACGGTCTCCGGTATTTTTTGCCGGAGGCCGTTTCTCTGTAACGACGCGTAATCGCCCCAGGGCTACGTCGCCTGCGGGCTTTGCCTGACTGCTGAAAACCTGGGGCCTGAAACCTTGAAAAGAGGATAACCCGGGGCGCCTAGGGGTGATAGGTGGGGAAAGGGAAAGGAGGAGTGGCGCCCCGGGTTATTTAATTGTGCCGGTTTAGTTTCGCACCAACCGACTGGCAGGATATTAACCGGCTCGCCACACTTTGTAAAGGGCTTGGAACGGTGAATTTAGAAACTTTCTGCAAATATCTGCCAAACGCATATAGCGGTTTACCAGGGGGTTCCTTTATGTATGCCGCTTTCCTGTAATCCCTGGCGGCGTTTTGGGGGCGTGGGTCGTAGGGCCAGGTGCGCGGGAGCGGGTGACCGAATTCACACCATTTCACGCGCGGATTGGGGTGTCTCGGGGGTTGCTCCCCGATGTCGGGGGCGTGTTTGGTCCGACGGCGGGTTGCTGTGGTTGTGCGGGCCGGAGAGGCCCGAGTGTCCGCGGCCTACGACTCCTCTTCCAGCAGCTTCTCGTAGTCGGCGGCGGAGAGGAGGTCGGCCTCGCCTGAGGTGTGGAGCTTCAGGATCCAGCCATCCCCGTAGGGGTCTTCGTTGATCTTCTCCGGGCTGTCCTCCAGGGCGCCGTTGACCTCGACGACCTCGCCGCCGACGGGGGCGTAGAGGTCCGAGACGGCCTTGACGCTCTCGACGGCGCCGAAGGAGTCGCCTGCCTCCAGGGTCGCGCCCTGCTCCGGCAGCTCGACGAAGACCACGTCGCCGAGCTCGTCCTGGGCGTGGTCGGTGATGCCTACGGTGGCCACGTCCCCCTCGACGCGGACCCACTCGTGGCTCTTTGTGTACTGGAGATCCCCCGGTACGGACATCTGTCTCCCCTCCCCTACTTCTTCTCTCGCTTGTAGAACGGCAGCGGCACGGCCCGCGCCGGCACGGGCCTGTCGCGTATGACGACGTCGAAGGAATCTTCCACCCCTGGCGAGACGAGCGCAAGCCCTATGGCCTCGCCGAGCGTCGGGGATTGGGTCCCGCTCGTGACCGTGCCGACGGTCTCCCCGTCGACCGCGACCGGGTGCTCGTGGCGCGCGATGCCGCGCCCCTCCACCTTGAAGCCGACGAGCTTCTTGCGCAGGCCCTCCTCCTTCTCCAGGCGCAGCGCCTCCTGCCCGACGAACCGCTCCTCCTTGCCCAGGTGGACGGCGAAGCCGATGCCGGCCTCCAGCGGCGTCGTCCCGGGGTCGAGCTCGTTGCCGTAGAGGCACATGCCGGCCTCCAGGCGCAGGGTGTCGCGGGCGCCGAGGCCGGCCGGCGTGGCGCCAGCCTCGACGAGGCGGCGCCACAGGGGGGCCGCCGAGTCCGGGCGGACGTAGAGCTCGAAGCCGTCCTCGCCGGTGTAGCCGGTGCGTGAGATCACGGCGTAGAAACCGTCCACCTCGCCTACGACGTACCTGTAGTACTTCAGGCCCGCGAGATCCGCGTCGGCGAAACGTCCTAAAATGCCGGCGGCCTCGGGACCCTGCAGGGCGAGCAACGCCCAGTCGTCCGATTCGTCGGCGACCTCGACGTCCAGGTCCTCGGTGTGCTCCCTGAAGTGGGCGACGTCCTTCTCGCGGTTCGCCGCGTTGACCACTACGAGGAAGTCGTCCGGGTTCTTGTAGACGAGCACGTCGTCCACGGTACCGCCATCCTCGTAGCAGACGGCCGCGTATCCGGCCTGCCCGGTCTCCAGGCGCGAGACGTCCCTGGTGACGAGCCGCTGGACGGCCCGCTCGGCGTCTGGGCCGCGGAAGACCACCTCGCCCATGTGTGAGACGTCGAAGAGGCCTGCGCGTTGCCTCACGGCCTCGTGCTCGGCCTTGACGCCCTCGTACTGGACGGGCATCTCGTAGCCTGCGAAGGGGACGAGGCGGGCGCCGGCCTTTTCGTGCTCGTCGTGGAGCGGGGTCCGC
>DATFPF010000059.1:0-6866 GCA_035264945.1 Rubrobacter sp.
GATGCGTTTCGGGACATGGATGCTGACGAGCATCTCGCCCAGAGAATGGGTGGCGGTCCACCGCAAGCACCACAACTTCAGCGACGTCGAGGGCGACCCCCACAGCCCCCACATCGAGGGGTACTGGCAGATCATGATAGGAAACGTCTACTACTACCGCCGCGAGGCGAACAACGACGACACGATGGAGAAGTACGCCGCGGACCTCCCCTTCGACAGGCTTGACACGCTGCTCCTGCGCCGCGGCACCCTTGGCTTCTCGCTGACGGGCGTGGCGCTCGTCGGGTTCTTCGGCCTCTTCGGCCCAGGGTGGGGCATCGGCCCAGGTCTCGTGGCCCTCGCGACGCTCGCGGTCGTCTACCTGCTCCTGAACGCCGCCATCAACGGGGCGGGGCACACCTTCGGCTACAAGAGCTTCGAGAACGACGCCACCAACCTCAAGCTGCTTGCGCTCTTCACCTTCGGGGAGGGCCTGCACAACAACCACCACGCGCGCCCGGCCTCGGCCAAGCTCGCCGCGTTCAAGGACGAGTTCGACCCGGCCTGGCCCGTGATCCGTCTGCTCGAGAAGCTCCGCCTCGCTGAGGTGCTCACCAAGGTCGACGAGGGCTGGGAGGACCACCGCCGCCGCATCCCGCGCACCACGGTCAGCCCCTTAGGCACCAAGACCGTCCAGGACTAGAGCCTTCGGCTATAAGCGCGCTTAGGCCTTGGGCCCGCGCTCTCAGCTCTCAGCTTTTTTGTTCTTGCTGATCCGGACGTCCTGGCGAGCGCGAAGGGCCTCGGGGGCGGTTTCCCAGTCCGGCTGACCGGATGGCTGGCCGCCGAAAGCTGATGGCTTAGATCGCCCGAAACTCTCTCCATCGGGCCAAAGACCCGGCTAGGGACCCGCGACTATAGTGCGGCCCGTACCCGAGGTCCACCTGAAGGAGATCCCATGGAAGCACCGTCCGCAAAGAGCACGCCGCCCCTCTACCGGGAGCACGACCGCATCCCCATCCCCGAAAACGTCCCCGAGCTCGGCATCCGGGCGGGGGACGAGGGGGTCATACGCAGGCTCACCTACCTGCGCAACACCGTCTTCGCCTTCGTGATGATCACGTACTCCACCGGGCAACTCAGGGGCTGGGTCGTCGTGGAGGTCAAGCCGGAGCGGAAGATCCGATCCTACACCACCGCCGCGTAGTAGGACGGATCGCCTAGAGGCCGGTCGCGGCCCCCACGAACACCTAAACTTCACCCCAACAGCAGATAAAGCAACGCCTTCTGGGCGTGCAGGCGGTTCTCGGCCTGGTCGAAGACGCGGCTCTGCGGCCCGTCGATGACCCCGGCCGTTACCTCCTCGCCCCTGTGGGCGGGCAGGCAGTGGAGGAAGATGGCGTCTCTTGCCGCGAGGCCCATCAGCTCCTCGTTCACCCTGTAGGGGGCGAACTTCTCCCTGCGTTCGGCGGCCTCCGCCTCCTGGCCCATGCTGGCCCAGACGTCGGTGTAGACGACGCGCGCGCCGCCCGCGGCCTCGCGGGGATCTTGGGTGAGGACGGGTGCGGCGCCGAGCCTTCCTGCCGTCTCCACGACGTTTGGGTCCGGTTCGTGGCCCTCCGGGTGGGCTATGGCGAGCTCGGCCCCGGTCAGGGCGCAGGCTATGGCTAGGGAGTGGGCAACGTTGTTGCCGTCCCCGACGTACGAGATTTTGACGCCCTCCAGAGATCCAAACTCCTCGCGAACCGTCAGCAGATCCGCCAGGGCCTGGCATGGGTGGTGGGCGTCCGAGAGGCCGTTGACGACGGGCACGTCGGCGGCCCCCGCGAGCTCCTCCAGCTCCCCGTGGTCGAAGGTGCGAACCATGATGGCGTCGATGTAGCGGGCGAGGACGCGGCCCGTGTCGGACGGCGTCTCGCGCTTGCCCATCTGTATCTCCTGGGGGGAGAGGGAGAGGGCGTGGCCGCCGAGCTGGTACATCCCGACCTCGAACGAGACGCGGGTGCGGTTGGAGGGCTTCTGGAAGACCATCGCGAGCGTCCGGCCGCGCAGGGGGCGGTAGGGGATGCGGCTCTTCTGCATGGCCTTGATCTTGACGGCCTCGTCCAGGATCAGGGCTACCTCCGCCGGGACGAACTCCGCCAGCGTCAGGCAGTCCCGGCCCGAGAGGGGGGACGGCTTCGGCGGGACGCCGTCTATCTGTGGGATCACGGCCACGACGTCTCTACGCCACCGCGGCCTCGGGCGCGGCCACGCTCATCGCGGCCCGCACGCCGCCTCGAAAGGTGTCGAGCGCTGCCCGAACCTCCGTCCTGGTAACGGTGAGCGGCGGCGCCAGCCGGATGGTGGTGCCCCCCACCAGGTTCACGAGCACGCCCTCGTCGAGGCAGTGCTCGAAGACCGACCGCGCAAGGTCAGGGTCTTTGAGGTCGAGGCCGATCAGGAGCCCCTCGCCCCTGACCTCGGCGCCAGGCACCCGCTCCGCGAGAAACTCGAGCGCGCTCTTCAGCACCCTTCCCTTGAAGCGCACCTCCTCCAGAAACGCCTCGTCGTTCACCACCCCGAGCACGGCCTTTACCGCGGCCATCGCAAGCGGGTTGCCCCCGAAGGTCGAGCCGTGGTTGCCCGGCCCGAGCGCCGCGAACTCCTCCTTCGCCAGCACAGCCCCGACGGGGAAACCGCCCCCGAGGCCCTTCGCGCTCGCCAGGACGTCAGGAACGACGCCAATCCCCTGGTATGCGTACAGGTGTCCGGTGCGCCCCGCGCCGGTCTGGACCTCGTCGAAGATTAGGACCGCGCCCGTCTCGTCGCAGAGGTCGCGCAATCCTTGCAGGAAGCCTTCTGGTGCGACGTTGACGCCGCCCTCGCCCTGGATGGGCTCGACGAGGATGGCGGCCGTGTGGGGGCCTGACAACTCTTTAGCGGCCTCGAGGTCACCGTAGGGGGCGTGGACCATGCCAGGGAGCATGGGACCGAAGCCGGATCGGAGGGCTGGCTGGGCCGTGGCGGAGAGGCCGCCGTAGGTACGGCCGTGGAAGGACTTTGAGAAGGTAAGTACCTCGTGCTTCTCCGGGCCGTGGTTGTCGTTGGCGTGCTTGCGGGCCAGCTTGATGGCGGCCTCGACGCTCTCGGTGCCAGAGTTGCAGAAAAAGACCCTGTCGAAGTCCGTGGCGTCCGTGAGCTGTGCTGCGGCCTCGGCCTGGATCGGGATCTCGTACAGGTTCGAGCAGTGGATGAGCTTCTCCGCCTGGTCCTGTATGGCCCCAACGAGCGCCGGGTGGCCGTGCCCGAGGGAGTTCGTCGCTATCCCCCCTATAAAGTCCAGGTAGCGGTTGCCTTCGTCGTCGAAGAGCCAGCTCCCCCGCCCGCTCGTCGGTGCTATGCCTAGCCGTTTGTAGGTCTCCATTACCGCGTGCATGCCGGCCCTCCTTCGTATACGAGCGTCCCGACGCTCTCGCCGGAGAGTGCCCCGGCCAGAACGCCCTTCTTGTTGCCGTTGAGTACCCTTGCCCTTACCCCGCCGCGCGCCGCCACCGTCGCCGCCCGCAGCTTGGGGACCATGCCCCCGGCGGCTAGGCCGCTGCTGACGAAGCCCTCGGATTCCTCGGGATCCAGTGAGGCAACGGCCTCGCCGTCCCTGAGCAGGCCGTCCACGTCCGTCAGCAGGAACAGGTGGCCAGCCCCGAGGCCGACCGCCAGCGCCGCCGCCGCCGAATCGGCGTTCACGTTGTAGGCGCCCTCGGGGCCGAGGCCCATGGGGGCGACGACCGGCACGAAACCGCCGTTCCAGAGGGCCCGTATCAGGCCGGGCTCGACGGACGAGACCTCCCCCACCCTGCCAAGCCCGGGCACGGGCTCGACCAGCAGCGTCGGGCCGTCCGTGCCCGAGATGCCGGCCGCGGGCACGCCGAGCGCGTTAAGCTCGCGCACGAGCCCCTTGTTGACGCCGCCGGCGAAGACCATCTCGGCCACCTCGAGCGTCGCCTCGTCGGTGACGCGCAGGCCCTCGTGGAAGGTGCTCTCGATGCCCAAAGAGTCGAGCATGCGGGTGAGCTGCGGCCCGCCGCCGTGGACGAGCACTACGGGCGTTCCCTCCGTCAGGATGGCGAGCAGGTCCTCCAGGGCGCCGCCCCGCAGCGCGCCGCCGCCGACCTTCACGACAATGGGGGCCTTGGCGTTCGCGTGCGCGCTCACGTGCGGTAGCTCCCGTTGATCTTTACGTACTCGTAGCTCAGGTCGCAGCCCCACGCGGTCGCCGACGCGTCGCCGGCACCCAACCGGGCCGTGATCCTGACCTCGCCCGACGCGAGCGCCGCGTTCGCCTCTGCCGCCTCGTGCGGCACGGGCGCCCCCTCGAAGACCATTACGGGCCCGAACCACAACTCGAGGCCGTCCGGGTCGAAGGGGACGCCGGCGTAGCCCATCGCCGTCAGCACCCTTCCCCAGTTGGCGTCCTCGCCGAAGACGGCGGCCTTGACCAGGCTGCTGCCCACGACGCTCTTCGCCAGCGCCGCCGCGACCTCCTCGCTCTCGGCACCCTCGACCACGACCTCCACGAGCCGCGTCGCGCCCTCGCCATCGCGCGCTATCTCCTTGGCCAGGGTCTGCGTGACGGCCTCGACCGCCCCCGCGAAGGCGGGGAGGTCGGGCGACCCGGCCGTCAGCGGCTCGTTCCCGGCGGCGCCGTTGGCGAGTAGGAGGGCCATGTCGCTGGGGGAGGTGTCGCCGTCCACCGTCACGCGGTTGAAGGAGCGGTCCGCGGCCAGTCCAAGGGTCTCCTGCAAGCACCCGGGCTCGACGGCGGCGTCGGTGGTGAGGAAGGCGAGCATGGTGCCCATGTTCGGGTGGATCATGCCGCTGCCCTTGGCCGTCCCCCCGACGGTGACGGTCCTGCCCCCGACCTCGACCTCCGCCGCTGCCTCCTTGGTGCGGGTGTCGGTGGTCAGGATAGCCTCCGCGAACGAAGCTCCGTACTCGGAGAGCGTTCCGGCGGCGTCCTTTATGCCGGCCCGGATCTTGTCCATCGGGAGGTGCTCCCCGATCACGCCGGTAGAAGCAACCGCCACCCGCCCGGCCTCGACCCCCAGCGCCTCGCCCGCTGCCCCCTGCATCGCGTAGGCGTCCTCGACGCCCCGCGGCCCGGTGGCGGCGTTGGCGTTCCCGCTGTTGACCACGACCGCCCGCAGCCCGCCGGCCTCGACTGCCTCCCGCGTCACGCCGAGCGGCGCACCCTTGAACGCGTTGCGCGTAAAGACCGCCGCGGCGCTGCAGGGACCCTCCGAAAGCAGCAGCCCCAGGTCGAGCTCTCCCGGCCCCCGGACCCCGCAGGCGACCCCGCCAGACCGGAAACCCGGCGGGACCGTGGCCCCGCCGGCGAGCGTTGTTATGCTGATTGTTGAATCTTTATTCATAACTGGGCCGTATTGTCGCACCCGTGCGTGGGGACGTCAACGATAATATCCAGAAACTTGAATAAATATCCGGCGGGTGCTCTAATACGGCCATGAGCTTGAAGGTTGGGGTCTACGGCGGCAGCGGGTACGCGGGGGCTGAGCTGGTGCGGCTTCTGGTAGGGCACCCGAAGGTGGGCGGCCTCGAGGTGGCGTCGCGAGGGTACGCGGGGAGATCCATCGGGGAGGTCTTTCCGCAGATTTCGGCGGACGGTGCGTTCGTGGGCCCAGAGGAGATCGAGGCCCCAGGGCTCGACGTTGCGTTCGTGGCCTACGGGCACGGGGAGAGCGCCGAGACCGTGGCGGGGTTGTTGGAGGCGGGGGTCGGGCTGGTGGTTGACCTCTCCGCGGACTTCAGGTTGCCCGATGTCGGCGTGTACGAGGAGTGGTACGGGGGGCATCCCGCGCCGGGGTTGCTGGCCGAGGCGCACTACGGGCTGCCCGAGGTCTTCGGGAGGGCGGAGGGCCGGCTCGTCGCCAACCCCGGGTGCTACCCGACGGCGGCCGTGCTGGCGCTCGCGCCGGTGGTGAGGCGGGTCGGCGGGGGCATCGGGTCCATAGTCATCAACGCCCTGTCCGGGGTGAGCGGGGCGGGGGCGCGGCCGAGCGTCAAGACGCACTTCGTTAGCGTCAACGAGAGCGCGAACGCCTACGGGGCGCCGCTGCACCGGCACACGCCTGAGATCGAGGCGATGCTGGGCAGGGTTGGGGAGAGCCCGGCGGTAACGTTCGTGCCGCACCTCATCCCCATAAGCCGCGGCGAGCTCGAGACGATAGTGGTGGACCTCGAAGGGGTGCCTGAGGCCGAGGAGGTCCTCGGGTGGTACGCCGAGGATTACGAAGGGTGGGCGTTCGTGGAGGCGAGGGGGGAGTACCCGCACGTCTCGCACGTGGCCAACACGAACAGGTGCCGGCTCTCCGCGGCCGTTGACCGGCGGGCGGGGAAGCTGCTCCTGTTCTCGGCGGTGGACAACCTGCTCAAAGGAGCTTCCGGGGCGGCGGTCCAGAACATGAACCTGGCGCTCGGGTACGCAGAAGACCTCGGTCTCGAGCACCTCAAGTAGGACCCCAAGAGGGAGGAAGACGTATGGGCGCGACGCGCGCACCGGTGGACAAAACGACGCGGCAGGACCTGATCCTGAGGCTCATCTCCGAGAAGGATCTCGGCACGCAGCAGGGGGTGGTGCAGGCTTTGGGCGACGAGGGGGTCGAGGTAGCCCAGGCGACGGTGAGCCGGGACCTCGCGGAGCTAGGGGTGCTCAAGGTCGGCAGCCGCTACCTGGCGCTCCCGCACGACCCCGGCTCGGCCGGCATAGAGGTGCTGCCGAGCTTCGTGCTCGGCATCGTCCCTGCGGGAAACCAGGTCGTCATACACACCCGCGACGGCACGGCCGGCGCCGTCTCCAGCGTCCTTGACAGGGTGAGGGGCCTGAAGGT
>DATFPF010000060.1:0-34393 GCA_035264945.1 Rubrobacter sp.
AGGGACGCGCTCGCGGCGCTCGGATACAGGCTGGAGGAGGCGGAGAAGGCGCTCGGCGAGGTGCCCCCGCAGGACTCGGTCGAGAAGTACATTAAGGAGGCGTTACGGCGGATAGGGAGCAGGCGCTAGGCGTGGAGGAGATGGACGACTTCACCGTGCGCGACGACGGGTTGCCCGAGGACATAACGGGGGCGGCCGGGTGGTCCGGCGACGGGCCACCTGACGGGCCGCCCGAGGAGCACCCGCTCGCGCCCGAGCCGATGATCGAAGACGACGAGCCGCAGCTAAGGCCCGGGTCGCTCGACGAGTTCGTGGGCCAGGAGGTGCTCAAGCAGAACCTCAGGATCTTCGTGGAGGCGGCCAAGCAGCGGGGCGAGCCCCTCGACCACGTCCTGTTCGCTGGCCCCCCGGGGCTAGGCAAGACGAGCCTCTGCCGCATCCTGGCGGCGGAGATGGGGGTGAACCTGCACACGACGAGCGGGCCGAGCCTCGAGCGGGCGGGGGACATGGCGGCCATCCTGACGAACCTCGAAGAGGGCGACTTCCTGTTCATCGACGAGATCCACCGCCTCAACCGCCAGATAGAGGAGGTCCTCTACCCGGCCATGGAGGACTACGCGATGGACATCGTGCTCGGTCAGGGGCCTTCGGCGCGTACGATCCGGATGGACCTCGAGCGGTTCACGCTCGTCGGGGCGACGACGCGGACCGGACTCATGACCAAGCCGCTGCTCGACCGGTTCGGCGTCGCCGAGAGGCTCGACTATTACGGGCCCGATGACCTGGAGAAGATAGTCTCGCGCGCCGCGAAGATCCTCAAGATCCCGATCACGCCAGAAGGCGCCTGGCAGCTCGCCAAGAGGAGCCGCGGCACGCCGCGGGTGGCGAACCGGCTGCTCAAGCGGGTGCGCGACTACGCGCAGGTGGTACGCGACGGGAACATCGACGAGGAGGTCGCCAGGGCGGCGCTCGAGATGCAGGGGGTCGACGACCTCGGCCTCGACCGGGCAGACCGCGATTACCTCGGCCTCGTCATCGACAAGTTCGACGGCGGCCCTGTGGGCGTGGGGACGATCTCCGTGGCGCTCGGCGAGGCTCGGGACACCGTCGAGGACGTGTACGAGCCGTACCTGCTGCAGAGCGGCCTCATACAGCGCACCCCGCGGGGCAGGATCGCCACGCACCGCGCCTACGATCACCTCGGCATCCCCTCTCCCACGGGCGGGTAGCGGCTCGGGCCCGCTAAAGCCCCGCGACACGAGGTACGACTACCAGCCCATGCGCGAACTCGAGGAGGGCATCCCGGCGGAGGAGGGGCTAGAAGAGGAGCTTCTCGCCTTCGCTGCCTTCGCCCTGGCCCACGCCGCGTGCTGCGACGTGGTGGAGGTGCGCATCGACGAGCGTTCCATCCTGGAGTGGTGCCCTTCCTGCGCGACGGTGCGCACGTTCGTCTCGCCCGCCGGTTAACCGCGCCGGCTGCCTCTCCGGCCGCGGGGCCCGGCCGTGATCCGGGCCCGTCCTCCCGACGTATCCAAGAGACCTTGCTCTCGACGAAAACGGGCCGATACGTCTCCCGGATTACTTTGGACCGGCCCGGGTACACAGGAGTTCAGAGGATGCATCGGGATACGGAGACACGAGCGGACGCGGAGGATCGCCGGGATCACCCCCCGAGGGTCGCCGACGCGTTGAAGAGCGGTGTCGCCGTCTCCGTTACCACCTGGGGTGGGCGTCAACTCCGGGGCACGGTCTCGGACAGGGACCCAGCCGGGCTTCTGCTGGAGCTGGACGAAGGTGGTGACGGGCCGCGAGGCTATGCCTTTTTGCCTTGGTCCAGCGTGGAGCAGGTGGACATCCCCGAGGTGGCCCACCGCCGCGTGAAGTTCCTGCAGGGTTGACGGTTCGGTGCCGGCTGAGCCTCGCCGCCACCGGTGAGGTCTGGTAGAGGAGGTTCGGTTTGGCCTGGCGGTGGCGGGCGATCACGGCGGCGCGGGACCTCGAGGGCTGGATAGACGCTACCCGTCTCGAGGCCAAGCGCCGGCACGGCCTGCTGGGTCGGCTAGAGGTCCTGCCGTACAGGGGCCACGGCACGGAAAGCCGGTTCTTCCTGAGGGGCAGGGTGCTCGAGGAGAAGGGCATAACCCGCTCGATGCAAGACGACACTTTGTGGGAGAACCTGCGCAACATGGCCCGCCGCTTCGCCAGCGACGAGATCGCCGGCGCCAGGGTCCGCGCGACTTTCGGCGGGTCCACGGCGTTCGCGGTCGCCGACGAGGAGGGCTTCTTCGACATCGTCCTAGAGCTGCCCACGCCGCCCGACACCGCACAAAGCTGGCACGGGGTCGAGGTGGAGCTGCTTCACCCGGAATCCCCCGGCGAGGGCCCGGTCAGGTCCACCGGGCAGGTCCTGGTGCCCGGGCGGGCGCGGTTCGCCGTGATCAGCGACCTCGACGACACGGTCGTCCACTCTAGCGCCACGAACATAATGAAGATGGCCTGGATCGTCGTCCGGAACAACGCCCACACCCGGCTGCCTTTCCCGGGCGTCTCCGCATTCTACGAGGCCCTGCGGCGGGGGACCGAGGACGGGATCGAGAACCCCATCTTCTACGTCTCCAGCAGCCCCTGGAACCTCTACGACCTGCTGGAGGACTTTCTTGACGTTCACGGCCTCCCCGCCGGCCCGCTCTTCCTGAAGGACTGGAGCCCCACGACCCTGGGCAAGCACCACGACCACAAGCTTGGCATCATCCGAACGCTTCTCCGGACGTACCCGGACCTGCCGTTCGTCCTGATCGGGGACTCCGGCGAGAAGGACCCGGAGATCTACGCGCAGGCGGTCGCCGAACATCCAGGGCGCATCGAGGCAGTCTACATCCGCGACGTGACCAGCGACGAACGCGACGCCGAGGTAAGGGAGATAGCGGAGAAAGTGAACCTGACGGGCACCGCGATGGTCGCCGTCAGCGACTCCTCCGCGGCCGCCGAACACGCCGCCTCGATGGGCCTGATCCCGGCGGACGCCCCGGCCCGGGTTCGTGCCCGCCTTGCCGCTTCTTCTTAGCCGCGAAGCCGGGGCTACATCTCCGCGGTAATGTAAAATGCGTGTTAAATGCTGCTGTCGTCGAGAGGGTGCGCGATGAAAGAGGCCATCGGGAAGGATGCTGGCGCGGCGCGGGAGTCCTCTGGGGAGGACGAGGGGCAGCGGCGGGCGCGGGAGCTGGTGGAGCTTCTTCAGGAGTTACGGATCGTGCTGCCCGGCGTTCAGGTGCTGTTCGCGTTCATGCTCACCGTCCCGTTCTCGGGCCGGTTCGGGCAACTGGACGCATCGCAGAGGAACGTGTTCTTCGCCACGCTGTTGTGCACGGCGGTGGCCACGGCGCTCCTGATCGCGCCGTCAGCCCACCACCGCGTGTTGTGGCGTCAGGGTGCCAGGGAGGAGCGGCTGGAGTTGGGCAACGTCCTCTCGATTCTGGGCCTGCTGTTTCTCGTGCCGGCGATGGGCGGCGTCGTGTTCGTGATCTCCGACCTGATGTTCGGCGGGGGGATCGCCGTCGTGGTGGCCGCGCTCATGGCGTGCTCGTTCGCGGGGTTGTGGTTCGGGATCCCGCTCTGGTACCGCACCAACGGGACCCCGTAGCCCCGACCGCCGGGATCGCTACCCTGCGCCGAGTGCAGCGTCCGTTACGGCGCCTTTGGAGGCCGAGGAGACGAGGGCCGCGTACTTCGCCATCACGCCGGTAGAGTACGGGGGCTCGGGCTCGGTCCAGTCGGAGAGGCGCGCTTCGATCTCGGCGGCATCGAGGTCCACGTTGAGGGTGCGGTTCTCTATGTCGAAGGTAACGGTGTCGCCGTCCTCGAGGGCGGCTATGGGGCCCCTGTGGGCGGCCTCGGGGGCCACGTGGCCGGCCATGAGGCCGCGGGTGGCGCCGGAGAAGCGGCCGTCGGTTAGGAGCGCGACGGTCTCGCCGAGGCCCTGGCCGACGAGGGCCGCGGTAACGCCGAGCATCTCGCGCATGCCTGGCCCCCCCCGGGGCCCTTCGTAGCGGATCACGACTACGTCCCCGGCTACGATGGAGCCGGCCTGAACCGCGGCCATGGCCGCCTCTTCCGAGTCGAAGACGCGCGCCGGGCCGCTGTGGTGCATGCGCGTGTAGCCGGCGACCTTGACCACGCAGCCCTCGGGGGCGACGTTGCCCTTGAGGATCACGAGCCCCCCCGAGGAGCGGAGCGGGCGCTCGACGGTAGCGACCACGTCCTGGCCCTCGTCCTCCTCGGCTTCGGCTACCTCTTCCGCGATGGTCTTGCCCGAGACGTTTAGCTCGCCGCCGTGGAGGAGGCCGCCGTCCATGAGGTGCTTGCCGAAGAGGCGCGTCCCCCCTGCCCGGTCGAGGTCCACGGCCGTGTAGCGGCCGCCGGGCTTGAGGTCGGCGATGATGGGCGTCTTCTCGCTCACGCGGTCGAAGTCGTCGATGTCGAGAGGGATGCCGGCCTCGCGGGCTATGGCGAGCAGGTGCAGAACGAGGTTGGTAGATCCGCCGCTGGCAGCACCGGCCGCTATCGCGTTCTCGAAGGACTCGCGGGTCAGGATGCGATCGGGGGAGAGCCCGTTCTCGAGCAGGCGCATTACGAGTTTGCCTGCGGCGACGCAGGCCCCGTCCTTGCGGCCGTCGAGGGCGGGCGGGCTGGAGGAGCCGAAGGGGGAGAGGCCGAGGAACTCAAGGGCCATCGCCATGGTGTTGGCTGTGAACTGGCCGCCGCAGGCGCCAGCGCCGGGGCACGCGCCCTCCTCGAGCTCCAGAAGGTCGGCGTCGGACATCTTGCCCGCGGCGTTGGCGCCGACGCCCTCGAAGACGTCCTGGATTGTGACGTCGTGGCCCTTGAACCTGCCCGGTTGTATCGAGCCAGAGTAGACGATCACGCCAGGAACGTTCAGCCGGACATGGGCCATCGCCGCGGCGGGGATGGTCTTGTCGCACCCGACGAGGGTGACGATGGCGTCGAACATGTGGCCGCGGCCGACGAGCTCTATGGAGTCGGCTATGACCTCGCGGCTCACAAGGCTCGTCTTCATACCCTGCGTCCCCATGGTTATGCCGTCGGAGATGGAGATGGTGTTGAGCTCCATCGGGGTGCCGCCGGCCTCCCTTATGCCCTCCTTGACCTTCTCGGCGAGGTGGCGGTGGTTGAAGTTGCACGGCATCGTCTCGATCCAGGAGTGGGCCACCCCGACTATGGGCTTGCTGAGGTCCTCCTCCGAGAAGCCCATGCCCTTGAGGTAGGAGCGGGCTGGCGCCCGGTCCCGGCCGTCGAGGATGGTGCGGCTCTTGTGACGGGTATCTGTGGTCTCCATGTCATCTCCTGGCAACTCGGGGCCGCGACCCCACGAGTATAGAAAGCGTCGCGGCTTTCCGCCACCGGCGGCCCGACCTCCCGTCCCTCTGTAGACTGACCGGCGTGAAGCGGACCCAGGACAGAGGCGTGCTGCTGGCCCTCGGGGTTACCGTCCTTATCTGGGCCTCCGCGTTCGCCGCCATCCGGGCCGGGCTCGAGGGGTACGCGCCGGGGCACCTGGCTTTGCTCAGGTTCCTCGTAGGGTCAGCGCTCCTCGCCGCCTACGCCGTCTCCACCAGGATGCCGCTGCCTGCCTGGCGGGATCTGCCGGCGGTCCTTCTCGGGGGCTTTCTTGGGTTCACCGGCTACCATACGGGGCTCGCCTTCGGGGAGGTCACCGTCGAGGCGGGCTCGGCCAGCCTCATAATCTCCTCGGTGCCGGTCTTCACGGCCCTGCTCGCCGCGGCGTTCCTCGGGGAGCGCCCCGGCGTCCTGGGTTGGATCGGCACCGCCGTCAGCTTCTGCGGGGTCGTCCTGATCTCCGCCGGTGAGGGCGGAGGCTTTGGCCTCGACCCTGGCGCCGTCCCGATCCTGCTCGCCGCCGTCTCCGAGAGCCTCTTCTTCGTCTTCCAGAAGCCCTACCTCGCGCGGTACGGCTCTCTCAGGTTCACGACCTACGCCATCTGGGCCGGGACGCTCGTCATGCTCGTCTTCCTGCCTGGGCTCGCCGGGACGGTCGGAGAGGCGCCGCTCGGGGCCACCCTGAGCATTGTCTACCTCGGGGTGTTCCCTACGGTGATCGCGTACCTCGCCCTCGGCTACGCGTTCGCCCGCATGCCAGCCTCGAACGCTACGAGCTTTCTCTACCTCGTGCCGGGGCTCGCTTTCGTCGTTGCCTGGATCTGGCTCGGCGAGGTGCCCACCCCGCTCACCGTGATCGGGGGCGTGGTGACGCTCTCCGGTGTCGTGCTGGTAAACGCGAGATCCCGCCCCGAAGACGGGGCGTAGTGCAAGGGGAACCGGTGCCGGGGAACCGGAGCCGGGGACCGCCGCTTCGTGACGATCGCGTCGCCGGCTAGTTGGCCGTTCGGTTTCCGGGGGTAGAATCGGTGGGACTTCGAGGAGAGGGAGACCCTGTGCAGCAGACGGATCGGCGCGTCAGCCCCGGGACGCAGATCGGGCACGTCCACCTGAAGGTGGCCAACATCGAGCGCGCCCTGGGCTTCTACCGGGACATCCTCGGCTTCGAGGTGATGCAGTGGTACGGCGAGGACGCGGTCTTTCTCTCGGCCGGCGGCTACCACCATCACATCGGGCTGAACACCTGGATGAGCCGCGACGCCCCGCCGGCCCCCCGGAACTCCGCCGGCCTCTTCCACCTCGCCATCCTCTACCCGGAGCGGCGTGACCTGGCACAGGCCCTCCGCTGGCTTGTGGACGCCGAGTATCCCCTGGAAGGTGCCTCCGACCACGGCGTCTCCGAAGCCCTCTACCTGAGCGACCCGGACGGCAACGGCGTGGAGCTCTACCACGACCGCCCGCGCGAGGAGTGGCCCCGGACCCACGACGGCGGCCTCCTCATGGTGACCGAGCCCCTGGACATCGGGGGCCTGCTTGCGGAGCTGGACGGACCCGGGGCGTAGGCTGCCCTGGGGCGGCTCTCCTGGCATTGTGTGCCTGGCGCCTCCTGGCCCGCTCAGGAGCCTTCGCTCTCGGCCAGGACGGCGGTGGCGTGGGCGGCGGCGTCCGCGAACCTGCCGAGGGACTCCCTGTTCAGGTTGCCCATGTCGTCGCAGGAGCGGTGGTAGCAGGCGTCGAACGGCGCGCCCGCCTCCCCGCCGAAGGCCTCCTTCTGCTCCTCCGTCTTCGTGCCGTCCGCCCCCGAGAAGAGGCCGCCCGTGGGGATGCCCTCCTCCTGGAAGGGACCGTGGTCCGAGCGGCCGTCGAGCGCCGAGTTCGTCTCGAAATCGATCTCCCTCGCCCCGAAGTAGGAGTCGAAGATGTTCTCTACCTCGTCAGGGCCGTCGTAGACGCTTGTCACGAAGTTCGGGGATGCGGTCATGTCGAGGTTGAGGTAGGCGGAGATTTCCCCGATCTCCTCTTCCCCAAGCCCATCGACGTAGTGGCGCGAGCCGACGAGGCCGACCTCCTCGGCCCCCCAGAACGCGAAGCGCACCCGGTTGCGGGGCTCCGCGTCGAGCCTGGCGAGCTGGAGCGCCACCTCCAGCACCGTCGCCGACCCGGAGCCGTTGTCGTTGATGCCGGGCCCCTGCGGCACGGAGTCGAGGTGCGCCCCGACCATCACCGTGTTCTCCGCATCGCCCTTCGGCGTCTGGGCTATGACGTTTGTCGTGCGATCTCCACCGCCCTCGGCCACGGAGACGCGCACCTCCTGGGTCTCTTCGCGGTCAAGCAAGCTTTCCCCGAACGACCCGCTGGTGCCCACCACGGGTATCCCGATGCCGGGGCCGCCGAGTGAGCCGCGCAGCACCTCGCCGCCGTCCTCGCCCGCGTTGAAGACGAGCGCCGCGGACGCGCCGGCAGCCTCCGCGTTCTCGGCCTTCGTCCTGAACGCGCAGGTGCCGCGGCGCAAGAGTGCGACGTCGCCCCTGGCGAGCCCCTCAAAGTCTCGCGTTTCGCAGCCGCTCGTTGCGCCGCTGGCGTCCACGGGCCGCAGCCTGGCCTCGACCTCGCCGCTGCCGGAGCCATCCATGGGGACGAAGTCCGTCGCCGGCACGGACGTGCCCGAGATATCCAGGTCCGCGTCCCGGAGGACGGCGTAGCCGGGCAGCTCGAAGGACTGGACCCGCACCTCGTATCCGGCCTCGCGGAGCCTATCCGCTACGTAGTCGGCTGAGGCGTCGTAGCCTGGGGTTCCCGCGGCCCGGTTGCCCCCGTGCTCGTCGGCGATGGCCTGGAGGCGGCGCGCGTGATCCAGGACGCCCCCGACGCCGACCGCCTCGCGCAAATCTGAGGAGAGGTCCGGGGTGGGGGGAGGGTTCGGGTCCCCGCCGCACGCGGCCAGCCCCGCCGCCAGGAAAACCGCGAGCAGCGTTGCGAGTAGGGACGAGCGGGCGAGGACGGAGGGCTTCACGCTGGGCGGCCGTTCTCGCGCGGGGTGCATCGTGGCGCGAATGTACCACGGCGATGGACGCAAGTGCCTTCCTGGGGTTCCTGGGGAGTACGAAGCAGGGAAGGCGCAGGAGCCGTCCCCGTGGATGCCCTTCTTACGGTTCTATTGCGGGTGCCGGTCCTCGAACTCGAAGCTCGACGCCTGGGAACCGGAATCCCTGACGGTGCCGCTGTCCGACCCCGGACGGGGTGGGCTCTGGCGCTAGAACCAGGGCAAGGGCTAGCAATAGGGCGTGCCCGACGCTATTCTTCCATTCCTCCTGTTTATCCTGCCCGTCACCGTGCCAGGCAAAGGCCGTCGGGTTAGATCGACGCGGGTGTGGGCTCTGCTTTTCGGACCGCCCGTCCTCCGGCGCCGGATGACGATAATATAGGGGCATGGGACTAGAGGCTATGGGCAGGTTGTTGGTAGGCGGTGCGCTGGTCTTGCTTGTGCTCGGCGGCCTTTTCTTGGTGCTCGGGCGCTTCGGCATGGACCGGCTGCCCGGGGACCTCGTCTTCAGGCGGGGAAACCTCACGGTCTTCTTCCCTATAGGGCTGATGATCCTGCTCTCCTTCGTCGGCACCGTCGTCTTGAACGTACTCCTGCGCCGCTAGATTGCTCGTCTCCGACCTCGACTACGACCTGCCGGAGGCCTTGATAGCCCAGACGCCGGCCGAACCGCGCGACTCCTCGCGCCTGATGGTCGTGGACGCGGCCGGCGGTACCATCGAGCACCGCACCTTCCGCAATTTTCCCCTCTTCCTGCGCCCGGGCGACGCCCTCGTCCTTAACGAGACGAAGGTACTGCCTGCCCGCCTGAGGGCCCGCAAGCCGACAGGCGGCGAGGTCGAGCTGCTCTTCCTCCGCGACCTCGGCCCCGAGCGCGGCAACGCCTGGGAGGCCCTGGCACGCCCGACCAAGCGCCTCAAGCCCGGCCTCCGGCTCCTGGCCGGCGACGCGAAGCTCGACCTCGTGGAGAACCTCGGCGAAGGTCGCTGGTCGGTCTCAGCGCCCGACGTGCCGGGCCTGCTCGGGGAGCACGGCAGCATGCCGCTGCCACCTTACATAGAGGCCACGCCGGAGGCCGAGGCCCGCTACCAGACCGTTTACGCCAGGGAGCCTGGGTCCGCCGCAGCCCCGACGGCCGGCTTCCACTTCACCGAAGAAGTGCTCGACGGCGCGCGGCGGGCCGGGGCAGGTATCTCGCGCGTCACCCTGCACGTCGGGACGGGGACCTTCCTGCCGGTAAGGACGAAGAGGCTGGAAGACCACCGGATGCACGCCGAGCGCTACAGCGTCCCGGCCGGGGCGGCCCGGGCCGTAGAGGAGGCGGGGCGGGTGGTAGCAGCCGGGACCACGGTCGCCCGGACCCTTGAGACCTGGGCGGAGACCGGCGAGGGCTCGGGGGAGTCGCGTCTGTTCGTCTATCCAGGCTACCGGTGGCGGGTCGTGGACGCCCTGCTCACTAACTTCCACCTGCCGCGCTCGACGCTGCTTGCGATGGTGATGAGCTTCGGGGGCCGGGATCTCGTCAGGGAGGCCTACCGGATCGCCGTCGAGGAACGGTACCGCTTCTACTCCTTCGGTGACGCCATGCTGATCCTGAACGGCGGCAGGTCCCTGTAGACGCCCCCGTCTCCATAGAGGTAACGGCCACGGACGGGGCGGCGCGGGCCGGCGTCCTGCGCACCCCGCACGGCCCGGCCGAGACGCCCGCGTTCATGCCGGTCGGCACCAAGGGAACGGTAAAGGGGCTCACGCCCCGGGACCTGCGCGGCGCTGGCGCCGGGGTGGTGCTCGGCAACACCTACCACCTCTACCTGCGCCCGGGCGCGGACCTCGTCGGGGAGGCCGGGGGGCTTCACGCGTTCAGCGGCTGGGACGGGCCGATGCTCACAGATTCCGGCGGGTTCCAGGTCTTCTCGCTCGCCAAGACGCGCAAGATCTCCGAGAACGGCGTCCGGTTCGCCTCGGTCTACGACGGCTCCGCCCACGAGTTCACGCCGGAGCTGACAACGCGGGTTCAGGAGCTTCTCGGCGCGGACGTCGCCATGGTCCTCGACGAGTGCCCGCCCGCCAACGCCGAACGCTCGTACCACGTCGAGTCGTTGCGCCGGACGGCGCGGTGGGCCGAGAGGTGCAAGAAGGCGCACGCCCGCGAGGACCAGGCGCTCTTCGGGATCGTGCAGGGCGGTCTCCACGAGGACCTGCGCGCCGAGAGCCTGGAGCGGACAGTGGAGATAGGCTTCCCCGGTTACGCGGTGGGCGGGCTCTCCGTCGGCGAGTCGAGGGGGGAGATGCTCGAGACGCTCGCCGCGACGGCCGGCATGCTGCCCGAGGATAGGCCGAGGTACTTCATGGGGATAGGGGACCCCGTCGGCATCCTCCAGGTCATCGCCCTCGGGGTCGATATGTTCGACTGCGTGCTGCCGACGCGCCTTGCCCGCCACGGAGCCGCGTTGACCCCGGACGGCCGCCTCAACCTCAAGAACGCCCGCTTTCGGAGGGACTTCGGGCCCCTCGACCCCGAGTGCTCCTGCGAGACCTGCACGGGATACAGCCGGGCCTACCTCTCGCACCTCGTCCGCGAGGACGAGCTTCTGGGACACCGCCTGCTCACCCTACACAACGTCCACTTCACAGTCGCCCTGTGCCGGCGGGCGCGGGCCGAGATCTCCGCCGGCCGGTTCGCGGGCTGGTCGAGAGACTGGATCTCGCGTTACGAGTCGGCCTGAGGGCGTCGCGCAGCCGTCAGCCAACAGCTCCTTGTAGAGTGATGTCCCTAGGCCGCGGGGGCCTGCGATCACGATTTCGACTTCTCCGATACGACGCGGCCGGAGCCGCGAGGCGAGGACGAAAAGCCGGCCGCTGATAGCTGACCGCCAATAGCTATATAATTGGCCCCTATCTTATGGGTAGCCCGCGAAACAACCTCGTCATCCTCGGCGCCGTCGTCGTCCTCCTTGGGGTGGCGGCGTACCTGATCTTCCTCCGCCAGCCGGTCACGGAGTCCACCCAGCTCGGGCTCGACCTCCAGGGCGGCGTCAGCGCGCAGTTGAGGGGATCGCAGACCGGCGGCGGCACCGTCTCGCGGGAGGAGATGGAGCAGGCCTCCGACGTGATCCGCCAGCGCATCGACCGCCTCGGCGTCGCGGAGCCGGACGTGCGGGTGCAGGGCCAGGACCAGATAGTCGTCCAGATCCCCGGCGTCGAGAACCCCAACGAGGTAATAGACATCATCGGCCGCACGGCCCAGCTAGGCTTCTACCAGGTCCTCGCCACCGACGGGAGCCCGAACACGCCGACGGACGAGGTCGACTCGGTAGGGAAGGAGATCGAGGGTAACCTCAAGGACGACCAGGACTTCAAGCCTGGCAAGACGAAGGTGATCTTCGAGGAGAGCCCGCCCATCCAGGGCGACGGCACCGACGTCTTCGGCTACGTCGTGCGCGAGCAGCCGGACCTTACCGGCGAGGCGTTGCAGCAGAACGGGGCGAACGTCGAGTTCGACTCGAATAACAAGCGGGTGGTCTCGCTGCAGCTAACGGCAGAGGGCGGCAACCAGATGGCCGACCTCACCCAGGAGATCCTCAACGACGCGGCCGTGAGCGGCGAGTCGGCCCAGATGGCGATCGCCCTCGACCAGGACGTCCAGAGCGCTCCCGTGGTGAACGAGGTGCTCTCTGACCAGATCTCGATCTCCAACAACGGCCTGCCCGAC
This sequence comes from Rubrobacter sp., assembly GCA_035264945.1. Classification (GTDB taxonomy): domain Bacteria; phylum Actinomycetota; class Rubrobacteria; order Rubrobacterales; family Rubrobacteraceae; genus Rubrobacter_D. Next base: position 12,171 of record DATFPF010000060.1, read on the forward strand.
GGTCTCCCGGAGGACGAGGCCCGCCAGCTCGAGACGGTGCTCAACACCGGCGCCCTGCCGGTGAACATGGAGATCATCTCCCAGACCACGGTCGGGCCGACGCTCGGTTTGAGCTCCCTGAAGAGCGGCCTGCTGGCCGCGCTCCTCGGGTTCGGCCTGGTGCTCGTGCTTCTAGTGGCCATCTACCGCGCGCTCGGCCTCGTGGCGGCGCTCGCGCTCCTCGTGTACGCGTTCTTGATGTGGGGGATAGTGGTGGCCGTTCCGGTGACGATGACGCTGCCAGGCATCGCGGGGATCGTGCTCTCCATCGGGGTCGCCGCCGACGCGAACGTGGTCATCTTCGAGCGGATAAAGGAAGAGGTGAGGCGCGGGAGGACCTCGCGCGCCGCGATCCAGGCCGGCTACGACAGGGGCTTCCGCGCCATCATAGACGGCAACATCACGACGCTGATCACGGCGTTCATACTCTTCGCCCTCTCGACGGGCTCGGTCAGGGGCTTCGCGGTCTTGCTGGTGATAGGCGTCCTTCTGAGCGTGTTCACCGCGGTGCTGGTGACGCGCGCCCTGCTCGGGCTGCTCTCGGGCCGCGGCGTGCAACTCTCGCCCGGCATGATGGGCGTCTCCAAGGGCGACGTCTCGACCCAGAGGACGGCGGGGTAGGCGTTGTTCCCCAACGTAGACTTCGTGGGCAACTGGAAGCGCTGGTTCATTATCTCGGGCGTCCTGCTCTCGCTCGGCATCATCGCCATGCTCCTCGGGCGCCTGGACCTCGGCATAGACTTTCAGGGCGGCGCCCAGTTCACGGCGACGAGCGCGGACCGCCAGCTAAGCGAGGAGGAGGTGAGGGCCGCGCTCCCGCCCGGGATCGCGGACGAGTCGGTGGTTACCACGATCGGGAACAACGGATACGAGGTCCGAACGCCCGTCTTGAGCCAGGCCGAGAGCCAGGAGGTGGAGGGGGCCCTCTCGGACGCCCTTGGGGCCGAGGTGAGCGCCACTAGCGTTAGCCCGGCGTTCGGGGAGCAGCTCAGGAACCAGGCGTTGCAGGCGGTGGCCGCGGCGTTGCTCATCATCGTGGCGTTCATCAGCGTGCGGTTCGAGTTCTCCTTCGCCATCGCCGCGATGGCCGCGCTTGTGCACGACGTCTTGCTTACCGTCGGCTTCTACGCGATCTTCGGGCGCGAGGTCAGCCTGGTAACGGTCGTCGCGGTCCTGACCGTGCTCGGGTACTCCCTCTACGACACCATCATTATCTTCGACAGGATCCGGGAGAACGCCCCGACGGTCGGGTACAACCGCAGGCGCTTCGACGAGATGGTGAACGTCTCCATCCGGCAGGTGATACGGCGTTCGATCTACACCTCCGTCTTCACCCTGATACCTGTAACGGCGCTCCTGATCTTCGGCGAGTCAACCCTTAGCGACTTCGCCTTCGCCCTCCTCGTCGGCATCCTCGCCGGCGCCTACAGCTCCATCTTTATCGCCCCCCAGACGCTCTCGCTCTTCAAGGCCTGGCGCGCCGGCAGCGTCCGCCGCGCCCGCCGCACCCCGCGCTCCGCCTAGCGCCCGTACCGGTCCGCTAGAATGGCATCTCCAGGGTGGTGCTCCTCGGCAGAAAACCGCGGCTGGCGTAGAAGCGCAAGGCATCGCTGTTGGACGCGTAGGCCGTCACCGCGACGCGCTCGGTCGCCCGGTCCACGCCCAGGACAGGAACTCCGCCACCAACGCGGAGCCGACGCCACGGTCGCGGTCGCGCGCCCGCACGTACACGCTCTGGAGTTCCGCGACCCTAACTGGCCTGATCGTCGTGGGCCCGCCAACGTACCCGGCCAGGTACCCGACCGGCGTGCGGCCGAACTTCGCCAGAAGGCAGAGGGCGTCGCTTCGGGAGATGAGCGACAGGAAGTGATCCCGCCCGTGCTTCCCCGGCCAGCCCACGTCCGTGTACGGGTCCCGGATGCCCGCGTCCTCGCGAAAGAGCTCCGAACTCAGCCGCACCAACGCTCCGACATCCCCGCCCTCCGCCGCCACTATCTCGTGGTCCACCGCCGTCCCCTTTCGTGGTCTTCGCACGTCCGGCAAATCTTAGAGCCATATATTGTAATTGTACAATTTGTTATTTATATAAATGACGGCGACAATCTGGACGTTCGTCGAGGTGGGTTATCATGGGGCTGGTGCAGGCGGATCTGGAGGTTTACGTGCGCGGGACGGTTGGGGAGACGTTGGAGCGGTTGGTTCTCTTGCAGGTCGGGGCCGCGGCGGCGACGCGGGATCGGGTGCAGGCTGTCGTGGAGGGCCTGATCGAGCAGGGCCGCATCGAGCGCGAGGAGGGCCGCACGGTAGTCGAGGACGTGATGAGCCGGGCGAAGGAGCGTTCTGCGGGGGCGCGCTCGCTGGTGGACGCCTCGGTTCAGCAGGGTCTGAGGAGGGGCGGGCTGCCCACGCGGGAGGACTACGAGGACCTGGTGTTCCGGGTGGAGCAGCTGGAGCACAGGGTGAGGATCATGGAGGACAGGCCCGTGGCGGCGCCCGTGGCGGCGCCCGTGCCGCCGGCGGCAGGGGAGCCTGACGTGGCGACGGATACGCCCCGCGACGCCCCAGAGACGCCCCCGGGGCTCTAGGCGGGGGCGGCGCAACCTTTGGCGGGCGGCGGGTTGATCGCGCCCGGCACGCGGTCGGGAAACCTGCGGCGGTTCACCCAGATCAGCCGCGTCCTCGTCAGGCACGGCTTCGGGTTCGTGTTCGACGTAAGGCGCGACCGGCGGGAGAACAAGGGCCTGCAGGAGTTTCTGGCCCCGAACTTCGGCGCGCGGATGCGCCGGAGCCTCGACGACCTTGGGCCGACCTTCGTCAAGTTCGGGCAGGTGCTCTCGACCCGCTCTGACGTCTTTCCAGAGGGCATCCTCTCCGAGCTGCAGAAGCTGCAGGACACGGCGAGGCCCATGCCCGCCGGAAGGGCGCAGGCGATACTGGAACGGGAGCTCGGGGCTCCCGTGGGCGAGGTGTTCTCGGACTTCGATCCCGTCCCGCTCGGGTCCGCGAGCATCGGGCAGGTCCACCGGGCTGTCCTGCGGAGCGGCGAGGTCGTCGCTGTAAAGGTGCAGCGGCCAGAGGCGCCGGGACGGGTGGCGGCCGACCTCGAGCTCATGCGCGAGTTCGCGGACTTCGTGGACCGGCGGTTCGCCCAGAAGGTGCTCGTGGACGCCAGGGGGCTCGTGGCCGAGTTCGAGGTCGTCGTCAGGCGCGAGCTGGACTACACGGCGGAGGCCCAGAACGCCAGGCGCTTCGCCGCCAACTTCGCCGGCACCCCGGTGATCATACCGGCCGTCTACCGGGAGTTCTCGACCTCGAAGGTGCTGACCATGGAGTTCGTCGTCGGGACCAGGTTCAGGGACATCAGGCCCCTCCTCATGGCCCCTGCCGAGCGGCGGCGGGTCGCGTCCATGGGGGCCGACGCGATCTTCAAGATGGCCTTCGAGGACGGGTTCTTCCATGGCGACCCGCACCCGAGCAACCTGCTGCTGACGCCGGAAGGTGACCTCGCGCTACTCGACTTTGGGATGGTCGGCTTCATGAGCCAGGGGGACATAGAGGCCCTCTCGCGTCTGTTTATAGCCGTGATCCAACGCGACGCTTCCGCCGCCCTGCGGGCGCTTGAGGGTCTTGGCGTGCGCTACGCGACGGAGGTCCGCGGCGAGCTCGTGCGGGAGATCAGGGAGTTTCTCAACAAGTACGCGGGGCTCTCGGTTGGTGAGGTTACCCTCGGGCAGGCCCTCTCCGAGCTTATAGGGCTCGCGCGGCGCTACAGGGTGCGCATGCCGCCGGTCTTTCCCCTGCTGACGAAGGCGCTCGTCACCGCGGAGGGTCTCGCCCGGTCCATAGACCCGACGATAAACGTCTACGAGGTCGCGCGTCCCTACGCCAGGAGGCTCCTCTCCCAGAGGTACAGGCCCCACGCGCTGGCCGAGTCCGCCGCCGAGCGGTCGCTGGAGTACGCCCGCTACGTGGAAGAGGCCCCCGAGCAGATCCACCAACTCCTCGGCGAGCTCTCAGACGGGGAACTGGAGGTCCAGCTCATGCACAGCGGCCTCGACGACCTCATCGGCAGCGTGGACGTGCTCGCCAACCGCCTAGTCTTCGCCGTCGTTACCGCGGCCCTCCTCGTCGGCTCCTCCATGCTTGGCGCCTTCGACGTCGGCGGCCCGCGCATCCCCCTGCTCGGCGTCCCCGTTATAGCCTTTGTAGGGTTCACGATGGCCCTGGCCCTCGCCTCCCTGCTGTTCGTCATAATCTACAGGTCGAAGAGACTGTAGGAAGCCCGCTTCGCCCTGCGGGCTCCGCTCGTCGGCCCGGCGCTTCGCGACTCTCGGCACGCTTCGGCCTGCTTCGCCGGCCTCGCTTTTTGCTGTCAGCTTGGGGAGTGGCGGATCCCGGGGAAGTCTGGCGCGACGGCGGGGTCGGGGCATCCTTCGAGGGTGCGCGCCCGGTACGGGGCCGTATGCGGCCGCGGCCGTCGAACCCCGATGCGTACCCGATGCGTTCCCGAAGCCCGCGAAGCTGGCCGCCGAAGGCGGAGGCGAAGCGGGCTGACGAGCGGCCGTTGGGCGGCGGGCTGACGAGCTATAATATCCGCATGGAACCAGCACGCACAGAGGAGCGGCCGCGGGCGATACCGGCGCCGCCGGTGACGATCTCCGCCTTGCTAGAGAGGGTGGCCTCCTACGCGCCCGAGGGCGCTGAGGAGTTGATCGCGGGCGCCTACCGCGTGGCGCACGCCGCCCACCGCGGGCAGGTTCGAAAGAGCGGTGAGCCTTTCGTCTACCACCCGCTGGCGACGGGGGCCATCCTGGCAGAGCTGAGGCTCGACGCGACGACCATAGCCGCCGCGCTGCTGCACGACGTGCTCGAAGACACGGGCGTTACCAAGGCCGAGCTCGCCGCCCAGTTCGGCGACGAGGTCGCGGAGATCGTGGACGGGGTTACGAAGCTCGGCAACCTGCCGTCTGGGAACCTTGAGGAGGCGCAGGCGGAGAGCCTGCGGAAGATGATCGTGGCGATGAGCCGCGACGTGCGCGTGATCATCATCAAGCTCGCCGACAGGCTGCACAACATGAGGACGCTGGCCTATCTGAAGCGGGAGACCCAGCTCCGCAAGGCGACCGAAACGCTCGAGATCTACGCCCCGCTTGCCCACAGGCTTGGTATTTACTCGCTGAAGTGGGAGCTCGAGGACCTCTCCTTCGCAACCCTGCACCCGCGCCGCTACGAGGAGATAAAGCGGCTCGTGGCCGCCCGCAGGGGCGACCGGGAGGCGTTCATCAACGGGACGGCGGCAGAGCTCCTGCGCCACCTGCGCGAGACGGGCACGGAGGCCGAGGTAAAGGGCAGGGTCAAGCACTTCTACTCCATCTACAACAAGATGGTCCGCCGCAACAAGGAGTTCAACGAGATCTACGACCTCACGGGCCTCAGGGTTGTGGTGGATTCGGTGCGGGACTGCTACGGTGCTTTGGGGGTCATCCACTCGATCTGGAAGCCCATCCCTGGCCGGTTCAAGGACTACATAGCCATGCCCAAGTTCAACATGTACCAGTCGCTTCACACGACGGTAATGAGCAACGAGGGGAAGCTGCTGGAGATCCAGATCCGGACCCACGAGATGGACACGACCGCCGAGTACGGTATCGCCGCCCACTGGATGTACAAGCACGGCCTCACCGACAGGCAGGTCGACCGCCTTACCTGGCTCAAGAGCATGATGGAGTGGCAGCAGGAGACGACGGACTCCTCGGAGTTCATGGAGTCCCTCAAGGGCGAGCTCGTCGCGGACGAGGTCTTCGTCTTCACGCCGAAGGGCGACGTAGTAAGCCTGCCGAGCGGGGCGACGCCCATAGACTTCGCCTACCACGTCCACACCGAGATCGGGCACAGGACCATAGGCGCCAAGGTGAACGACCGGATAGTCCCCCTCGACTCCGAGCTCGTGAGCGGGGACAGGGTCCAGGTAATAACGGGCAAGAACTCGGGGCCGAGCCGGGACTGGCTCGCGGTGGTCCAGAGCGGGCGGGCGAGGAACAAGATCCGGCAGTTCTTCAACAAGGCCGACCGCGAGGACAACCTCGGGCTCGGGCGGGAGAAGATACTCGGCCTCCTCAAGAAGCGCCGCATCGGCAAGGTGCCGTCTGGCATCCTGGAGGACGTCGCCCGCGCCACCAACCACCCCTCCCCTGACGACATGCTCGCCGCCGTAGGCGCCGGCACGATCTCAGCGGAGAACGTAGCGGGCCGCATCACGGACCTCGTCCAGCCCAAGGAAGAGGAAGAGGAGAAGCCGAAGACGCAGTCGCCGGCCCTCGCCCCGCTCCCGCTGCCGGGCGACGCCGGGCCCGCCGACGACACCGGCGTGCGCGTGGTCGGCTCCAGCGGGATACTCACGCGCCTGGCGCGCTGCTGCACCCCGATGCCAGGCGACGACATCGTGGGCTACGTCTCCCTTGGGCGCGGCGTCGTCGTCCACTCGTCCGGGTGCGTGAACGCCCGCGCCCTGAGGTCCAAAGACGCGGAGCGGTTCGTCGAGGTGGAGTGGGCCGGCGGCGAGGGCAAGCTTTTCACTGTGGAGTTGCTCGTCGAGGCGCTCGACCGGATGCATCTGCTGAAAGACATTACGTCAGGCATCTCTGATGCGGGGGTGAACATCGTCTCGGCCCGGGTTGACACCATCGAGGATCGCACGGCGCTCAGCCGCTTCGCCTTCAAGGCCGGCAGCGTGCAGCACGTCGAGGAGGTAATACGCAAGATCCGGGGCATCCCAGACGTCTACGACGTCTGCCGGGTTTCCCGCGACGGAACGCCCCTAGAACGCTAGCTTGCGCCTGCTCAGCGTCAACGTCGGCAACGAGACGCCCATCGAGGGCGCCCGAAAGAGCGGAAAGACCGGCATCTTCAAACGCCCGGTGGAAGGTCCCGTGGCGGTAACGTCGGATGGCCTCGCGGGCGACACCATCAGCGACACGGAGAACCACGGCGGCCCCGACCAGGCCGTCTACGTCTTCGGCGCACCGGACTACGCGTGGTGGTCCTCCGAGCTGGGACGCGAAATGCCGCCCGGAACGTTCGGCGAGAACCTAACGGTCTCGGGCCTCGAAAGCGCCCGGGCGTGCGTCGGGGACAGGTTGGAGATCGGGCCGGTCGTACTCGAGGTAACCGCGCCCCGCATACCGTGCCTGACGCTCGCGGTCAGGATGGGGGACCCTGCCTTTCTCAAGCGGTTCAGGCGGGCGGAGCGGCCGGGAGTTTACTGCCGCGTGATCCGGGCCGGCGAGCTCGGGGCGGGCGACCCGGTCGCTTACGCGCCGTACGCCGGGGAGCGCGTACCCGTGCTCGAGGTGTTCCGGGCGTTCTTCGCCCCTAACCCTGGAGAGAAAATCTTGAGGCGCCAGCTCTCGGTCCCCGTCGCAGCGCGGGCGCGGGAATCGTACGAGGGGCGGTTGGCGGAGTTGTCGGCAGACCAGACGAAGGCCAGGAGCGTTAGTTGACCGAGATCGAGCAGGTAACCGTGTCCATGGGCGGCTTCGAGGTGAACTCCTACGTGGTCCACGCGCCGGATGGCGACGTCATAGTGGACGCGGGGGCCGAGCCTGGGAAGATCCTTGGCGCCGTTAGGGCGCCCGTCGCCGCCGTTTTGCTGACCCACGCCCACGCCGACCACGTCGGCGCCCTTGACGCCGTGCTGCAGGAGACGAACGCGATCCTCTACGTTCACCCAGACGCGGCCGAGTCGGCGGGGGCCACCGTCTACGAGCCGCTCGACGAGGGGCAGGAGCTCGCGCTCGCGGGGGAGACGTTCAGGGTGCTCGAGACGCCAGGCCACGCGCCCGGCTCGGTGACGTTCGTGGTGGGGCGGGACCAGATCGTCGGCGACCTGATCCTCCCGGGCAGCGTCGGCCGCACGGACATAGACGGCGCCTCGTGGGAGGACCTCGAGGTCTCCCTGCGCAAGGTGATGCCGCTCTGGGAGGAGGAGACCCGCCTCTACGCGGGCCACGGGCCGGTCTTGCTCGCCAGGAAGGAGCTGGAGACGAACCCGTACCTGCCGCCGGTACTGCCGTGAGCTACAAGGGGCCGAGGGGCACCTACGACGTCTTTCCCGGAGGGCGGGAGCCGCACGAGAGGGCGGACCTGTGGGCCTACGTGGAGGCGCAGGCGCGGGAGATCCTCGGACGCCACAACTACCGCGAGATCAGGACGCCGGTCTTCGAGGAGGTGGAGCTCTTCGCCCGCACTGCGGGGGAGGCCTCGGACATCGTCGTGCAGAAGGAGATGTTCACCTTCAGGGACAAGGGTGAGCGGGAGATGGCGCTCAGGCCCGAGGGGACGCCTGGGGCCGTCCGGGCCTACATCGAGCACAACCTGTTCAAGCTCGCCCAGCCGATCAAGCTCTTCTACGTGGGGCCTATGTTCCGCCAGGAGCGCCAGCAGAGGGGACGCTACCGGCAGCACACCCAGATCGGGGTCGAGGCCCTCGGCACCTCGGACCCGCTGGTGGACGTCGAGGTGATCTCGCTCCTCTACGCCATCCACCAGGCGGTCGGGGTTCGCGACGAGGTGGTGCACCTGAACAACATAGGCGACATGCCCACCCGCCGCGCCTACGTTCCCGAGCTTCGCTACTACCTCCAGCGGCACGCGGCCGACCTCGACCCTGACTCGGTGGCCCGCATGGAGACGAACCCCTTGCGCACCTTCGACTCCAAGCACGAGGGAACCCAGGCTGTGCTCGCCGAGGCCCCGAAGATCGGCGCCTTCCTGAGCCCCGACGCCGCCGCCCATCTGGCCGTCGTGCGCGAGGGCCTCGACGCCCTCGGCGTGCCCTACACGCTCGACGAGGGGCTCGTGCGTGGGCTCGACTACTACACGATGACCGTCTTCGAGGCGAAGAGCGGGGCCCTCGGCGCCCAGGACACGGTCGGCGCAGGTGGCCGGTACAACGCCCTGATCCCCGACCTCGGCGGCCCTGACCTCGGCGGCATCGGCTTCGGCTCCGGCGTCGAGCGCATGCTCCTCGCCGCCGCCTCCAGGGAGACCGACTCCGCCATCGACCTCTTCTTCGTTACGCTGGCGCCCGAGGCGCGGGTTCCTGCGATGCGCCTCGCCGGCGCCCTGCGCGCGCAGGGCGTCTCGTGCGATCTCGACTTCGGCGGGCGCGGGGCGAAGGGCCAGTTCAAGCAGGCCGACCGTTCCGGCGCCTCCTTCGCCGCGGTCCTCGGCGAGGACGAGCTCTCGCGCGGCACTGTCAAGGTCCGCGACATGGCCTCGGGCGAGGAGAGGGAGGTGGACGTCTCCGACGGCGCCGCGGGGCTCCTACGGGCGATAGGGGCCTGAGCGGGCCCGTGCCGGGCCTTACGCGGGGTCTGGTCGAGGCCGTGCGCCGCGCCGGCAGCGTGGCGGCGTTGACGGGCTCCGGGATCTCGGCCGAGAGCGGCGTGCCCACGTTCCGCGACGCGCAGACGGGGCTCTGGGCGAGGTACGACCCGCAGCAGCTCGCGACCCCCGAGGCCTTCGCGCGCGACCCCGAGCTCGTATGGAAGTGGTACGCGTGGCGGCGCGGGCTGGTCGAGGGGGCAAATCCCAACGCCGGGCACGGGGCCCTCGCAAGGCTCGAACGGTCCGTGCCCGCCTTCTCCCTCGTCACCCAGAACGTGGACGGCCTCCATCAAGAGGCCGGCAGCGAGAAGGTCATCGAGTTGCACGGCAACATACTTCGCAGCCGGTGCTCCGCGGAGAACGTTACCGTAGAGGCCTACGAGACGGACCACGTCCCGCCCCTTTGCCCCAACTGCGGCGCGCCGCTCAGGCCAGACGTGGTCTGGTTCGGCGAGGCGCTGCCGGCCGCGGGGTCGCGGGCTGCGTCCGAGGCTGCGCGCTCGTGCGACCTCTTTCTGAGCGTCGGGACTTCCGGCTTCGTCTACCCGGCGGCGTCCTTGCCCTACGAGGCGCTGGAGAGCGGGGCGACCGTGGTCGAGGTCAACCCCGAGCCCACGCCGCTCGCGCCCGACGCGCACTTCTCGCTGCGGGGGAGGGCGGGCGAGATACTGCCAGAGCTGGTGCGCGCGGCCTTCGGCTAGCTGGGACTTTTCGCGAAGGCCCGGCCGGTTGTGTAGGCTTTCACCGAGATTTCGGGTGCGGGGCATACCCTCACCCCTCAAGCTTCGAGAGAGGAGAGCGGTATGTCGGTAGAGGACCTACGGCAGAGCCCGATGATGGGGCACATGCTAGACGCTTTGGAGAACGGGGAGGACATCGGGCACTACGGGCGGCTCGTCTTCGCCATGATAGGGCGCCACTTCTTGGATGACGGCGAGCTGGTCGGGCTGCTGGCCCAGGACCACGACGCCGGCGAGCAGGAGATAAGGGCGCTCGTGCAGCAGGTCCAGGAGAAGGGCTACAGCCCGCCGAGGCGGGAGAAGATCCTCGAGTACCAAGGCCAGCAGGACTTTCCGATCTGCCCCAACCCCGATGACCCCGACGCCTGCAACCCGTACCAGGAGCTCCAGTTTCCCGACGAGGTGTACGAGAGCATCCAGGAGTACCAGCAAAAAAGGCAATCCTCCTGACGCTCGGTTTTACGGCGACCTTGCCGGCGCTTGCGACCGTCGCCGCGACCGTGGAAGTGGAGGTGGCCCCGGGCCGAGAGTGAGCACCCCGAGTGGATCAAAGTTCTAAGAAAGCCGACCACTTGCCGACCTCGTAACGCTTGTTGTAACGTTCGGGAGACGGTCGTAGTGTAGGTTGGGGTTGTGACGGCAGGGACGCTCAATCGGGGTCGAGGAGTCGGTGGGGCTGCCCGGTTGGCGTGGTCGCTGTGCGCGCTCACCCTGGCTCTGACGGCGCTCAGCCTCGTGCTCTTTGCCCTGAACCTCGCACTTCCTGGCAATCCGGTCTACGCGCCGTGGTTGGACAACACGCTGATAGGGCTGAGCTACGCGCCGGTCGGCGCCCTGATCGCTTCTCGCCGTCCCGCGAACCCGGTCGGCTGGCTGCTGGCCCTCTTCGGCCTCGTCATCAGCATCAGCCACTTCGGCGCCCAGTACGCCGTCTATGCCCTGCTGACCCGACCGGAACCGCTTCTCGCCGGCCAGGCGGCGGCCTGGGTGGTCTCCTGGCTCCTGCCCGTGCTCAACGGCCTCACGGTCTACTACGTCCTGCTTTTCCCCACGGGACGACTGCCGAGCAGACGCTGGAGGCCCTTGGCGTGGCTGACCGCGGCCTTCGTCGTGGTGGGGGCGATCACCGGCGCTTTCTCTGCCGGGGCGCTGATGGGCGTCCTCGGCCCCATCCGAAACCCGCTAGGCACAGAGGGCCTCACCGGCATCTACGAGGCGATTCTGTACGTCGGAGCGTCCTCCTTGACCGTTGCCGCGGCGCTCTCGTTGTTCGTGCGGTTGCGCGGCGCCAGAGGAGTGGAGCGCCAGCAGATCAAGTGGTTCGCCTACGCCGCCGCGGCGAGCGTCGTGGCCACCATCTTTGCGTACGTCCTCCCCGGGACCCTGGACACTTCACCCCGGTTCGAGCACGCAGCGTTTGCACTGAACGTAGCGACGATACCGGCCGTGCCAGTCGCCATAGGGGTAGCCGTCCTCCGCTACAGGCTCTACGACATCGACAGGATCATCAACCGCACCCTCGTCTATGGCTCCATAACCGTGACGCTCGCGCTGGTCTACGTGGTCAGCGTGGTCTCCATGCAGGCAGCCATCCGCGCCATCACGGGCCAAGAGTCCTCCCTCGCGGTGGTCGCCTCGACCCTGGCGATAGCGGCGCTGTTCGGACCCTTAAGGCGGCGCATGCAGGACATGGTGGACCGCCGCTTCTACCGCAGAAAGTACGACGCAAGGAAGACGCTGGAGGACTTGTCCGCGAGGTTGCGCGAGGAGACGGACTTGGACTCGCTGGGCGACGACGTGGTGGCGGCGGTGCGGCATACCGTCCAGCCCGAAAACGCCTCGCTGTGGCTTCGGTCCCCCGCCGGAGTGGTTCGAGATGGGGAGTATCTGCGGTGAGCCGCCGCAGCGCCTCTTGGCTCGCTTGGTCGGTGTGCGCCGTGGCTCTGTCAGTCTTGGCGTTGGCGCTGTTGCTCGTCCTCGTCGGCTGGCCGACGCCGCTGCCCCAGGGGCGTACACCGTGGCGCGAGCAGGCCGTTTCCCTGGTGGGAATCGTCGGGGCGCCGATCCTCGGTGGCCTCGTCGCCTCGCGCCGCCCTCGCAACCCTTACGGGTGGTTGTGGCTCGGCTTCGGGGCGGGCCTCGTCCTCCAACTCTTCGGCGAGTCCTACGCCGCCTACGCGCTGGTGGCGGAACCGGGATCGATCCCGGCTCCCCGGAGTATCTCGCGCCTGCTGGGGGCAGGGGGACCGCTGGCCCTTATCTGCGCGCCCTTCTTGCTGCTGCTGTTCCCGACGGGAAGCCTGCCGTCGCGGCGCTGGCGTCCCTTGGCCTGGGTCGCGGTGATTCCGGGGGTGATGCTCTTGGCCCTCAACCTGGTCTTCGGCCACCCGGACAAGGTGGGGGGGGCCATCACCGCCGTGACCGTGGCCGTGGTGGGCGTGATCTTCGCCACGATAGCCCTCTCGGCGCTCTCGATCCTCGTCCGCTTCCACCGGGCCAGCGGGGCGGAGCGGCAGCAACTGAAGTGGTTCGCGCTGGCCGCCATCTTGGCCGCCGCCTACGTCGTTGGTTCCTTGCTGGGCTTTGAGCGACTGCTGGGTAAAGCGTGGTGGAACCTGCTCGACGCTGCGGTCAACACTGGCCTCTACGCGGCGGTCGGCATCGCGGTCCTCCGTTACCGCCTGTTCGACATAGACGTGATCATCAACCGCGCCCTCGTCTACGCCGCGCTTACCGCTTCCCTGGCCGTTGTGTACTTCGGGGGCGTGACGGTCATACAGGCCGTCCTCCAGACGCTCGGCGGACAGGGGGAGCTTCCGCAGCTGGCCGTCGTAGGCTCCACTCTCGCGACCGCCGCGCTGTTCAATCCCCTCCGTAGGCGCATCCAGACTTTCATAGACCAACGTTTTTACCGGCGCAAGTACGATGCGAGGAAGACGCTCGATGCCTACTCCGCAAAGCTTCGGGATACGACGGACCTTGGGCTGCTCAATAGCGAACTCGTTAGCGTGGTCGCAGAGACGGTGCAACCTGCGCACGCCTCACTCTGGTTGCGGCCCGCTGCCGAAGTGGGGCGAGGCGGGGGAGCATCCCGATGACACCCCGCACCGCCTCCCGGCTCGCCTCGTCGCTCGCGGCGCTCTCCGTGGTCGTGTTCTTGGCCACCGTCGCGCTGTTCTTCCTCGCCCGATCTGCGCCCGTCCCGAGCGGCTCCAGCGCGACTCGCACCGTCGTCGACCTGATGGTCTCCATGCCCCTCCTGGCCTTCCCCCTCGTCGGCTCCCTTATCGCCTCCAGGCGTCCGCAGAACCCCATAGGCTGGATCTGCCTCGCGGACGGCCTACTGTGGATGCTCCTCGGCCTGTTCGACTACTACAGCGTCTACGGCCTCGCCAGGCCCGGTTCGGTCCCCTTCCCGGCGGCGATGGCCGGCTTGAGCCTGTGGCTGTGGGTGCCCACGGTTGGGCTGCTGGCGGTCTACCTGGTCCTGCTGTTCCCCGACGGGAGGCTGCCGTCCGGGAGGTGGCGTCCCCTCGCCTGGCTCTCGGCGGCGGTTATCGTGTCGCTAGCCGTAGCCGAGGGCCTCTCCCCCGGTCCGATCGCGGAGCTCGGGGGTGCGCGCAACCCGTTTGGGCTGGAAGGGCAGCCCTGGTTGGCGGGCGCGACCAACGCCCTCTTGGCCGCGTTCCTCGGGTGCATCGTGGCATCGGTAGCGAGCCTCGTGTTGCGCTACCGGCGCTCCGGGGGGGAGGAGCGTCAGCAGATAAAGTGGATAGCCCTCGCCGCCTCGGTAGTGGGCCTGGGGTTCGTGGGCGCGATGCTCAGCGGGCTCCTCGCCCCTGCCTTGGCGCCCGAGCTATGGCGTGAGGCCAACGCCCCGCCGTTGTGGTTCGAATTTTTCTTCTCGTTGGTGCTGCTTAGCTTCGGGGGGGTGCCTACCGCGGTGGGGATCGCCGTGCTGAAGTACCGTCTCTACGATATAGACCTCTTAATCAACCGCGCCCTCGTCTACGGCTCGCTGACGTTCGCGTTGGTCTTCTCCTACGTCGTAAGCGTCGTCGTGCTGCAAGCGCTCTTACGCGCCCTCACCGGGCAGGGCTCGCAACTGGCGGTCGTGGCGTCTACCCTGGCCATTGCGGCGCTGTTCAGCCCACTGAGGCGTCGATTGCAGGCGTTTGTGGACCGACGCTTCTACCGTGAGAAGTACGACGCCAGAAGAACCCTCGAGCTCTTCAGCGCCAGGCTGAGGGCGGAGACCGACCTCGAGATGCTCGGCGAGCACCTGGTCGGGGCTGTCGGGGAAGTCATGCGACCCGCCCACGCCTCACTTTGGCTGCACCCCAAAGGGGCTCGGCACGGAAAGCCGGCCGAGCAGGAAAAAGACGTTTCCTGACGTCGGGATGCTTGGAGACCGACGCCGCACCGTCAGGTACCGCAAGAATACGCAACATGGGTGATGCACAAGGGTAGGTCTCGTGTCTATCGTGCCGTGCGTAAGCCGCGATACGTAGTGAGAGACTTGCAAATCCACGAGGCAAAGGGGCTTGCGTGAAGGTATGGCTATGCGCATAGCGGTAATAGGCGTAGGAGGTACGGGTGGCTACTTCGGTGGGCTCTTGGCTCGAGCAGGAGAAGACGTTACCTTCATCGCCCGCGGAGACCAGTTGGAAGCGATCCGCGCGAGGGGCCTTACCGTGGAGTCGAGTCTTGCCGGGACGTTCACGGTAGACGTGCGGTCCACCGACGACGCGAGCGAGGTGGAGCCCGTCGATCTGATCCTCTTCTGCGTGAAGACCTACGACACCGAGGCCGCTGCGGAGGGTGCTCGCCCGCTCGTCCGCCCGGACACGATGCTTCTTTCGCTCCAGAACGGTATCGACAACGAGGAGCGCATCGCCCGGGCGGCGGGGCACTCGGCGGGGCTCGGCGCTGCGGCCTACGTCGTCTCGGCGATCAAGGCGCCGGGGGTCGTCGCGCAGACGGCCGGTCCGGGAAGGATCGTGCTCGGTGAGTTGGGCGGGGGGAACAGCGAGCGCACGGACCGGCTGCGCGACGCCCTGCAACGAGCCGGGATCGCGGCGGAGGTCCACCCCAATATCCGGGCCGTCCTCTGGCAGAAGTTCCTCTTCATCTGCGCCTTCAGCGGCGCCACGGCCGTCAGCCGGCTGCCCATCGGGACCGTCCTTGCCGATCCGGTCGCACGCGAACTGTTTCGGGGGACGTCCGAAGAGGTCGAGGCGGTCGCGCGCGCCGGCGGTATCGACCTGCCCGACGACTGCGTCGAGCAGGCCTTGGCCACCGCCGCAGCAGTCGAGCCCTGGGGAAGCGGCTCGCTCTACGGCGACCTGGTTGGTGGACGGCGCCTAGAGCTGGAGAGCCTCAACGGCGAGGTGGTGCGCCGCGGAGGCGAGCACGGCGTCGAGACGCCGCTCAACTTTGCGATCTACGCCGCCCTGCGGCCCTACGTCGGGGGCGCGCCCGCGATACCATGATCTCCCGGCGTGCGTAGGACGTCGGTGCCCTCGGACTTTCGCTGTGCGAGATGTACGAGGGGCGCGCCACGTGGGTTTCTGGTGTTGATATACAAGTTGCAAACTACCGCGTCGGGTGGCATCATGCTTGTCGTGGGAAGGCTAGGCCCGCCGGCGTTTCGGCGGGGGAAAGGAGGAGCGGCATGTACGCACGGGTGACCACGATCGAGGGCTCCCCGGACAGGATGGACGACGCCGCCCGCCACGTCCAAGAGCAGACCCTGCCCCAGCTCCGGCAGATGGAAGGGTTCGAGGGGTTCGTCGCCTTCGGCGATCGGCGAAGCGGCAAGCTGATGGGCGTGGCCTTCTGGGAGAGCGAGGAGGTCCTGCGGGCCACCGAGCAAGAGGTGTCCGGCGTTCGCAGTGGGGCGGCGGAGACCGCCGGCGGCGCGGTGGCGGGCGTGGAAGAGTACGAGGTCTTCGCCTTCGAGGCGCCCTCGTCGGGTCCGGTGGGCTCGGTCACAGACACCGTGGGCGGGGTGACGGACACGGTGAGCGGGGCGACGGGCAACCTCTTGGGGGGCGGAGAGAAGAAGAGCTAGCAAGGAGCGGGTACAAACCAACGACACGAGGAGGGAGGGCCAGGACCGAAAGTATCCCTGCCCTCCCTCCTTATCCCCATCCGCCCGAGCGCGCGGTGGGGCCTGCTTTGATGTAGCGGCTGGGCATACCCTCGCTAGTGCTCCGCGACACTTCCTCGTGCGGCCGCCCTGGCCTTTTCGACGAGCGTGTGTCATAAGGGGCGGGTGAGGTTGAGGGACTTCGCCAGCATCTCGAACTTCCTCAGCGACCGGGAGATATACGAGCTCCAGGCCGCCATCGACGCGCGCCGCCGGGCTCGCGGGGCGTGCTCGGAAGGTCCCACGCCGCCGGCTCCCAAGCCAGAGCCGCGCGGACAGGGCCCCGCCTAACACCCCAGGGCCCACCATGACGCCCTAATCGCCCAAGTGCGTGGCTCGCGATTCCCTTGAGGTCGCCATGCGCCGCAGGCTATTCTCGACGAGGACATGGGGGCTCGGGAGCAGGCAAGAGGGAGGTTCGTTTCGCGAGTAAGGAGACGGTACCCGGGCGTCTTAGACCTCACGTCATGTCAGAAGTCGCAGGAGTACCAGCAAAAAAGGCAAACCTCCTGACGCCCCGCTTAAGAGCGACGTTGCCCGCGGTCGCGACCGGGGCCGAAGACCTCCTGGCGCTCCGGCCCCGAGCTTTGCCTCGTCGCCCCGGTCCTATCGCCCCCAGCCTTCGGACCGCGCGGTAGCCCCGTCACCCAGGTGGGTTTACTTACGTACGAGAAGGGGACGATCACGCGGCGCCGTAGATAAGGAACGGGCAATACCCGGTGAAGGTACCACGGCCCTTGTGGGCAGGACCCATCGGGCCGGGGCGGGGCGACTTGCGCTAAGATGGGGTCATGGAACCCGGAGGCTTCTTCTCGGAATCCCAAGACCCCATCCCGTGGACGCCGCAAGGGGAGGCGTGGATAGAAGCCGCTTCCTGGATCGCCGAAGAGAAGAGGGCGAGGCTCCGCGGCGACCCCACGGGCGAAGCCTTCGCCCGCCTCGCGTTCAAGCTCTGCTCGCAGCGGACCGAAGACCTCGAACCTCGCTAGCGGACCGGCCCGTAGCGGCTTTTACCGACCAGCGTGGAAAGTCGTTTCTACTAATTTCGCTCTGGGGGGTTCTCCGTATTTCGTCTGTACGGCGTTCTAAAAAGTTGCGCGCGAAGAGTCGGGACAAAATCAGCGTATACAGTACCTTATTCCGGTCGTATGATACTGGTGTTGCGTGACAAAGTGATGCTGCGCAAGGAGGCGAGATGGCTACCTGCCTCCTCTTCGAGGAGAGGAAGGCCTCCCGTCGAGCAGTCAGGAGGGCTTCATGAGCGCGGAAAACGCCCCTGATATGGTCACCCCGAGCGTCGTTCTCGTTCACGGCGGTTTCGTGGACGGTTCCGGCTGGCGGGGAGTCTACGACCGCCTCAAGGACCACTACAGCGCCAGGATCGTCCAGAATCCGACACTTTCGTTCGAAGGCGACGTCGCCGCGACCAGGATGGTCATCGACGCGCAAAGCGAACCGGTAGTCCTCGTAGGCCATTCCTACGGCGGGGCGGTGATCACCGAGGCGGGCAACGATCCCAAAGTGGCGGCGCTCGTTTATAT
The DNA here is from genome assembly GCA_035264945.1 of Rubrobacter sp. GTDB lineage: Bacteria > Actinomycetota > Rubrobacteria > Rubrobacterales > Rubrobacteraceae > Rubrobacter_D. The sequence goes on from DATFPF010000060.1 coordinate 30,029, forward strand.
CGCGGCCTTCATGCCGGACCGAGGTGAGTCTGTGGAAACGCTCATCGCCGATCCGCCGCCCGGCGCGCCGGTGCCGCCGATTCTGCCCCCGCAGGACGGCCTCCTGTTCCTCGACCGGGAAAAGTTTCACCATTCATTCGCGGGCGACTTGGGCGCCGATGAGGCCGCGTTCATGGCCGACTCGCAGGTCCCTTGGGGCGTAGAGGCCCTTAGAGGCACGGTCAGCGATCCGGCGTGGCGGAGAAAACCAAGCTGGTACCTCGTCGCTACCGAAGATCGGATGATCCCCCCACACGCCCAGCGCTCGATGTCTGAGCGAGCGGGTTCGGCCGTCGCGGAAGCCGCGGGCAGCCATTCGATCTATGTCTCGCAGCCGGTAGCCGTAACGGCGCTAATCGAAAAGGCCGCTTCAGAAGTGAGCTCGGGTGTGCGCTAAGTCCGGCTCTTCTTCTTGCCCTTATTCACCCGACTGCGGGTAAGGTCAGGGTTCTAGGAAGTTCGGCCACCGGGCGAAGTCGCCCCGCCCGCCGCCAGGTCCGCCAGCGAGGAGACGTTCTCGGGCAGGGGACCGCCTTGCCGAGGACCTCTCGTTGCCCCCCGCCAACGCCAACTCGCCCGCCAACATCAGCCCCGTCGGGCCTCCTCCGGCGATCACCACCGCATGCCCGGTCATGGCCACACCCCGGCCGCCATCATGCCGCCCGCCGCCGGCGCATCACACCCCTCGGCCGCCGCGGCGACCGTGTCGAACCGCGCGGCGACCGACTCGGCCGCGCGCCGGGGCAGGTCCGCCGCCGTCGGCGGCGTCGCCCCGCACGCCGGCCCGAACGGGGCGCGGCCCATTCGGGCCGGGTCAAGCCCTCGTAAGGGACCTGTCAAGAATGCACTCCCCCCAACAGGAGAGTATGATGCATTTGTTACGTGAAAAACGGAACCTCGCGTAACGGCGTAGGATCGCGACCTGCCCCCTACTAGATCAGGGATCGCCATCCGACCAAATACCTGCCACCACTGGTGGCAGGGACGCCCCGCCGAAGTAGCGGCGGGCGGAAAGGACGATGCAATGATGTGTACCCAAACGGCGGTGCCGCAGGGCGCGACGCGGGTTGCGGCGGAGAGCGCCGCGGGGCGGCCGCCGATCGCCGGATACGACGGGATGAACGTCGAGGAGGTCACCGAGCAAATAGACGGGCTCTCCGACGCTGAGCTGGTGCGGGCGCGCAACTACGAGCTGCGCAACAAGAACCGGGAGACCCTCCTGGCGCGGCTCGAGCGCAGGATGCGGGCCTCCGCCTAGGAGCTTTGCGCAGCGCCGCTTCTTCACCCGGCGGCCGCTGCAGCTGCAGGAGGGCTATAAGGGGAGAGGAGTTCGCGACCCTCGGCCCGGCTCGGAGGATAGTACGGGGGCCGTGTGCCCCCGGAAGCGAAAATATTCGGACCGACGAAGCCGCCCCTGTCAAGAGTGGCGATCGCCTGCCCGAGCGACCAACCGCGGTCGCGCCATAACGCCGGTGTTCGCCGCTAGTTGTGGCCCCCGTCCTTTATCGGTCCTTACCTCCTGCTAGAGGTGCAACGATACGAACGCTATTGTATCGTTTGTTATTTACACTGGCTCGAGGCGCCGTTGGGGGAGTTCCCTTATATCCAGTCGACCCACCCGGAGAGGATATGCCGTCCGATCCGCCATTCCGGTATTGGTCGGAAGCGCCCGTAGGTAGCCGGGCGTGTACTTGTCCTCCCAACCTCCGAAGTGTACAATAGTAACAATATATACAATATAACAAAAACACGGCCTGGCACCGACGAACCTGCCGCGTCCGAAGAAAGGGACGAAAGTGAAGACCCAGACCTATGCCACCGAGGCGGCGGCGAAGAAGGCGGCGGCTAGGGCGTACGGACCGGCCATCGTACGGTTGACCAACGACCGCTATTTTTGAGCCCATGCCGGCCATCCCCTTCCACGGGGCACGCGCACGGTCAGCCGCTGGGACCACAACCGGTGGCGCGCTCCCCGCAAGTAGCGGGAGGGCAGCTCGGCGCGCCGGGGGTAGCGCGGGTCACGGCACCCCACGACCTCGCGGGGACACCCGGCGCAGGGCCCGCAGAAAGCAGGAGGTGCTGGATGTTCAGCGCGACAGAAGACGCGCGGGAGTTGCTCCGCGCCGCCCGAGAGATCCACGGCGAACGCCACGGGGCGCACACGCTCACGCCCGGGACGCGCCTGCCGTTCTCGGAAGCGGCAAGACGCGCCGGCATCCGGCCGGACCGTCAACGCTACCACGACGCCTTGGGAGAGATGGAGTACGAGGGCGCCATCGAGTGGGACGCGAGCGCAAGGTACGCCAGGGGAGACAAGCACTACGTCGTCACCCGGCGTGGCCTGGACTACCTGGATGCTGCCTGGGGCGATATTCAGAAGGGACAGGAGAAGTTGGTCGAAGGAAGGGGGAGGAACGCGACGGGTGCCGGATAAAAGACTAGGCAGGCAAGCGGAGCTGCGGGCTGAACGGATCGCGTGGAGGGCCCGCTCGCGCAGCATAAATCGGGCCTCCCGCAGCCTGGACAGGCGCCTGAGCCTGATGAAAGGATGGGCCGCCGCGTTGGACAGGCGCCTGTGGCACCACGCGGAGGCGAGCAGGCTGTGGCACCGGAAGTGGGACGACCTCCTGCGGTCGGGCTAGCGGCATTCTGGGCCCTATTCACTCACCTTACGGTAAGGCAGGCGTTAAGCGAAGGTCACCCGCCCCTTTTCCAGTCTGCCGCCCAACCACCACGAGACGGCCCCACCTCAAGCCGGACGTTTGGGCCATTATTGCAGGGCTCCCTCCTCGTGCCGGCGCTCCTCGATATGATTGAGCCACCCGTCTCGGCTTCCCTTCAGCCAAGTGGTGCGCGACCTATTGGCCGCCATCCTGGCCGGGCGATCCTCGTGGGTGAGATCGTCGAGGTGTTTGTAGGACACCGTCCCGCCGCGCATCAGCGCCACGATCCCCTCTTCGGCCTGTCTTCGGTCCCGTGAGACCAACCTCTCGAACGTCGCTGGTATTTCCCCGGGCAGCGGGCCCCCCAGCAGGTTGGCGAGCTGGCCGTCCTTGCGCAGCTCCATTTCCCGCATCTCCGATCTTATGAACAGCGTCCAAGCGGCGTCTTCCAGGGCTCGGTCGCGTTCCTCCTTTCGGGCGCGACGGCGCTCCTTCTCCCTCTCGGGCGCGAGTCCCGCTTGCCACTGGTCGGCCCGCTCGGCGCCGTGCGGCCCGAGCCGCAGATCCTCCAGCTGTCGGCCGGCCTCCGTCCGCAGGACCGCGGCCAGCGCGTCCTCGAACGGCTCGCCGGTCCGCTCGGCGCTTGCCATCGCCTGCCGGGACAGGACCGAGCGGACCATGTCGCGCACCAGCTGATCGGCGCGCATCGGTTTCACCTTTCCCTCAAGACGCCTCGCCGCGGCGAGGACCTCCTCCAAAGGGGCCGCCGTGCCCAGCACCTCTTTCGCCCCCAACCCCCGCAACCGATCGTGAACCTCGCGGTTGCGGGTCTCTGCCAGCACCAAAACCGGGATACGGCGCGCGAGTCCGCTAGCCAGGCCGATCTCCCTGACCAGCTTCGTCACGTCTCCGTCGGGCAGGCCAAGACCGATTATCGCGGCGTCGATGCCACCCGCTTGGCCGCCCGACAGGCAGGCGCGGGCTTCGGCCAGCGACCCGGCCTGGATGTTTGCCCCGAAGTCCGTCTCCCAACCCAAAATGAGCCCGAGGGCCTGTCGGAAAAAAACCCGGTCCCCGACGATCAGAACGTGGTTCATGTTCTTTATCCTTCCAAGAGGTGTGAAAGCGTGTTATGTAACTAGTGTAACACCCGATGGGGTGACTCCCTTGGGATCTTGGCGTGGAAGGTGCCGAACTCGGCGACATCTCCTGTTCACCCGGGTGCGCGGAAGCTGGTCTTCTCCGAAGGTCGCCCCGTGGGGGTTCTCGGAAGGTGGCGGCCGGCCGGGCGACTTGTCCCGGCCGAGACGCCACCGCTAGAATGCGGGCCGGGTGGACGGGGGCGGGATACGCACTGGGAGGTTGGACCGTGGGCAGGAGAAGGGAAGAGTACAGGCAGCCCGAGGAGAGGACCCTCGGCCGCCCATCTGGCTTAATGGAAACCGGGAATGGGAAACAGAGGGCACTGGCAGAGGGCCGCGGCGCCCGAAAGGCGCCGCGGCCCCTCCTTACGTGAGGGTCCGCGGCACGGATCCGGCCTCACGGCCTCGGCCACAAAGGAGCAGTAATGGAGTCGCGCGAAGCCCGGGTGGGCACGCTGGTGCGTTTGATGGACGGTCAGAAACGGAACGGAAGAGGGTCCGTCGGCAGGATAGAGCGGACC
>DATFPF010000061.1:0-3694 GCA_035264945.1 Rubrobacter sp.
GGTCAGGTCGCCCAAGGTCTTCGCCACCGTGTAACCCGCGAACCCGCCACCCACAACGAGCACCCGGTTGGAGAACTCCTTGTAAGGGGACCGCTCCCACGGCTCGTACTTGGGTTGTGGTTCGGAGTTCATGAGCCGCCGCAAGCCCTCGGCGGCGACGGCCCCGCCGGCTACCGCGAGGCCGCCTTTGACAAGTTTGTTCATGCTGCTCCCCAATGGTTGCCTATCACCCGCGACGTTATGTTAGTAGCTGGCTTATAGCAAAAGCAATGCCTCCGTACGAAACTTATGCCGCCCCAGGCCGCCGGCGTCTTACCGTTTGGCGAGCAGAGCGTAGATCTTCCCCGGCAGGGTCGCGCCTCGGTAGAGCACCTCCTCAGAGCACCTCCCCGTTCGTGGCGATGGTCGGTACCGCGTGCACCCCGGTACCCAAAGCCTCCTCGCACACGGAGCGCGGGGCGGAGATCCGGTCCGGGTCCCACGCGGTCTCCGCCGCCTCTTCCCCGAGGCCCGCCGCCCGTGCCACCCCACGCAAACCCTCTCACCCCTCAGGTCCTACCCCGCGACAAAGAAGGCGTGGTGCGCCGCCTCGCGGTGCGCCCGGCCGCGTCCCCGTTCTTCGGCGAAGGAGTGGAGGGCCGGGGCGAGCGTGGAGCGGGCTTGGTAGGGGGAACGTGGATCTCGGCCCCGTGGTTCTGGGCGAGCTCGGGCGAGCTCGTAGACGCGGTCGCGCCATCGGTCGCGCCAGCGATCGCGGATGTACTAGCGGCGCGACCCGGGCAGCGCCGCCGGGGCAACGCCGCCAGGGTAATGCTGCCGGGGCAACGCCGCCGGGGCCGGCCTGAGCTCGAAGGGGAGCCACTCGACCTCCATCAACCCCTCGTACTCGGCCTCCTAGACCTCGCGGCCGATGATATAGCGGTAGGGGCACACGAGACCAAAGTAAGACCTCAGATCCACAGTACTTCCTTTCTTATCCGGTCTAGCACCTCCGCAACCTAGCCGACCCCTAACTGCCGTGCCAACTCCGCCGGGTCGGTGGTCGGGCTCTGGCAGGCGTAGTTTACGCAGACGTAGGCTGTGGGCCTGCCACCGCGCATCGGCCGGTTCGCCAGGAGCGGAACGAGCTGCGTCGCCTCCTCATCGTTCTCGGAGCTGCCCGCGACCACCTTGTTGGGCAGGTAAGAGGAGTAAACTGTCTCCAGGAGCGTCTTCGTGCCGGGTGCCTCCCGCTCACCGATTATCGCAACCTCGTAGGGCGTGGAAAGATAGAAGTCGAGGGCCGAGAGTAGCCGGCCGAAGGCGCCGGGTACCTGGACCATACCACCGCTCAGGTTATCGAGTACGGCGCCGGCCCGCTCCCGGTAGTCCTCGCGCTCGAGGAGGACGGAGAGCTTGAGGAGGACGTCCACGGCTACCGAGTTGCCCGAGGGGGTGGCGTTGTCGTAGACGTCGCGCGGGCGGGTAACGAGCTCCTCGTGGTCGGCCGCGGTGTCGTAGAAGGCGCCCTCCGCCTCCTCCCAGAAGAGCCCCAGGATAGCATCGGCGAGCGACGCAGCCTCTCTCAGCCAGCGTGTCTCAAAAGTCGCCTCGTAGAGCTCCACGAGCCCTTCGGCGACGCAGGCGTAGTCTTCGAGGTAGCCGTTGAGGCGAGCCTGGCCGTCTTTGTAGGAGCGCCGGAGGCGGCCGTCCACCACAAGCTTCTCCAGCAGAAAGACGGCGTTCTCCTCGGCTACCCGTAGGTACTCCTCGCGGCCCGTGGCGCCCGCGGCGAGGGCGAAGGCGCGGAGCATGAGCCCGTTCCAGGCGGCGAGCACCTTCTCGTCGCGTCCTGGCCTCACCCGCTTCTCACGCTCGGTGAAGAGCCTCTCGCGGATCAACAGTATTCTCTGCCACAGCTCCTCCGTTGAGAGGCCGAACTCGGCGGCAACGGCCTCAGGGGGACGCGGGACGTTAAGGATGTTTTTGCCCTCGAAGTTACCCCGCTCGGTGACGTCCCAGTACCGCTCGGCGAGCTTTGCGTCCTCGGGCTCTAAGGTTGCCTCGATCTCCTCCGGTGTCCATACGTAAAATTTCCCCTCGACGCCCTCGGAGTCCGCGTCCTCGGCGGAGTAGAAGCCGCCCTCGGGACTTCTCATGTCGCGCATCACGTAGTCTAGCGTCTCCTCCGCGATCCGGCGGTAGAACCCGTCGCCCGTCGCCTCGTACGCCTCCAGGTAGAGCCTGGCGAGGAGGGCGTTATCGTAGAGCATCTTCTCGAAGTGCGGGACGAGCCAGTACTCGTCCACCGAGTAGCGGGCGAAGCCGCCGCCGAGCTGATCGTAGATGCCCCCGTTCGCCATCTGCCTTAAAGTGAGCTCGACGCCGCTCAAGGCCGCCCGGTCGCCGGTCCTTTTGTGGTGTCGCAGGAGGACCTCCAGGTTCATCGTCTGGGGGAACTTTGGCGCCCCGTCGAAGCCGCCGAAGCGGTTGTCTATCTGTCCGGCGAGCGCGTTCGCGGCGTGGGCTAGCAGTCCCTCGGAGACCTCGCTCCTGGGGATGGAGGCGGTGCTCGACTCCTTTAAAAACTCGCGGACGTTCTGGGCGCTCGCGAGGACCTCTTCGCGGCGGTTCGCGTAGGCGTCGGCGAGGCTCAGGAGAACCTGTTTAAAGGAGGGCATACCACGGCTCGGGACGGGCGGGAAGTAGGTGCCGCCGTAGAAAGGTGCGCCGTCGGGGGTCATAAAAACGGTCATCGGCCAGCCGCCGTGGCGTGTCATAGCCTGGACGGCGGACATGTAGATCGAGTCAACATCCGGGCGCTCCTCGCGATCTACCTTGATGTTGACGAAGTGTTTGTTCATGATCTCGGCGGTAGCCTCGTCCTCGAAGGACTCGCGCTCCATGACGTGGCACCAGTGGCAGGCCGAGTAGCCCACGCTGAGTAGTATGGGCTTGTCTTCGGCCCGGGCCTTCTCTAGGGCCTCCTCGCCCCACGGATACCAATCCACGGGGTTATTCTTGTGTTGCAACAGGTACGGGCTTGTCTCTTGCGCCAGCCGGTTAGTCATGGTCTCCTCTCGCTACCCCTAGCAGTGCCTTCGATGCTAATCCTCCAGAACGTACCACAAGTTGGGACCACGCTACGCTTAGGGCCGGAGCCTCATGGCTCCGGCCCTAGTCTCCATCCGTTTCATCGATAACCGGGGCGGCCCCCAAAGGGGCTCGCCCCTCTGCCCCGGCTCTCTGAGCCGGAGGGCTCGGCTAACCGCGCCTACCTGATAAACCTGCGGGCCACGAGGCCGCCACCAACGAGCAGCGCGCCGGCGCCGAGCGCGAACAGCGAGGCAGTACTGCTACCGCCCGTCGGCGGCAGTGCCTTCATCTTCGGAGCCGGAGCCGGGGCAGCCTTCGGCGGGGGCGGCGGGGCAGCCTTCGGCGGGGGCGGCGGAGCCGGAGCAGGCTTGGGAGCCGGAGCCGGAGCAGCCTTTGGCGGCGGGGGTGGCGGAGCGGGCTTACACGGAGCCTTGGCCACAACTCCTCCGGCCTTCGCCTCTATAACCTCATCCGTACAATCGGCCTCGGCCTTCGCCCCACCGGCCTTGGCCGTCTTGGCCTTGGCGTCGGCAACGACGGCCGGCTCGTCCTGGGCGAGGGCGGGCGAGGCGGCCAGCAGCGCCACCGCCAGCATCGCCACCAACATCATCAACTTCCT
>DATFPF010000062.1:0-5439 GCA_035264945.1 Rubrobacter sp.
CGTGCCGTAGCGCCCCAGCGGTATCCGCGAGGCGAACTGCTCGCGAACCTCCTCGACTGAGACGCCCTGGGACTCGGCCTGCCCGGCGTCCACGGTCTCGGTGCGTCCGGTCAGGATTCGGCCGGGGCCCAGGGTGTTCACCAGGATGTTGTCGGGGGCGAGCTCCAGGGAGAGGCTCTTGGCGAGGCCGGCTAGGCCCGCGCGGAAGGTGTTCGAGAGGAGCAGGTTGTCTATGGGCTGCTTGACGGAGGAGGAGGCGACGTTGACGATGCGCCCCTCGCCGCGTTCGCGCATCGAGGGGAGCACGCCGCGCACGCAGCGGACAAGGCTCAGTATGATCTGGCGGAATGCAAGGTCCCAGGCTTCGTCGTCGAGGTCCGCAAAGTTGCCTGTCGGCGGGCCGCCGGTGTTGTTGACGAGCACGTCGATGCCGCCGAAGCGGTCGACGGCGTGCAGGACCAGGGCGTCTATGTCCCCAGCACTCGTCAGGTCCGCGGCCCTGTAATCGATCTCCGCGCCCGTCTCCTCCCGGATCTCCGCCGCCGTGCCGGCGAGCGATTCCTCGTCGCGGCTGGAGATCACGACGCGGGCGCCCTCGCGGGCTAGCTCCGTCGCTATGGCCCTGCCGAGGCCCTTGCTCGCAGCCGTCACCAGCGCCGTCTTTCCTCCTAGACCTAGGTCCATCCTTACCTCCCAACCGGGTTCGCCAGCGGCCCGAAGCCGCCGATCCTGCACTCCACCACGTCGCCTGGCCTTACCTCTACCGCCCCGGGCGTCCCCGTGGATATTACGTCCCCCGGCAGGAGCGTCATCACCTTCGAGTGGAACGAGACGAGCCAGTAGGGCGAGAAGGTCATGTTGGATACGGTGTTCCTGCGGCGCACCTCGCCGTTGAGGACGGTAGCGACCTCCAAAGCGTCCACCTCCCCCACCTCGTCCGGGGTCAGGAGGTGCGGGCCGAAGGAGAAGAAAGTGTCGAAGCTCTTGGCCCGCGTCAGGTAGCGCGGGTTCTTGCGCAATATGTCCTCGGCCGTCATGTCCAAGACGGTGGTGAAGCCCGCGACGACGCCCGGCGCCTCGTCCTCCGAGACGTTCTTCGCCTCCCTGCCGATGACGACAGCTAGCTCCGCCTCGGCCGTCACGCGCCCGACGCCCACGGGCAGGCGTATCGTGTCCCCCGGCCCGACGATCGTCGTGTCGGGGCGCATGAAGCTGGCGGGCTCTTCGGCGGGGGCGGCCTCGTCTAGGTCGCCCGCGTGCTCGGCGTAGTTGAGGCCTATGCCCCAGATCTTGCGCGGCCGGCGGTACGGCGGGGCGTAGGCGAGGCCTTCTGCCGGTACTGCCCGCCTCGACAGGTCGTCCAGCTCCCCCTCGGAGAGACCTTCCCACCTCAGGCGCAGGTCTTCCAACGAGCCGCCTTCGAGCAGGGAAAGGAGGTCCCTGGCCCAGCCGTCGGGGCCGGGCACCTCGGTCACCGGGATGGCGCCGCCGGCCCACAGCGCGGCCGCCACCTCGCCGCCGCCGATCTGTACCGAAGCCAGCCTCATGGGCCCGCCATGGTAGCGGATCTCGGGCCGCCCGGGAGCGCCGCGCCGGGAAAATCTGGCCTGTATACTGCCCCCCATGTCCCTTCAAGGCGTCTTCCCCATCGCCCTCACGCCGTTCACGGACGGGGGCGACGTGGACTTCGCGGGCATCGACGCCCTCGCGGAACACTACCTTGCCTCTGGGGCAGACGGCCTTACGGTTCTCGGCATCATGGGCGAGGCACACAAGCTCACCGACGCCGAACGGTTCGCGGTGGCGAGCCGCTACCTAGCGGTCACGGAGGGGGAAGCGCCGCTGGTCGTCGGCTGCTCCGCGCCCGCGACCCGGGTGACCATAGAGAGGGCAAGGGAGGCCGAGGGGCTAGGGGCCGCGGCCGTCATGGTGGCGCCTCCCAACAACCTAAAGAACCTGGACCTCGTCTTCGGGCACTACAGGGAGGTCGCGGAGGCCGTCTCCGTGCCGGTCGTGGTGCAGGACGAGCCGGTAAACACGGGCGTGGTGATGCCGGCCGGGTTCATCTCTCGGGTGATGAACGGGGTCGAGAATTGCCGGTACGTCAAGCTCGAAGAGGCGCCGACGACCATCAAGATCTCGGCGCTTGTAGATGGCATAGAAGGCCCGGAGAAACGGGCCGGCATCTTCGGCGGGCTCGGCGGGATGTACTTCTACGAGGAGCTTTCGCGGGGTGCCGCTGGCATCATGACAGGCTTCGCCTACCCCGAGGTGCTGGTGCGGGTCTACCGGCTGTTTTCGGACGGGAAGGAGGCGGAGGCGCGGGAGCACTTCTTCCGCTATCTGCCCCTCATCCGGTTCGAGGCCCAGCTCGGCGTCGGGGGCGTGGGCATCCGCAAGGAGGTCTTCAAGATGCGCGGCATCGTCGGCTCCTCCCACGTGCGCCCCCCCGCCCCGGCCCTAGACGCCGAGACGCTGCGCGAGCTGGATGACCTCGTCGAGTTTCTGGGCCTTACGGAAGGAGACAAAGGATGAACTTCGATCACCCGCAAAAGGTGCTGGAGCTTCGGGAGAGGCTCGAGGCGTTCATGGACGAGTACGTCTACCCGAACGAGGCGACGTTCCACGAGCAGCTGGAGGCCTCCGAGGACCGCTGGAGCACGCCGCCCATCATGGAGGAGCTGAAGGAGAGGGCGAGGTCGGCCGGCCTGTGGAACCTCTTCCTGCCAGAGTCAGAGCACGGCGCAGGGCTCTCGAACCTGGAGTACGCGCCACTGTGCGAGGTAATGGGCAGAAGCCTCATAGCCCCCGAGGTCTTCAACTGCAACGCCCCCGACACGGGCAACATGGAGGTCCTCGCCCGCTACGGGACGCCGGAGCAGCAGGAGCGGTGGCTCAAGCCCCTCCTGGAAGGCGAGATCCGCTCCGCATTCTGCATGACCGAGCCAGACGTGGCCTCCTCGGACGCGACCAACATCCAGGCAAGCATCGAGCGCACCTCCGGTGGCGACGAGTACGTAATCAACGGGCGCAAGTGGTGGTCCACGGGGGCCGGCAACCGGCGGTGCAAGATCTCCATCTTCATGGGCAAGACGGACACGTCGGCCGCCAGGCACGAGCAGCAGTCCATGATCCTGGTCCCCCTCGACGCGCCCGGCGTGGAGATAGAGCGAACCCTCTCGGTCTTCGGCTACGACGAGGCCCCGCACGGGCACGGCGAGATCCTCTTCGATAACGTGAGGGTGCCGGCCGGGAACATCCTGTGGGGCGAGGGCAAGGGCTTCGCCATCGCGCAAGGTAGGCTGGGGCCTGGACGCATCCACCACTGCATGCGCCAGATAGGCGTCGCCGAGAGGGCGCTGGAACTGATGTGCGAGCGGGTGAAGAGCCGCGAGGCGTTCGGCAAGCCGCTCTCCGAGCAGGGCGTGATCATGGAGTGGATCGCCGACTCCAGGATGGAGATCGAGCAGGCCCGCCTGCTCACCTTGAAGGCCGCCCACATGATGGACACCGTCGGCAACAAGGAGGCCCGCTCGGAGATCGCCCAGATAAAGGTCGCCGCCCCGAACGCGACCCTGCGCGTGCTCGACCGTGCCATCCAGGCCTTCGGCGGGGCCGGAGTCTCCGGAGACACCCCGCTGGCCGCCTTCTGGGCCGAGTCGCGCATCCTCCGCCTCGCCGACGGCCCTGACGAGGTGCACCGCGCGGCCGTCGCCAAGCTGGAGCTCAAAAAAGAACGCCGCGTCGGCATAGAGCAGTCCTACGGGGCGTAGGTAACCTGTTTTGGAAGACAAGAACTCCCTCCTGCTAGGCATAAAGTACGAGGCGGCGAGGCTATCAGGCGTTGAAGGCGGGCCCCTTGCCCGCATCGAGGAGCAGTTGCGCACAGAGGTCGGCGAGGACTGGAAGGCGGACGGGGAGGTACTTCAGGGCCGCAACGCCACGCGCCGAGAACACGGGCTACCTCCCCTCGGGGAGTCCGGGAGACGGCCGGCGCCGGGGGGCCCCGCCGGGCGACCGCTCTGGCGCAGGATGCTGGGGAGGTAGCGGGGTGCTCTACCGCGACTTCGCGACGCAGGAGGAACTCGACGCCCAGTACGACCTGCTAAAGCTGCTTCCGGAGGCGGCCTCCCTCTACGAGGCGTTCTGCGCGCGGGAGAGCTGGCGGGTACGCGGGGATCTCGCGCACCACCTAGACGTGCCCTTCGGCCCAACCCTCGCCGAGCACGTGGACCTCTACCCGGCCGGGGAGGACGCGCCGGTCCTCGTCTACGTTCACGGCGGCTTCTGGGTGTTGCGCACGAGCAAGGAGTTCGGCTTCGTCGCGCGGGGCCCGGTATCCGAGGGCGTGGCGACCGTGGTGACGAACTACGCGCTGAGCCCCGCCGTCACCATAGACGAGATAGTGCGCCAGACCCGCGCCGCCGTCGCGTGGACGTACGAGAACGCCCGTAGCTTCGGCGGGGACCCGGAACGCGTCCACGTCGCAGGCCACTCCGCTGGCGGGCACCTCGTGGCGATGCTGCTCGCGACGGACTGGGAGGGGGAATACGGGCTGCCGTCCGACGTGATCAAGAGCGCCACCGCCATCAGCGGCCTCTTCGACCTTGCGCCGTTCCCTTACACCTTCCTCCAGCCCAAGCTGCAGCTCGGGTTGGATCAGGTAAGGAGAAACAGCCCCATCCTCCGCCTCCCCGAAGCGGCCCCTCCCCTCCTCGTCGCCTACGGGGAGGACGAGACCGACGAGTTCAAGCGCCAGTCTGAGGAGTTCCTGGGGGCGTGGAAGGCGAAGGGCCTAGAAGGCGAGCGTCTCGTCCTGCCCAGCAAGAACCACTACGACGTAGTGGACGGCTTCCTCGACGCCGAGAGCCCGCTGCTCACAGAGATTCTGGGGCAGATGGGCTTAGAATAGGAGGACGGTAACACACGACTCTCCGGGGGCGCTTTGACGATAGAGATGACGGGCGGCAAGATCGTAAACGAGCGCGGCACCGTGGTGACGTTCCGCCAGAGGTGCGAGAGTTGCGGCTTCGTCCACGACTGGAACAAGACGACCATCGTCCCGGCCTACGGCTCCAGGAAGGTCAGGGCGTTCACCTGCCCAGAGTGCGGCAACTACCAGGAGGTAGAGGCCCGCCACTTCAAGGAGTAGACCGCCGATAACCCACCTGAGGCCGAAGGTCCGCGGGCCCGCCTTGCCTGCGCGTCGGCATGGTGACGTTCGATCCTCCCGGTCCTACGCGGCGCTTCCCGGCACGGACGCGCGGGTGAAGGGGCCACAGGAGGATGGCCGAAGAGGGGCGGCCTTCGCCCCCTCCGCGCCGTTTCAGGAGCCCGCGTTCCGTCCGGGCCTCAGGCGGTTCATGGCCTCCCGCACGTAGTCATCGTAGGTTCTTCTGAGGGAGCCCCCGCTTCGCGGTTCCAGGGGGACATCCTGCG
>DATFPF010000063.1:0-2239 GCA_035264945.1 Rubrobacter sp.
CTCCTCAAGGAGCGCGGGCGGCATCGGGCGTCCGGCGACCAGCTCGAACCTTCCCGAGTGGGCCTTGAGGGCGCGCACGGTGGCGACCAGGACCGCCGCGTCGGCCTTGAGCCCCGAGTAGCGGCACTTGATGTTGAAGAAACGCTCGGCGCCCATATCCGCGCCGAAACCCGCCTCGGTTATAAGGAAGTCTCCGCCCCGGATCCCGATCCTGTCGGCCACGATGGAGGAGTTGCCGGTCGCGATGTTGCCGAAGGGGCCGGCGTGGACCAAGACCGGCGTGTTCTCGAGCGTCTGCATCAGGTTCGGCTTTATCGCCTCCTTCAGCATCACGGCCATGGCGCCCGCGGCCTTCAGGTCCTCGGCGGTTATAGGCTCGCCTTCCACGGTGCTGCCGATCACGATCCTCCCGAGCCGCCCGCGCAGGTCCCGCAGCGAGGTGGAGAGGGCGAGGATGGCCATGACCTCGGAGGCCGCGGTGATGTCGAAGCCGGTCTCGCGCGGCACGCCGTCGGTGCGCGGCCCGAGGCCGACGATGATGTTGCGCAGGGCCCTGTCGTTGACGTCGAGGACCCGCCGCCAGGTGATGCTGTGCCGGTCCACGCGGAAGAAGTCGTCGTTCTGGTGGACGTGGTTGTCGATCATGGCCGAGAGCAGGTTGTGGGCCGACGTTACCGCGTGCGTGTCCCCTGTCAGGTGGAGGTTGAGCATCTCCATCGGCACGACCTGGCTGTAGCCGCCGCCCGCCGCCCCGCCCTTGATCCCGAACGTCGGCCCCATCGCCGGCTGGCGCACGGCTACCGTCGCCGTCTTGCCGATGTGGGAGAACGCCTGCCCGAGGCCCACCGTCGTCGTGGTCTTGCCCTCCCCTAGAGGTGTGGGCGTGACGGCGGAGACAACCACGTACTTCGCCTTCGGCCGGTCAGAGAGCTCCTCGATGGCTTCGAGCTTCACCTTCGCCACGGCGTCGCCGTAGGGCTCCAGGAGATGCGGGCCTATGCCGATGCCCTCGGCGACCTCCGGCAGCGGCTTCAGCTTCGCCCGGCGGGCGATCTCGAGGTCGTTCGGGAACCTACGCGTCGGGGATTTCATGCGGTGGACTCCTTGTGTCTCTTCTCGTGGGGCGACGTCCCGAGCCGTTCCAGCGCCTCGCGCCGCCACGCCTCGGTCTTCTCCACCTCGTTGAAGGTGTAGATATGGAAGCCGCGCACCCCGCGTTCCGGGTCCTCCAGGGAGACGCCGGCGACCAGGGCGTCAGGGCTGTAGCCCCCCGGCATGAACATCCGCCAGAACCGGTTGCCGTACTTCTTCAGGAAGCGGGCCGACTCGCCTAGGCCTATGTTCGAGGAGATCCGCATGAGCTTCGTCATGCTTACAGCGCCGGGCATACCGACGTAGATCGGGAGCCTCACGCCGCGCCTGCGCACCCGCAGGACCCAGCCGTTTATGACCTCGGGGTCGAAGCAGATCTGGCTTGTGATGTAGGTCGCGTGCGGCGCTTTTTTGTACATCGCCTGTATGGTGACCTCGTCGCTGATAAGCGGATGGCTCTCGGGGTAGCCGGTGATGCCGACCTCCTCCAGACCGTGCCCGATCTCGTCCATCGCCTCGAGCAGCGCGTCCGAGCCCTCGAACTCACCGGCGGGCTCGGGCGCGTCGCCGGCCACCACGAAGACGTCCCGGATGTCCACCTCGCCCAGCCGCGCGAGGATCTCGCCGAGGTGCGCCCCGCCCCGCACCAACCGCGCCGAGAGGTGCGGGGCGACCTCGAAGCCCTCTCCGGAGAGCCGCTCGGCCAGCTCCAGGGTGGGCCCGATGCCCTTCTTCGGCGAGGCCGTCACCGTGAGCTTCACGTGCTTCGGGACGTGCTCGGCCACCCGTTCCTCGACGCCGGGGAGCGGTATCACCTCGTACCTAGGTCTCCGCAGCGCCTCGACCAGCGCGCTCCTCCTGTCTTCCATCACACGACCTTCTTCTCGTCGCCCGGAGGGTCAACAACGGCCGCCGTACCAACGCGGTCCGGCGGCCCCGATACCGCCTCCTGCTGCTACCCGGCTACGCCCCCTTGCTGAAGCTCGTGGCGCTCAACGTCTGCTCAGCGTGCTCGGGCTTGAAGAAGACCCGGTCGGCCACGACGGCCGAGACCGTCTCCTCCGGGCGCTCGACCTCGAGTTCGGTGCCGATCTCGCCGTACTCCACGGGCACCATGGCGAACCCTATGTTCTTCTCCAGGCGCGGG
>DATFPF010000064.1:0-9856 GCA_035264945.1 Rubrobacter sp.
GGGCGTCGGGCAGGCAAAGGCCTGCATAATACTGGCCGCCGTCGAGTTCGGAAAGCGGCTCGGGAGGGTTCGTAACCCCGGGCGTCCCGTGATATCCTCACCCGCGGACGTTGAGGGCCTTTTGAGGGGGCGGATCGCCAATCTTGACCGGGAGAATTTCGTCGCGGTGCTCTTGAACACCAAGAACGAGGTCGTTGAATGCCCGACGATCTCGGTAGGCACGTTGTCTTCCTCCCTGGTCCATCCCCGCGAGGTCTTCAAGCCCGCCATAAGGGCGAGCGCCGCGGGCGTGGTGCTCGCGCACAACCACCCTAGCGGCAAGGTGGAGCCGAGCCGCGAGGATCGGGACGTGACCAGGCGGCTCGTGGAGGCGTCCGAAATAATAGGGATAGAGGTCCTAGATCACGTGATCTTGGGCGACGGGTACTTTAGTATGAAGGAACACGGAATGCTCTAGCCGCCTTCTTTGCGGTTTGGGCGCTGAACTTCGGACGGATGGGGCGCGAATGTTTGGAGGACTCTTCGGGAGGGATGTCGCGATAGATCTGGGCACGGCGAACACGCTCGTGTTCGTGAAGGGGCAGGGTATCGTGCTCTCCGAGCCCTCGGTCGTCGCCATCGACAGCAAGACCGACAAGGTGGTCGCCGTGGGTTCCGGCGCCAAGCGCATGCTCGGGCGCACGCCGGGGAACATCGTCGCCCTCAGGCCGCTCAAGGACGGGGTCATCGCGGACTTCGAGGTAACCGAGAAGATGCTCTCCTACTTTATCCGCAGGGTCCAGGCCCAGCGCCGGATCTTCCGCTCCCTCGTCGGCCCGCGCGTCGTCGTCTGCGTGCCATCGGGTGTTACGGGGGTCGAGCTGAGGGCCGTCAAGGAGGCCACGGAGTCCGCGGGGGCGCGGCAGGCCTTCACCATCGAGGAGCCCCTCGCGGCGGCCATCGGGGCGGGGATGCCCGTAAACGAGGCGCAGGGGTCCATGATCGTGGACGTCGGCGGCGGGACGAGCGAGGTCGCCGTGATCTCGCTCGGCGGCATCGTCACCAAGTCCTCCATAAGGATCGCCGGCGACGACATCGACGACGCCATAACCACCTACATCCAGAAGGAGTACAAGCTCGCCATCGGCACCCAGACGGCCGAGCAGCTGAAGATAGAGCTTGGCAGTGCCTTCAGGCTGGAGGAGGAGGAGTCGGCGGAGATCCGGGGCCGCGACCTCGTCACGGGGCTGCCGAAGACCATCGTGATCACCTCGGAGGAGATCAGGGAGGCGATAAGCGTCCCCGTCGACGCGATCATCGCCGCCGTCAGGGACACCCTGGACCGCACCCCGCCTGAGCTCGCCTCGGACATCATGGACCGCGGCATGGTCCTCGCCGGCGGCGGCGCGCTGCTAAGGCACCTCGACGAGCGCCTGAGGCGGGAGACCGGCATCCCGGTCCACGTAGCCGACGACGCCCTGATGTGCGTGGCGATCGGGAGCGGACGCTCGCTGGAGGAGATCGACTTCTACCGCAGCGCGCTCTCCTCGGCTTAAGGCGTCATGGGCCGGAGAAAGTCCAGCGCGGCGAGCGGGTTCGCGGCCCTCTGCGTGCTCTGCGTGGTTAGCCTCGCCCTCTTCACGGTGTACGTGAAGGAGGGGGACTGCTCAGCCCAGGGCGAGTGCGGCCCGCTGCACACGGTCCAGCTCGGGGCCGCCGAGGTCCTGCAGCCGGCCCGGGGAGTGGTCGGCGCCCTGTTCTCGCCCATCCGGGAGACGGCCGACAGGGTGGGCAACGCCTTCGACAACTCAGAGGAGGAGCGCCTGCGCGCGGAGCTCCGCGACACCGAGTCGCTCGCCGCCCAGACCTCGCGGCTGCAGCAGGAGAACGAGCGCCTGCGCGGCCTGCTCGAAGGACAGCGGGCCGTCTACGAGTACGGGCCGCTCGCCCGGGTGGTGGCGCCCGTGGGGGACCAGTTCTCCGAGAGGATCATCATAAACGTGGGCACCGAGGACGGGATAGAGGACGACCAGCCCGTGGTCGTCGGGGAGAACACGCTCGTCGGGCGGACCACGAACGTCTCCAGGCACACGGCCCAGGTCATGCTAATCACGGACCGCATGTTCGCGGCGGGGGTGAGGATCGTGCCACCCGCCGAGTTCGACCCGGCCTCAGGCGAGGTCTCGCCGGCCGTCACCGCCGAGAACGTCCCGTTCGGCCAGGGGATGCTCAAGACGAGCCTCGAGGGCTACTTCGGCGTCGACTACGTCGACCTGAGCGCGCGGGCCGAGGAGGGCGACTACGTCGTCACCAGCGGCCGGGCCGCCGGGCGGGACCTGCTCGAGCCGCCAGGGCTCTACGTCGGCACCGTCGAGTCCGCAACTAGCCAGGACATCGAGCAGTTCAAGAAGATAGTGGTCGACCCGGCCATGAACCCGGACGACCTCGAGGACGTGAGGGTCATCGTGGGCTGGGCCGGAAAGGGGGCATGAGGGGGATGGTTGAGCAACCATCCGTCGTCAGGGCCTCGATCATCGTCGCCGCGGCCGCGCTTCTTGAGGCGGTGCTCGGCCCCTACCTTACCTTCGGCTACGTCTCGCCGAAGTTCGCCCTCATAGGCATCGTCTTCGCCGTCTCGCCCCTGCGGGACCTTCAGGCCGTGCTCCTAGGCTTCTTCGGGGGCATCCTGCTCGACTCCCTGAGCAGCGGGCTCTTCGGGGTCGGGGCGCTGGCCGGGCTCGCGGCCGGGGCCCTCTCGGGGAGGGTTAGCGCCGTGCGCCGCAAGGGCACGGAGAGGGTCCTGCTCTCGCAGGTAGTCGCGGTCTGCGTGGCCGCCTTCGGCCTGCTCGGGTGGACGGCCCGCAACCTGGCCGGCTACGGCGGGCCGCCGCTCGCGGAGTACGCCGTCGCCGGTATACTACCCGACGCCCTGCTGAACGCCGTGCTTGCCTACCTGGTCGGAGGATGGCTGTTGAGGATAGTCAGCGTCAAAAGCCGCGTGTGGGAGTCCGCTTGAGCCTTACCCGCGAAGACTTTCTCCGTAGAGAGGCAAGGAAGACGAAGAAGGAGAACCCCCGGCTGTGGAGGTCGATGGACCTGCCGCTGCTGCTCGTCTCCCTGGCGCTCTCCGGCTTCGGGGTCCTTGCCGTCTACGTGGCCGGCACCGACGCGAGGGAGGCCTACGCCACCAACCAGGCCGTTGGCTTCGCCGTAGGTTTCCTCGGGGCCGTACCGCTTGCGATCGTCGACTACCGCGGCTGGCGCCGCTTTCTGCGCCCGATCTACGGCGTCGCCATACTCATGTTGCTGGCCGTGACGCTGATGGGCGCCACGGCCAACGGTGCCACGAGCTGGCTCGACGTCGGCCCGGTGAGGGTGCAGCCCTCGGAGTTCGCCAAGCCGCTAATGGTCGTCGTCCTCGCCGCGTTCTTGGCGGAGAAGGCCGCCTACGAGCACGAGGTATTTCTGAAGGCCCTCGGCGTCATCGCGGTACCGGGCCTGCTTGTCCTGGTACAGCCCGACCTCGGGACCGCAACGGTCTTCGGGGCGGTCTTCCTGGTGATGGCCTACGTGGCCGGCGCGCGCCTAATCCAGCTCGGGGGGCTCATAGTCGCGGGCGTCCTCTCCCTTTTGCTCGGGGTCAAGCTCGGCATCCTGGAGGAGTACCAGGTGGCCCGGCTCACGTCCTTTATGGGCCAGAGCCAGTCAGGGGACCTCGGCTACCAGGTGGCCCAGTCCAAGATGGCGATAGGCTCGGGCGGCATCACGGGCAAGGGCTTCGACGCGACGACGCTTGCGAACCTCGGCTTCTTGCCAGAGGACCACACGGACTTTATATTCTCGAACCTTGCCGAGCGGTTCGGGTTCGTGGGGAGCATGGCCCTCATCTTCCTGTTCTTCGTCCTGATCTGGCGCATACTCCACGTCGCCACCATCTCCCGCGACCGCTTCGGGGTCCTTATCGCCGTGGGTATCGGCACCATGTTCCTCTTCCACGTGCTCGTGAACGTCGGCATGACGATGGGCATAATGCCCGTGACGGGCATCCCGCTGCCTTTTATCTCCTACGGCCGAAGCAGCCTCGTGGTGAGCGTGATGTCCCTCGGCCTGCTGCAGAGCATAGCCATGCGCTCGCGCTCGGAGGCATCCAAGAACCCGAAGGTGTAGGACTCTCCTGGTAGCCGGGGGTCCAGGCGGGTATACTATTGCGTCGTAGAGCCTGTTCGATCCTTTTGAAAAGTTCTAGGAGCGGTGGATGTTTGCGGTTGTAAAGAGCGGCGGAAAACAGTACAGGGTGAGGGAGGGCCAGGAGCTGGTCCTCGACCGCGTGAAGGGCGACGTCGGGGACTCGGTCGAGCTCCCTGTCGGCTTCACGGTCGACGACGACGGCTTCGACCTCGGCGCCCGGACGGCGCGGGTCGAGATACTCGAGCACCTACGCGGGGAGAAGATCCACATATACAAGTACCGCGCGAAGAAGAACTCGCGCAAAAAGACCGGGCACCGCCAGGCGCAGACCCGGGTCAAGGTTCTGGAGGTTTAAGGATGGCTCATAAGAAGGGCGGCGGGTCCTCCCGCAACGGCCGCGACTCGGCGGGCAGGCGCCTCGGCGTGAAGGCCTACGGCGGCCAGACGGTGACCGCCGGCAGCATCATCGTGCGCCAGCGCGGCTCGAAGGTCCGCGCCGGGCAGAACGTCGGCAAGGGCTCCGACGACACGCTCTTCGCCAAGGTGGACGGCAGGGTGGACTTCGGGCGCACCCGCGGCAAGAGCATGGTGCGCGTGATAGAGCAGCCCGTCCTGGAGGAGGCCACGGCCTGAGGACCGCGCTTATCGGGGGTATGTAGCCCCTTTGCAGTTCGTCGATGAAGCCCGCTTTACCGTCCGCGGGGGACGCGGCGGTGACGGCAGCGTCTCTTTCAACCGCGAGAAGTACAAGCCGCGGGGCGGCCCTGACGGCGGGCGCGGCGGCGACGGCGGGTCCGTGATCCTGCACGCCACCGAAGACCTCACAACCCTCGAGCCGTACGCCCGCCGCCAGGTCATAAAGGCCGACCGCGGCAGGCACGGCTCAGGCAACAACCGCGCCGGCGAGCGCGGCGGGGACACGCACCTAGACGTACCCGTCGGCACCCAGGTCTTCGACGAGAACGGCCTGCTCGCGGACCTCTCCGAGCCAGGGGCCTCCTTCGTGGTGGCCGGCGGCGGGGAGGGTGGGCGGGGGAACGGCTCCTTCGCCACCTCCACGCGGCAGGCGCCCGCCTTCAGGGAGCGGGGGCTGCCGGGGGAGGAGCGCGAGGTTTTGCTCGAGCTCAAGGTCCTCTCGGACGTAGGGCTCGTGGGCCTGCCGAACGCCGGCAAGTCATCCCTGCTGCGCGTCATGAGCGCCGCCCGTCCGCGCGTGGGCGACTACCCGTTCACCACCCTCACCCCGCAGCTCGGCGTCGTGGACGAGAAGACCCACCCGAACCCGTTCGTGGTTGCGGACATACCGGGTCTGATCTCCGGCGCCAGCGAGGGCAGGGGCCTCGGGAACCGCTTCCTGCGCCACGTGGCCCGCGCCAGGCTCCTCGCCCTCGTCCTCGACGCGAGCGAGGACCCCGAAGGGGCGCAGGGGACCCTCGTGGCCGAGCTACACGCCGCCGGCCTCTCGGGGCGCCCGACCGTCACCGCGCTCAACAAGATAGACCTCCTCGACGAGGAGCTGCGCGCGTACCTGCGCGAGGCCTTCCCCGGGGCCTTCCTCATCTCCGCCGAGACCGGGGAGGGGGTCGCCGCGTTCAGGGACCACGTCGAGGGGATGGTGCGCAGGCTCGGGGAGCGGGCCGCGATGCCGGCCAACGAGCGGGAGCACAGGGTCTACCGCCCGACCTGGAAGGGGCTCCAGATCGGCAAGGAGAACGGCGGCTTCGTCGTCGCGGGCGAGGACGTGGAGCGGCTCGCGCTCAAGACCGACTGGGAGAACCCCGAGGGCGTGGAGCGCTTCCAGCGGGAGCTTGAGAAGAGCGGCGTCGTCGGGGCGCTAAGGCGGGCAGGGGCCGAGACAGGCGACGAGGTGCGTATCGGGGAGGCGGTGTTCGATTTCAGGTGAGGTTCGGATGCGCATAGCCATCTTCGGGGGCACCTTCGACCCCGTGCACCAGGGGCACATGATCATCGCCGAGCAGGTGATGGGAGAGCTTGGCCTTGACCGCGTTATCTTCGTGCCTGGCGGGATACCGCCACACAAGGAGGCATCGAGCGTCCGCGCCACGGCGGAGGACAGATACGCGATGGTCGAGGCCGCCGTGGCGGGCAACGAGCGCTTCTCCACGGACCGCGTCGAGGTCGACGCCGGGCGGCCCATGCACAGCGTCGAGACCGTTGGCATCCTGAAGGCGCGCTCGCCAGAGGACGAGTGGTTCTTCGTCACGGGAGCCGACGAGGTCTCTAACCTGCTCTCGTGGAAGGAACCGGACCGCCTGCTCGAAGAGGTTGTGATGGTGGCGGCGACGAGGCCCGGCTACGACCTGTCCAAGCTCGACCACTTAGAGGCCGGGTTGCGCAACTTCGACAGGATCTTCCCCGTCGAGTGCACGCGGGTGGACATCTCCGCCACCGGGATACGCCGCAGGATGTTGCAGGGCAAGAGCATAAGGTACCTCGTGCCGGAGAAGGTGTGGGAGATCATCAGCCAGAGGAGGCTCTATGAAGGGGACGGAAAACGGACGGAAGGGGAGCACTTGAAGGAGGGAGTTCGGTGATGGGGGACGAGTCCGTCGCCCGGCGGCAGGGTTTCGCTACCAGGGGCGAGGAGGTCACGCGCGAGATGGCCGAGACGGCGGCCCGCGCGGCGGCCGAGATGTTCGGCAAGGACGTTACCATAATAGACCTGCGGGAGCTCGTCTCCTACGCGGACTACTTCGTGGTAGCGAGCGCCGAGACCGACCGGCAGACGCGCAGGGTAGCCGAAGAGGTAATAGACAAGATGATAGAGGCCGGACACCGACCCCGCTCCAAGCGCGTGGACGAGGGCTCGGCCTGGATCAGCGTCGACTTCCTCGACGTCGTCGTCCACGTCTTCACGGACGAGGCAAGGGACTACTACCGCCTCGAATCCCTCTGGCGCAGCGCCCCCCAGGAGCACTGGCAGGGGTAGCCTCCCGACTCATCCCGCACCACGTTGACACCCCTAGACGCGGTGCATATACTCTTACGGATTTTCTGGGGCCGTAGCTCAGCTGGGAGAGCGCCGCGCTGGCAGCGCGGAGGTCAGGGGTTCGATCCCCCTCGGCTCCACGTCTTCTCTCCGGGAATGCCCGCTGTTCGTGGTCAAGTCCCTTGGCGTGTCTACCTTGCAGTATCGTTTGTCGGCCCCGTTTACCCTCCCAACCTCGAAATCGCGCGATTTCTCCGGGCCATGCCTCCAACGCTTCGTCACCGCTGGCGTGCTCTACTAAGGGGCCTTTGAGTATTACTCGAACAAAGACACCCCCTAACGATTTGAACGAACGTTCACTCATCCTCCAGGATGCCCGGCCTCCGCACAGGACGCAGGCCGCCTTGCGGGAGGTCCTCGGCCAGCAAGAACCGGTAGCGGCCGAGCAGGTTGGTGTGGTCGTTGCGCAGGGGCGAGGGCCGCTCGAAGTCCTCGGTGCGCCCTTCGATTCCCTCCGCGGCCAGTGCTTCCAGGGCGAGTCCAAAGTAGCGGGTGCTAGATCCAAGATCGTTGGAATTTACCCGTCTACTATTGATGCCCCGACTTGTTGATGAGCTCGTTGGTGACCCATCGTGCGACGTTGGCGGGATACGGGGCGGGCAATCCTAGGACGATGTGCTGGAAGCTGGCGTCGGTGGCTTCAGCGATCGAGTCCCGGGTGTCGCCGGGGTGGTCGTAGGAGACCGGCAGGACGATGGATCGGGTGATCGAGGCGGGATCGCGACCGATCTCGGCGCAGAAGCGGTCAAGTAGAGCGCCTCGACGGACGGCGTCATCGATGTCGCCGCCGGGGATGTTCCACAGGTTGGCATGCTCGGCGACCACGCGCAGCGTCGCCGTGGAGCGTCCGCCGATCAGTATAGGCGGATGGGGCCGCTGGGCGGGTTTGGGGTTGCAGAACGCTCCGGTGAGGTGGAGGTAGGCGCCGTCGAAGTCGAACGGTTCGGCCTCGGTCCACAACCGCCGGATGACCGTGCACGCTTCGGCGAGGCTCCCGACCGCGTAGGCGGAGTCGTGGAAGGGCAGACCGTGCGCCTCGTACTCACGCCGGGCCAAAGGGTGGCCCGGTCGTGAGCCTGCGCCGATGCCAAAGTCGAGCCGCCCACCGGAGACGACGTCGACGGTCGCGGCGATCTTGGCCAACATCGCGGGCGGTCGGAAGCGGTTGCTGGTCACGAGCAGCCCGAGGCGCAGCCGTTGGGTTTGTGCGGCGAGGGCCGAGAGCAGTGTCCAGCCTTCGAAGGTCGGTCCGTTCGGGTCGCCGCTGATCGGCATGAGATGATCGAACAGCCACGCATGCTCGATCTTCGGGATCGTGTCCGCCTCGCGCCAGACCCGCAGAATGTCGCGATAGTTGACCTGCGATGGGGCCGTCATGATCCCGAAACGCGGTCCGGTCTTGTGCGACATGGGGCAGTTGGTCCTTCCGTTCCGTCGATGTGTGTGCCAACCGCGTAACCGGGCGAGTCCCACGCCCTGCCGTGCGGGATGCTACGGCCCGCTAGGGGCGTCTTCGCGTGTGCGTCGTCAGCGGCGTCGCAGTGACGGGTCTAGCAGGGCGGGCGGAGTGTCGAATTTCTCGTGGGGGGCGAGGTCTGTGCCGGGTGTGACGATCGCGTCGATCGCGTCGAGGATGTTGGCGGACAGCACGGTGTCCGCGGCGGCGAGCTGAGAGTGCAGGTGGTCCAGTGTGCGGGGGCCGATGATCGCGCTGGTCACGGCGGGGTGCGCCGTCACGAAACCGAGCGCGAGCTGGATCATCGTCAAACCTGCCCCATCGGCGACCTTGGCCAGTTGCTCCACCGCGTCGAGCCTGGCGCGGTTGAATGGGATGGAGAGGTCGAAGCGTTCCGGCAAGACCGTCGAGCGGTTCGTGGTGATCTCTTGGCCCTCGCGGACAGCGCCGGACAGCCATCCCGTGGTCAACGGGCTCCAGACCAGCACGCCGAGCCCGTACTGCTCGGCCACGGGGAGCACATGGGTCTCGATGCCGCGTTGCAGGATCGAGTAGCCGGGCTGTTCGGTGACGTACCGGCTCAGGTGGTTGTCTCGGGCGGCCCACTGGGCCTGGACGATGCGGTACGCCGGGAAGGTCGAGGAGCCGAAGTAACGGATCTTTCCCGCGCGCTGCAGGTCGGTCAGCGCCGACAGCGTCTCCTCGTCGCTGGTCGTAGGGTCCCAGCGGTGGATCTGGTAGAGGTCGACGTGATCGACGCCGAGGCGGCGCAGGCTGTCGTCGAGTGCGGTGGTCAGCCAGCGGCGCGAGCTGCCCTGGTGGTTACGCTCGTCGCCCATCGGCATGTTCGCCTTGGTGGCGAGCACGATGTCGTCGCGTCGCCCGGCGATGGCCTTGCCGACCATCTCCTCGGACTGGCCGCCGCTGTACATGTCGGCGGTGTCGATGAGGTTGATCCCGGCCCCGAGGGCCGCATCGACGATGGCGGTGGCCTCGTCCTGGGTGGTGCGTCCGATCTGGCCGAAGTTCATCGCGCCGAGCATGAGAGAGCTGACCTGAACACCGGTGCGGCCTAAGGTGCGGTATCGCATAAGCGTGTTCCTCCATTGTGGACCCAGTTCGTGATTGCCATTTGTGGCTCGGTCCTCGGACGTCCGTTCGGGTATCATGTCTAAGCGGAACGCCGTTCCTATACAATATGGAACCGCGCTCCGTTTGTCAAG
>DATFPF010000065.1:0-1588 GCA_035264945.1 Rubrobacter sp.
TTTCGTAGACGGGGTAGCCGGGCGTGCCGTAGGCGACGCCGCGCCGCCCGTGCGAGTGGTGCAAAAAGGCCAGGGGAGCGTGGAAGATGGCCTCCTTGGAGCCCGTCGCCGGCAGGACCTCGCTCTCGGGGTCGAGCGCGAGCCCGTGGCGGCGTTCCATCCAGCCGCAGAAGGACTCGCGCAGCGCCCGCTTGCCTTCCGTGCTCGGGTATCTGCTGACCTCGGGGACGCCGTCTATCAGGGCGCGGCGGATCCTCTCGTCCGTCGGCTCGCGCGGGTCGCCGGTGCCGAAGTCGAAGAGGCGCACCCCCTTGTCTTCCAGCTCCTGGCGGCGTTCGTCGAGGCGGAGAAGCGGGTAGGCTCCCTGCCCAGCGAGTATGGGGTTAAGGAGTAAGCGTGGCTTTCTGGTCTCGTGTGTCGCGCGGGGGTTCGGCACGGAGTATATTCTCCCTACGGCTCCAACGGCAGAGCCAGAAATATAGCACGCCCCGGCTAGATGAGGAGGTACGTTTTGGACGACTTTCACTACGAGGGGGGCGGACTCCGCTGTGAGGACGTGCCGCTCTCCGAGATAGCCGCGGCGGCGGGGACCCCCGCCTACGTCTACAGCCACGCCGCCCTCCAGAGGGCTTACACCGAGCTCGACGACGCCTTTGCGGGCCTGGATCACCTGGTCTGCTACGCCGTCAAGGCGAACGGGAACCTCGCCGTGTTGCGGACGCTCGCTTCTTTGGGGGCCGGCGCAGATATAGTCTCCGGCGGGGAGCTCTACAGGGTGATGAGGGCCGGGTTCGACCCTAAGAAGGTGGTCTTCGCCGGGGTCGGGAAGACCGGGCAGGAACTCATGTCGGGGCTCGGGGAGCGCATCCTGCTCTTCAACGTCGAGTCGGCCTCCGAGCTGGAGCACCTCGACCGCCTCTGCGCCCGCTTCGGCAAGCGGGCCCGCGTATCTCTGCGCGTCAACCCCGACGTCGACGCCGGGACCCACGACCACGTCGCCACCGGAAGGGGCCGCGACAAGTTCGGCATCCCTGTGGACGAGGCGCTCGCCCTGGCCGAAAGTGTAGGAGACTACCGGTGCATCGACCTGATCGGGGTCCACCAGCACATAGGGTCCCAGATCACCAAGCTCACCCCTTATACGGAGTCCGTGGAACGCTCGGCCGGTCTCGTCGACGAGCTGGGGACCCGCGGCTTCGACATCCGCTACTTCAACATCGGCGGCGGTCTCGGCATCCCCTACAAGGACGAGGAGACCCCGACCCCGAGGGAGCTCGTCGACGCCATCAGGCCCATGCTCGAGGCGACGGGGACGAAGATCCTGTGCGAGATGGGCCGTTACATCGCCGGCGGCGCCGGGGTACTCCTGACCAGCGTCGTCTACCGCAAGAAGAGCGGCGAGAAGAGCTTCATAGTCGCCGACGCTGGTATGAACGACCTCCTTCGTCCGAGCCTCTACGACGCCCACCACGAGGTCCTCTCCGTAAACGAGGATGGCTCCGTCGCCAACGCCGACCTCGTCGGGCCCGTGTGCGAGTCCGGTGACTACCTGGCCCGCGACCGCGAGCTGCCGGACGCCTCCGAGGGG
>DATFPF010000066.1:0-2208 GCA_035264945.1 Rubrobacter sp.
TCCTAGACGCGGATATACCGCAGTCCGTGCCCGTAAGTATGCTCCCGAACGAGCGCATGTCCCCGCTCTTCCACGCGGCAGCCGAGGCGACCGAGGCGGCGATCCTGAACACCCTGCTCGCCGCCAGCACCGTTACCGGCCGCGACGGCGTGACGGCCCACGGCCTAACGCCAGACGCGCTGACTATGGCCCTCGACGAGGCCCGCCCCCTGGCCGGAAAGAGGCACTGAGGCATTGAGGTAGCGGGTTCCCTCGACCACAAAACCTAGAGCCTAGAACCTCCGAACCCGAACCCGCGTTAGCATGTGTGGGGTGGGCAGGATACGCGAACGGGAGGGGCGCTACGTGGTAGACGGCTGGCGGTTGTGGACGAGGCTCTCGGAGCTGGCCGAGATTGGCAAACACGAGGAGGGAGGCGTCGCCCGCCTCTCTTTTACGCCAGAGGAGCGGGCGGCCAAGGACCTCGTCGCCTCGTACATGCGGGAGGCCGGGCTCGCCGTGCGCGAGGACGCGGCAGGCAACCTCTTCGGGCGCAGGGAGGGGAGTGACCCCGGGGCCCCGGCCGTCCTCGTGGGTTCGCACTTGGACTCCGTCCTGGGCGGTGGCGACTTCGACGGGCCGCTCGGGGTCATCGGCGGCATCGAGGTGCTCCAGATTATGGACGAAGAGGGCGTCGAGACTGAACGGCCGGTAGAGGTCGTCGCCTTCACCGACGAAGAGGGCGCCAGGTTCTCGCTCGGCATGATCGGCAGCCGCGCCCTCACCGGCGAGCTCTCGCAAGAAGACCTGCGCCACGAGGACCAGGACGGCGTCTCAGTGGCCGAGGCGATGCGCGGCGCCGTCCTGGACCCCGCGAGAATCGGCGAGGCGGCCAGATCCTCCGATTCTCTCGCCGCCTACCTGGAGCTTCACATCGAGCAGGGCAAGGTGCTAGAAGCGGAGGGCCTACCGGTCGGCGTCGTGACGGGCATCGCGGGCCCTGTGTGGCTGGATCTCTCGTTCGCCGGGGAGGCAGGGCACGCGGGGACGACGCCCATGGGTGCCCGCCGCGACGCCCTGGCCGCGGCGGCCGAGGTCGTCGGCATAATAGAAGAGGAGGCTTCCGCCACCGGGTCGACCGTCGGGACCGTGGGGCGGATAGGGGCGAGGCCCGGCGGCATCAACATCATACCGGGGCGGGTGGAGCTCTCGCTGGACCTGCGCGATATAGATGGGGCGGTGCGCGACCGGGTCGAGGGGCGCATCCGGGAGCGGGCCGGGGAGGCGTGCGAACGTCGCGGCATCGGGCTCGAGTTCGAGGAGCTTCAGCGCCTCCCGCCGGCGCCGTGCTCCGCGGAGATCCAGGCGGCCATAGCCGCCGCCTGCGAACGAGAAGGCATGAGACCTTTCACTTTGCCGAGCGGCGCCGGGCACGACGGGATGCACGTCGCGGGGTTGTGCCCCATGGGCATGATCTTCGTCCGCTCCCGCGACGGCATCAGCCACAACCCGAAGGAGCGGAGCAGCCCGGAGGACTGCGAAGCCGGCTGCAAGGTCCTGTATTCGACCGTGCTCGATCTGGCAACTCGAGGGTAGCCGGGAGAAGCCGCCGCGGGCAGAGCGCGTCAATCTCAGGCTTCAGCTTTCTGGCTGCCCGCTTCGCCCGGCCTAAAGTTTCGGCCTCGCCGTTCCTACAAATAGGGGATGGAACTCAGAGAGCTTGAGGCCTTCGGCGAGCCGGGGGCGGTGGTCTACCTCGCCGACTGCGTGGAGCTCATGCGCCTCATGCCTGCTGGGAGCGTGGACGCCGTGTTCGCGGACCCGCCCTACCGGCTCTCCAACGGCGGCGTCACGGTGAAGAACGGGCGCGTGGGACCCGTGGACAAGGGCGCGTGGGACCGGTCGCTCGGGTCTTTCGAGAGGGATCACGCGTTCAACGAGCGGTGGCTGAGGGAGGCGCGGCGCGTCCTCAAGCCCGACGGGACCATCTGGGTCAGCGGCACGCACCACGTGATCTTCAGCCTCGGGTTCGCGCTCCAGACCCTGAAGTTCAGGGTGATCAACTCCGTCGTGTGGGAGAAGCCCGACCCCCCGCCGAACGCGCTCCGTACGTCGTTCGCCCACGCGCACGAGACCCTGATCTGGGCCGCCAAGAGGGGCGCCCGCCACACCTTCGACTACGACGCCGTAAACGGGAGGGACCCCGCCTCCCAGGTAGGCTCCGTCTGG
>DATFPF010000067.1:0-7656 GCA_035264945.1 Rubrobacter sp.
TACTTCCTGGCGACGTCCATCCCGACGAAGTCGCCCGCCGAACGGTACTCCTCGAACTTCGCGTAGATGCCCACGGACGAGTCCCGCGCCGCCTCCTCGGTCTTGAAGCTCCACAGCGGCAACAACTCGCCCTTGTACGGCTCTGCGTGGAAGACGCCCTGCTCCCCGCGCCCGACGCGGTACGCATCCGGGTGCTTCCTCAAGTCCACGCCTTCGTACGGGTAACTCATCGGGAAAGTTTAACCTTCGACGCGGCAGGATAGCAGAACCCCTTCTTGTCCTTGACAGAACGTTCAATCACGAGTAGGCTTCGGTTATTGAACGTTCGATCAAGGAGGATCGGTTGGCGGAGGAGTCGGAGAGGCGGGGTCAGATCCTGGACGCGGCGTTCGAGGAGTTCTCGACGAAGGGGTTCAAGGGGGCGACGATCAAGAGCATCGCGGGGGCCGCCGGGTTGCAGTCTCCGGCCCTGATCTACTGGTACTTCCCTGACAAGGAGGCCCTCTTCAACGCGGTGCTGACGACGCACGCGCCCTTGCGGAGCGTTATCGAGGATCCGGCGTCCATGATGGACCGCCCGCCGGAGGAGGTGCTGCCGGAGATCGCGCGCGCCTACTTCGCGACGGTGAACAACCCGGTAAGCCAGCGCATGATGAAGCTCCTGGTGGGCGAGGCCATGAGGCGCCCGGGACTCGCGGACATGCTCGGCAAGGCGACGGCGGCGAGGGTGCTCGGCTTCCTCAAGGCGTACCTGTCGCGGCAGGTCGAGTTGGGCCGTCTGCGGCCCCACGACACCCGCTCAGGCGCGCGGGCCTTCGTCGGGATGCTCATACCGCAGGCCGCCAGCAAGATCGTCTTCCCCGCGCTGGGCGAGGATGGCCTCACCGACGAAGACCACGTGGAGACGGCCGTCGGCATCTTTCTCGAAGGGTTGAGGCCGAAGGTTTAGAGAAGGCCAGCGAAGGAGGTCCTGTCGTGGCGAAGACAACGGTGAACAGGGAAAGGGCGGACGCGGGCCGCGCGGAGCCCCGCGGGCCGACGCAAGTGACTCGCACGACCTGCGCCGTCGTCGGCGGCGGGCCCGGCGGCGCGGTGCTGGCGTTGCTGCTGGCGCGAAAGGGAATCGACGTGACGCTGCTGGAGGCGCACCCGGACTTCGATCGGGAGTTCAGGGGGGACACGCTGCACCCTTCGGTGATGGAGATCATGGACCAGTTGGGTCTCGCCGACAGGCTGCTGCAACTGCGCCACAGCAGGGTGGCCAGCTTCACCATCCAGACCGACGCGGGGCCCTTCACGCCGGCGACCCTCTCCCGGCTCAGGACGAAGTTCCCCTACATCACCATAATGCCCCAGACGAGCTTTCTGGAGTTCATCGTCGGCGAGGCGGAGAAGTACCCGAGCTTCCGGGTAGTGATGGGGGCGCGGGTGAAGGAGCTCGTCGAGGAGGGCGGCGTGGTGCGGGGCGTGCGCTACGAGGACGAGGACGGGCTGCATGAGGTCAGGGCGGCGCTCGTGGTGGGCGCCGACGGGCGCGGGAGCCGGGTGCGGCGGCTCGCGGGAATAGAGCCCGTAAAGACCTCGCCACCCATGGACGTGCTCTGGTTCAAGCTGCCGAGGGAGCCCGGCGACAGCGAAGGTATCGTCGGCCGGTTCGGGCGGGGCCACATCGCGATCATGCTCGACCGCAACGACTACTGGCAGGCTGGGTACGTGATCCCCAAGGGCAGCTTCCCCGAGCTTCGCCACGAAGGCATAGGGGAGCTCAAGCGGCAGTTCGCTGGGCTCATCCCCGAGTTCGCCGACAGGCTGGAGCACCTCACGGACTGGCGCAAGGTCTCGCTGCTCTCGGTAGAGTCGAGCCGCTGCCCGACGTGGCACGGGCCCGGGCTGCTGCTCATCGGGGACGCGGCGCACGTGATGAGCCCCGTGGCCGGCGTGGGCATCAACTACGCCATTCAGGACGCCGTCGCCGCGGCGAACATACTCACGGGCCCGCTGCGGGAGAGCCAGTCGCGGCTGATCCCCGTGAACGAGAAGCACCTCGCGGCGGTGCAGCGGCGGCGGGAGCTGCCGACCAGGGTCATCCAGGCCGTCCAGGCCCAGGTGCAGAAGAACGTACTGGCGCCCGCTCTCGGGTCGAGCGGGCCGTTCTCGCCCCCGCTCCCGCTGAGGCTCCTCCCCCGCATACCCCTTCTGCGCGACCTTCCCGGGCGCCTGATCGGCTTCGGGTTATGGCCTTCGCGGGTCAGAGGGTAGCGGAAGCCGGGTAGGAAAGGAGCGGCGACGGTCGTCGCTCCGGAGAGGAGTGACGGATGAACGGATCGCGGGGGGTCGAGGAAGCTCAGCCCACGCTGACTTTTCGGGAAATAGACCACGCCGCGCTGCCCCTGGTCGGGGGCAAGGCGGCGAACCTCGGGGAGATGGTGCGGGCGAAGCTGCCTGTACCCGGGGGGTTCTGCGTCACCACGGCGGCCTACGGGCGGGTGGCGGACGAGGCCGACTTGGCGGAGACCCTCGCCGCGCTGGCCACGACGCCCCCAGAAGACGCGGCGCGCCTGTCCGAGCTCGCCGCGGCGGCGCGTTCCGCGCTGCTCGAGGTCTCGATCCCGGACGACCTGGCGCGCGAGATCTTCGCCAAATACGAGGCTTTGGGGGACGACGTCCCTGTGGCCGTCCGCTCGTCGGCCACCGCGGAGGACCTCCCGCAGGCAAGCTTCGCCGGCCAGCAGGACACCTTCCTCAACGTCGTGGGGACAGGGCCCGTCCTGGACGCCGTTGGGCGGTGCTGGGCCTCCCTGTGGACCGACAGGGCCGTCAGCTACAGGGCCACGAACGGGATAGACCCCCGCGCCGTGCGCCTCGCCGTCGTCGTGCAGCGGATGGTCGCCGCCGAGGTCTCCGGCGTCCTCTTCACCGCGAACCCCGTAACCGGCAGGCGCCGTCAGGCCGTCATCGATGCCAGCGTCGGCCTCGGCGAGGCGGTCGTCTCAGGCGCCGTCAACCCGGACCACTTCGTCGTGGACGCCGCGACCGGCGAGATCCTCGAGCGACGCCAGGGGGACAAGCGCGTGGCCGTGGTGGCGGACCCCGGCGGCGGCACGCGGCGGATCGAGCCGGCCCGAGGGGAGGAGGCCTGCCTCTCAGACGAACAGATCCGCGCGCTCGCGCACCTCGGGTCGCGCGTCGAGGCGCACTACGGGGCACCTCAGGACACGGAGTGGTCCATCGACACCGAAGGCCGGATCTGGCTGCTCCAGGCGCGCCCGATAACAACCCTCTTCCCCCTCCCGGCCGGAGCCCCGGACCCAGAAGACGACCTGAGGGTCTACTTCTCGGCCAGCGTAGCCCAGGGCGTCTACCAGCCCCTGACGCCGATGGGGCGTCAGGCTTTCCGGCTCATTGGGTCCTCGATCTCCGCGCTTCTCGGCTACCCGCCGGCCGACCGTTTCGCCGGCCCGCGTCCCTACGCCGAGGCCGCCGGCCGGCTCTTCGTCGACATCACGCCGGCGCTGCGGAGCACGTTCGGACGCGGGCTCCTCGACCGGGCGATGCGCAACATGGAGGCGCGCACCGTCCCGATCCTCCACCGCCTCGCGGAAGATCCCCGACTTGCCCCCACCACCTCGGGCCGCTGGCCCGCGATACGCGCCGTCCTGCCCCCGCTGCTCCGGCTGGGCGTGCCGCAACGCGCGGCCCTGGCTCTTCTGCGCCCGGAGGCAGCCCGGAGGCGGGCGGCGCGGACCGCGGCGGGGTTCCGCGAGGCGGGAGCACAGCCCGCAGGCGCCGCGGGGCGGCTCGACGAGGCCGAACGCCTGCTGCTCGGCGGCCCGCCAAGCCTGTTGCCCGGCGTTCCCCCGGCCTTCGTGGCAGGCCTCGTCGCCAACGCCCTGGCCGGCAAACTGCTCGGGGACCTCGCCACCGAGGACGAGCGGCGCGTGGCGTTGCGGGCGCTGCCGCACAACCCCACCACCGAGATGGACCTGGACCTCTGGGCGCTCGCCCAGCGCGTCCGCGCGGAGCCTGCCGCCGCGCGGGCCGTGCGAGAGACCCCCTCGCGGGAGCTGGCACTGCGGTACCACGATGGCGCGCTGCCGGGCGTGCTTCAGGAAGGTCTCGCGCGGTTCCTCGAAACCTACGGTCATAGGGCTGTGGCGGAGATCGACCTCGGCCTGCCGCGGTGGTCGGAGGACCCGGCGCACATCCTCGGCGTGCTCTCGAACTACCTGCGCCTCGAAGATCCGGAACGTGCGCCGGACGTACAGTTCCGACGGGCGTCGCAGCAGGCCGACGAGATGATCGAGGAACTGGTCCGCCGTGCCTCCCGCAAAGGTCGCCTGCGCGGCCGGCTCGTCGGGTTCTTCCTGGGCAGGGCCCGGTCTCTGCTAGGCCTGCGAGAGATGCCCAAGTTCTGCATCATCCTGCTCTACGCCCGGGTCAGGGCGCTCCTGCTGTCGGCGGGAGAGGAGCTGGTCGGACGCTTCGAGCGCGCCGAAGACGTCTTCTTCGTCTCTTTGCCCGAGGCGCGGAGGGCCGTGGGGGGCGAGGACCTGCGTACCCTCGTCCGCGAACGTCGGGCCGAGTACGAGAGGGAGACCAGCCGCCGGCACGTCCCGCGCGTGCTGCTCTCCAACGGCACCGAGCCGGAGGCAGAGGCCCACGCCCGAGCCGGGGACACCGGGAGAGACATCGAGGGCACCCCGGCCTCCGGCGGCGTGGCGAGCGGGCGGGCGCGCGTCATGCTAGACCCCGCCGACGGGGACCTGGAGCCGGGCGAGATCCTGGTGGCGCCCTCGACCGACCCGGGCTGGACGCCCCTCTTCCTCACGGCAGGCGGCCTGGTCATGGAGATGGGGGGCCCGATGTCCCACGGGGCCATCGTTGCCCGCGAGTACGGCATCCCGGCCGTCGTCGGCGTACCCGACGCCACGAGACTCATAGCCACGGGCCAGGACCTGACGGTGGACGGGACCTCGGGGACGGTGGCCCTCGGCGACATGACGCCCCAGAAGGCCCCGTAGCAGAGCACCAAAGAAGGGAACCGGAGCCTAGCGCGCAATGTACGCGTCGTGCGGGGCGTCCGCACGCCAACCCCCAGGCGCGGCCTCTTCGGCTCGCGAGGAAGGCTTCTAGCCCTTTTGCCCGAGGAGGCCCAGGAACAGGTTTCGCGTCTCGGGGGAGGGGGCGGTGCCATACTCGCGGCTCAGGATCCTCTCGCACATCCTGTACTGCCGTACCGCCCCGCCCCGCCTCCCGAGCTGGACGTAGCACCGCATCAGGAGGCGGTGGCTGTCCTCGTGGCAGCGGTCCTTCTCGAGGATCCTGTAGCATGCGCCGATGCACTCCCGGGGCCGGCCGCTCTCGGCGTAGTGGGCGGCGAGCCGGCCCAGCATGTCCACGTAGGCGTTCGAGAGCCGCTCGCGCTCTACCATCGTCCAGTCCTCGTAGAGGTCCTCGGGCAGGTAGTCGCCCCGGTACAGCCCCACGGCCCCCTCGTACTCCGCGGCCGCCTCCACCGTCCGGCCGGACCCCTCGAGGCGCAGGCCCTCCCGATAGCGGCCGTCGAACTCGTCCACGTCGGTCGTCACCCGGATGGTGGGGCACAGGCGGTAGCGCCCCTCCTCGAGCAGCACGCAACCGACGGAGTCAAGCGAAGGGCAGCCGCCCAGGAGCTTGCGCAGGCCGTGGACGGCGGAGTTGAGCGACCATCGGGCCTTCTTGAGGCTGGAGTCGGGCCACAACCAGCCCATCAGGTGGTCCTGGGAGACGGGGCGGGAGCGGTTGGCCAGCAGGTACTTGAGGATATTCAGCGCCTTGCCGTTGCGCCCCAGGGGAACGGGGTCGTCCCCGCAAAATAGCTCGAAACGCCCGAAAAATCGCGCCTTCAAGGAAGGCCGGTCCAGGACCTCCCCCCGACGGGCGGCCGGCGCCCCCTGGTGGCGGCTCTCTTCGACGGCACGCCGGACGTCTTCGGGTACGGCCCCGCGGGCGCTGAAAGCCCCGACCATGGATCCGTCGGTCCGTCGCAAGACGAACACGTCCGGGTCCCTCTCCATTGTGTATCCGGTCGGCAATTCCAAAGAAGATCCCAGCATTTTTCTCACCGAACCCGTGGCTTCGTCTGGAAGGCCTCGACCGTCTTCCGTAACGCCCCCGCGACGGCCGCGTGGGCGTTGTTCCGCCAACCGCCGAGGCACCTTCTCGTACCTCTCATCGCGCGCAGCGTACTACGGGCCAGAACGGGTCCGTATCACGCAAATGCGTGATATTTGCTACCAAAGTATCTTGACCAGAGCCCCCGGACCAGCGCCGGCAGGACGGGTCCCAAGAGCGGTTTGCGGGGTTTTAGGCCCACAGCAAACCGCACCATCCGACACCAGAAAAGCGAGGAAGAGCCGATAGCCGTCGATGTTCGCGACGAGGCCCGACCCCTTCGCGCGTTGCCCTAGGTGGCGGAGCTGGCCCGCCGGTCGGGGTGCTCCTGCTCGACCCTTATCAGCGCGTCCACGACGCGGGGATCGAACTGGGTGCCGGAGTTGGCATGGATCTCCTCAAGGGCCGCCTCCCGGGAGATGCTGTAGCCGTAGGGCCGTTCGCGGACCATGGAGTCGAACGCGTCGGCCACGGAGACGATGCGGGCCAGCAGCGGTATCTCCTCGCCGCGCAGCCCGTCTGGGTAGCCTTTACCGTCGAAGCGCTCGTGATGGTGCCTCACCACGGACAGCACCGGCGCCATCTCCCCCACCGGGGCGACGATCTCGACCCCGAGGGCCGGGTGGCGCGTGATCAACCGGTACTCCTCCTCGGTCAACCGTCCGGGCTTCTGCAGGATGCGGTCGGGGACCCCGATCTTGCCCACGTCGTGGAGCAGCGCCCCCGTGACGAGATCCTCCACCTGCTCCCCTGTCAGGGAGAGTCCCCTGGCGATGCCCCGCGAGATCCTGGATACCCCCCACAGGTGCTCCCCGATGCCAGGGTCTTTCGCCTCGAGCGCGCCTATCAGGACCTCGACTATCCCGGCTGACCGGCCGCCGGCCGCGGGGGCCTCCGTGGGGTCGGAGAAGCCGACGACGCTGTCTGCCTCGTCCTTCGCCTCCCGGAGCGCGAGCAGGGCCGACTTCAGCACGAGGTCGGGGTCCTCTTGCCCGGGGCCGGCGTGCACGAAGCCGACGGCGGGCCTTTCGGCCTCCCACGCCTCGTCCGAGACGGCCTGCCGGATCGCCAGCGCCGCGCGGCGGGCCCTCGCCTCGGCCGTCCCGCCCAGCACGACGACGAGCACGTCGCCCCCGTAGCGGAACGCCCGCCGGTTCCTGCCGAGCCTCCGGCCGACCCGCCTGATGAGGTCGTCGCCCGCCGCGAAGCCCCGGGTCGTGTTGCGGCGGCCAAGACCGCCCACCTCGACGGCGAAGACCGTGAGGGCCCGGCCGCGCGCGAGCTCCCGGCGAAGGACGCGGTCAAGCGAAGCGCGGTTCGGCAGGCCCGAGACGGGGTCCCGTCCGCCAGGTGCGTCCTCCGCGCCTTCGAGCGCGGTTCCGGCCACGCCGGAGATCAGGTGCAGCACCCGCTCCTCCTCCGCGCCGAACTCCCCTCCCCCGACGATCACGGCCCCCCGCCCGTCGCCCGCCGGGCCCACGGGCACCGCCAGGAAGCCGCTTA
>DATFPF010000068.1:0-2867 GCA_035264945.1 Rubrobacter sp.
GGACGCAGCAGGTGCGCCCCGCCTCGCCAGAGCAGGACTTCGGCCGGCGCGGGATGGCTCAGGAAGCCCAGGTTGGAGGCCGAGTAGCCGTAAGCCCCACTGTAGAAGACCCCGATCAGATCCCCCGCCTCCGGGGCGGCCAGGGGGATGTTGTTGCCGAACGTATCCAACGGCGTGCAGCACGGTCCGGCGACGGCGACGCCCTCTTCGGGCACCCCGCCCATGCGGGTGAGGTTGAGGAGCGGATAGGCCTTCCTGAATACCTGGCCCATGTTTCCCGTCGCCGTGAGGTGGTGGTTCATACCCCCATCCGTAACCACGAAGGTCTTGCCCCTCGTCTCCTTCACGTCGACGACTTCGGTGACGTAGACGCCGGCGTCGGCCACCAGGTAGCGCCCCAGCTCGAAGAGGAAGCGGCACCCTGCGAGGCGCGAATCGGAGCGGTACGAGGAGAGCAACTCCCGAAAACCTGCGGCGAAGCCGTCGAGGTCGAACTCGGTCATCTTCTCGAAGTAGGGGACCCCGAAGCCGCCGCCGAAGTCGATCATCTCGAGGGGATGACCGGCGAAGTCCGCCGCCTCGAGCGAGATCTCCAGTATGTTGCGGCAATGCTCCAGCAAGGGCTCGACCTCGAAGACCTGTGTCGCCGTGTAGACGTGGACCCCGCGCAGCACGAGTTCGGAATGGGAGAGCGTCTTCCGTACCGCCTCCCCGAGTTCCGCCTGGTCCATGCCGAACTGCCCGACCGTCCCACCCATGCGCATCCCCGAGCCCATCAGCTGGGCCGCAGGGTTGATCCTGAGCCCCACCCCGATGCTCTTGTCCAGCTCGCGGGCTATACGGGCGAGGCGGTCGATCTCGCCCAGGGACTCGACGTTGACGGCGAAGATGCCCTCCATGACGGCGCGCCTGAGCTCGTCGTCGGTCTTGCCGGGGCCCGCGAAGACGATGTCCGCGGGCTCGAAGCCTGCCCCGAGCGCCACCGCCAGCTCCCCCGAGGAGGCGACCTCGGCCCCCGCCTCCCTTTCTGAGGCTATGAGCTGGCACACCCCGAGGCTCGGGTTCGCCTTGACCGAGTAGGAGACCTCCGTACTCAGAGCCTCCCTCACGCGGCGGACCCTCTCCGAGATCATCTCCCCGTGGTAGAGGTAGAAGGGCGTCCCGTACTCCCGTGCCAGCCCGGAGATGGGGATGCCGCCAGGGGCGAACTCGCCCCCGCTCTCCCCCCCAAAGCGCACCGCCAAATCCTGAGCTTTATCCGTTTGCGTAAGCACTGCTTATCCCCTTGCGGTCGATCTTGCCAGAACCCGTCTTGGGCAGCTCGTCCCTGACGAGTATCTCCCTGGGTACCATGTAGGGTGGTCCGTTCTCTATGACATACTCCCTGATCTTGTCCACGGCCTCTTCGCCGCCGTCCCGCAAGGAGATCACGGCGATCACATCCTGCCCGACGGCGGGGTTCTCGACCCCGAAGGCGCAGGCCTCATGCACGAGCCCGGAGCCGAGGAGGAGGTTCTCGACCTCCTCGGGGCTCAGGCGGTAGCCCTGGTTTTTTATCATGGCGTCCTCGCGTCCGAGAAAGTACAGGTACCCTTCCTCGTCCCGCTTCACGGTATCCCCCGAGTAGACGACCCGCTCGACGTCGAGCAGCTCCGGCGGGGCGAGAGGGTTCGGGCGGTAAGCCCTCCGTGTGGCCTCCTCGTTGCCCCAGTAGCCCATCGCCACGGTCGGGCCCCGGTGGACGAGTTCGCCAGGCTCCCCGGGGGCGGCCTCTTGGCCCCCTTTGGTTATCACCATGATCTCGGTGTTCGGTATCGCCTTGCCGATGCAGTTGCCCTGCTCGGGGGAGGAACGGTGGATCTCCTCGGGAGGGAGGTAGGTCGAGCGGAACGCCTCCGTCAGCCCGTACATCAGGAATATCTTCGTCCCCGCGGGCTCGAGCAGAGCCCTGAGCTCGTCGAGGTTGGCCTGGGGTATCCGTCCTCCTGTGTTGGCCAGGTAGCGCAGGTGGGTCAGCGGATTCTCCCTGAGGGACTTTGCGCCCCGGATCAGGAGTGCCCACAGGGGCGGTACACCCGTTAGACCCGTGATCTCGTGCCGCCGGAGCGCCTTCAAGAGATCCCCCGGCAGCCTGGAACGGAGCAGGTACAGGGTCGCACCCGCCCGCAGGGAGGTCGTGAACTGGCTCATCCCGGCGTCGAAGTTAAGGGGGAGCGCTGAGAGGATGCGGTCCTCGCTCGTGTTCTGCAGGTAGGTCGAGACGATCTGGGCCCCCACCACCACGTTGCGCTGGCTCGTCGCGACGCCCTTGGGCATCCCCGTGGATCCCGAGGTGTAGAGTATGGTCCCGAGGTCAGACTCGGAGACCTTCCTGTCCTCCGCGAGGCCTCCACCATCCAGGGCCTCGGCGACGTCCACGTAGGATCTGGCGGCGTCTCCCTCCGGCCTCGCGCCCCTGTAGAAGGCGGTCTGAATAGTCTTCGGCCCCAGTCCCTCGAGCTTCGGGGTGTCGCCGATCATGACCCTGATGTCACAGTCCCCCGCGAGATACTCGACCTGCGGCGCTTTGAACTGGGGGTTCACGTTCACGTAGGCTGCGCCTAGGCGCGAGGCGGCGAGCATCGCCACGATAGCCTCCCAGGACTTCTCCATGTAGACGCCGACCCTGTCGCCCCTTTCTACGCCCGCCTCGGCGAGGGCACCGCCCAGGGCCGCGCTCTCACGCTCCAGGTTCTCGTAAGAGTGGTGGGCGTCGCCGTCGACGACCGCCGGTCTGTGCGGGTCGCTGGCCACGGAGTTGTGGAGCAGGTCGTGTAGCGTGAATTCCGGGCGCGCTCTCACGCTGCTTTGCTCTCCACCAGCCTGGC
>DATFPF010000069.1:0-22814 GCA_035264945.1 Rubrobacter sp.
AGAGAACTACGAGGCGCTGCGGGACGGCCTGGGCTTCGGACGCGAGGAGTTTCGCGCGGTGGCGGAGAACTCCTTCCGGGCCTCCTTCCTCGAAGACGGCGAGAAAAACTGGCGGCTACACGAGATCGCGTCCTACCTCGACGCGTAGCCAGCCGGAGCCGCCCGACCTCTCCCACCGCCTTCGCTGAATCTTCCCAACGCAATCGACGCGCCGAAGTGGCCGGATCGCAACGAGGAGCGCCTTGCTCTCCCGAGCACGCGCGCGACCGAACGGGTCTGTATCCGGCATGCCGCGCCTACGATCTCTGCGGCGGCACCCCAGCGTTGGCGGTCTCTAGCGACTCCCAGAGGTAGAAGCTCGCTAGCGTGCGGTGCGGCGACCACGGCCGGGCGAGGTCTTCGAGGGTTTCCGCGTCCGGTATCTCGGGAAGCCCGTAGGCCCTCTCGACCGCCCGGCGGATGCCGAGATCGCCGACGGGAAGCACGTCCTCCCGGCCGAGATGGAACATGAGGAACATGTCCGCGCTCCACCGCCCCAGGCCCTTCACCGCGACGATCTGCTCGATCACCGCCTCGTCCGGGAGGTCGCCCAGCGCCCCGAGGTCGAGTTCCCCGGAGATGACGCGCCGGGCGAGGTCGCGCAGGTAGCGGATCTTGGGCCGGGAGAGGCCGCAGGACCTAAGAAGCTCCTCGTCCGTGGAGAGCAGCTCGCGCGGCGAAGGCGCGCGGCCGTCGAAGAGGGCCGTGAGGCGACCGTAGATGCTGCGGGCCGCCTTCGTCGAGAGCTGCTGGCCGACGATGGTCCTGACGAGCGACCCGTACGAGTCGTCGGGGCGGCCGCGGCGGCGTTCGGCGGGGCCGAGCGGCCCGATGCGCCGGACGAGCCCCTCCATAACCCGGTCGCCGCACCCGGAGAGGTGCGCCATTCCCGGGTCTGCGGCCGGTCCGATGAGCCTAGCGGCCGAAGAAAAGCTTGGCGGCGGGGCTCATCATCTCCGGGTTCCACATCGGGTCGAAGGTGAGTTGGGAGTTGACCGTCTCCACGCCCTCGATCGCGAGCGTCTCCGTCTCGACCTGCTCCTGGATCATGTCCCCCACAGGGCACATCGGGCTCGTGAGGCTGAACGTGACGTCGACGTGGCGGCCCTCGTCGTGGACGCCGACGTCGTAGATCAGGCCGAGCTCTACGAGGTCCATCCCGATCTCCGGGTCTATGACGTTCCTGAGCTGATCCCGTACGCGCTCTTCGGTTATCACTCTCTCACCCCTTGTAAAGTCTCCGCGGCCCCCCTGATTGTAAAGCCGCCCAGCCCCTTTTCCACCCCATCCCCCACCCGCCAAACCAGCCGCAGCCCGCCCCGCGGTAACCGTTCTTCGTTAAGCTCTTGTTACACCTGATGCACTTATCCCCCATTTGTTGCCCCTTATCCACAACATATTGTGGATAACTGCCGTAACAGGCCTAGAAAGGCGCCATCTTGTTGCCCGCGGCCGGCTCGGCGCCCATCTTCTAACGCCCGTTGCGGTCCGAGAGGACGCCGACCGCAATCAACGCAACGCCCCAGAGCACGTGAAGGTCGTGGTCCTTGTGGGCCGGCCGAACCCCGCCGTCTCTCGCCGCAGCCGTAGACACGAACGGAGAATCCATTAGTCCGAATGTCCTCCAGAGGGAAGCGGACGCGCAGGTCGGGACGCCGCACGCCCTGTAGCATGGGACGATGATCTACCTCGTGGGCGGGGCCCCCAGGGCCGGGAAATCGAAGCTGGCGCGCAGGCTTCTGGTCGAGCGCGGGGTCCCCTCGGGGTCCCCTACTTGCACCTGGACTTGCTCATGATGGGCTTCGCGCGAGGGCTACCTGACTTCGGGGTCGATCCGGAGGCTCCCGCGGCCATGCGCGGAGCAGCTTTGGCCGGTGGTGCGTGGGATGGCGGTGACGGCGTTAGAGGACGATGTTGACCACCTGTTCGAAGGCGATTTCCTCCTGCCGCGGCACGCGGCGGAGTTGCGGGAGTCCTGGGCGGAGGCGGTGAGGGCATCGTTCCTCGGCTACGCCGAGATCGGGGCCGAGGAGAAGCGCCGCCAAATCAGCGTCAATGGCGGCGGCCCAAACGACTGAACATCAGGTCTCGCCGACGAGCGGGTACTCCGCATCGCCTCCACCAGCATCGAGTTCAGTCGGTACCTGAGGGATGAGTGCACGGCTTACAGCCTCCCGTACTTCGACACCTCCGAAGATTTCGGACGGGCCCTGGACTTGGCCTTTCGCCAACTGAGCCGCCGGCGCTCCCTATGTCGGCGGCTCAGGTCCGGTGCCCCTCCCAGCCCAGGCGGGCGAGGAGGGCTGCGGTCATGGCGGCGGTGGCGCCCCAGATCTCGCGCCTCGGGTTCCCGGCGGCGAAGACGGGCACCTCGTAGTCCCGGCCGTCGCGGCGCCAGAGGGCCCTGCGGAAGGTCTCGGGGGAGAGGAGCTCCTTGAGGGAGACCGTGAAGATCTCCTCGACCTCGTCCGGGGCTATTACCATCTCGGCGCTTGCCGGCAGGAGGCCCACGAAGGGGCTCACCCGGAAGTTGGACGGCGGTATGTACATCTCCTCGAGCTCCCCCACGACCTCGACGAGGTCGCGGCTGAGGTCTATCTCCTCCTCGGCCTCGCGGAGGGCCGTCTCCATCAGGGAGTCGTCGGCAGGGTCCATGCTGCCGCCGGGGAAGGAGATCTGCCCGGCGTGGTCCTGGAGGTGGCCCTTCCTGACCGTGTAGACGAGGTGCAGCCCATCCGGCTCCGCCAGCACCGGAACGAGCACCGCAGCCCGCCGGGAGTCGGTGCCTGGGGGCGGCACGCGACCGCGCCTCTCCCCCGTCTCAAGGTCTACGGGCGAGAAGCTCTCGTAGACCTCGCGCCAGTCGCGCAAGGGCTCGGCGAGGACGTCGCGGAGCCTCTCCGCGGCCCCCCCGTTTCTCCCGCCCCGTATCTCCCTCGCGTCGTCCATCGTCCCGGGGATGATATCGCGCCGGGTCAGTCGGCGATGTTCTTGTATGCGAGCACCTTCGTCGGCGTCACCCGGACGAGAAGCTCGCCCGGGACGGCGTTGCGGCGGCCGAACGCCTCGGCCTCGTCCTCGCCCATGTAGCGCGCTCCCAGGAGGGTCGCCCAGTGGAGCAGGTCGGGGTCGCCGTCTGCGAGCGAGGCGACGCCCTCCACGACCACGAAGTGGAAGGGCGGCCTCTCGTCGTCGATGCACAGGCTTACGCGCCCGTCGCGCAGCAAGTTCTTGCCCTTCACCGTGTCCGCGCCCGTCGTGAAGACGAACGTCTCGCCGTCGAGGTGGTACCAGATCGGGGCCGCGTGGGGCCGCCCGTCGGCCCGCACCGTCGCCAGCGTCGCCGTCCTTACGCTGCCGAGAAGGAAATCCCGGTACTCTTCTCTGGTCATCTCGCTGGCCATGATGCGCCTCCCGTAGTTTTTGGGGAGGATTCTATCCGCGATGCGCGGCGGGTCGAGGGGGGCCCGCGCCTAGCCGCCGAGCATGCCGGGCAGCAGGTTCTCGAAGAAGAGGCGCTTGACGAGCTCGCCGCGGGTTCTTACGCCGACCTTCTCGAAGGCGTTCTGGATATGCCGCTGGACCGTGTGCTCGGAGACGAAGATCTCCGCCGAGATCTCGTGGGTCGTGCGCCCGCGGGCGACGAGCCCGACCACCTCCTCTTCACGGGGCGTGAGGCCGTACGATGCCACGTTGAGCCAGGCGACGTCCTCGGGCCTCGCAGGCTCGATAACGACGACCGTCCCGCCGGGGCGGCCGTCGGAGGACTCGGCGCGGGAGGCGTAGAGCGAGATCCAGCGCCCAGAGCGCCCGCGGACCCGCACCCGTGGGATGAGGTCGTGGTCACCCCCGGGGGCCGGATCCAGGGAGCGCGTGAGTGCGCCCGCGACCATCCTTACCGGGATGGGGGCAGGACCCGCGCGCCAGCCGGGGTGCAGGTCTTCGAGGTCGCCCAGCCACCGCTCGGCGGCGGGGGTCAGGGAGGCGATCGAGCCTTCGCGGTCGAGGTTGAGCACGCCGGGGGCCTCGGGGTTGCCCCGCCGCGCGTCCGCCCTTGAGCGTAGGGCGGCGGCCTTGAGGCCAGCGCCGACGTGGGGGGCGATCCGGCGGACGAGGGCTACCTCGCGGGCCGTGAAGTCGGGGACGTCCGCGCCGCGGATCAGGTCCATCCCGCCCCAGGCGCCCCCGTCGGCGAAGACGCTGCCGAGCTCGTGGGCGAACCCGAGGGGCCTGAGTAGCTCGCGGTAGCGCAGGCTGCGGTCGAGCTTCCCGCCCGTGGACCGGGAGAGGAGTTGCACGGGCCGGCCCTCGCGGACCATCGCGCGGGTCTGGTGCAGGTCCTCCTCGAAGTAGACGTGGTCGAAGAAGGTCCCGGCCTCGACGCCGCTCCCCTCGTCCATCCCCTCGGCGATGCCGTGGGTGAGCAGGTTGGTCGCGGGGTCCAAGGTGGAGGCGCAGAAAGCGTCGAACGGGACCGCCCGGCGCAGCGCCTTCGCCGTCCGCCGCAACAGCTCGGGCCCGTCGAGCCCAGCCGCGGAGATCCGCCCGACCTCCGCGAAGGCCCGCTCCCGACCGACCGCAAAGCCGCCGGTCATCGCCTGCCCCTCGCGCCCTCTTGCCTCTCCATCGCGGGCGTCATGGTAGGTCGCGCCGCCGCGGCCTCGCATCGTCTAAATAGACCATTTTTCACGGCGACGCGTCGCGGCGCGTTGGCACGAGAATGGCAGATTTCTGCAATACACGCCGCAAGGAGCCCGGGTTACCGTGTGACCGTAACGAGAGCC
Organism: Rubrobacter sp.; assembly: GCA_035264945.1. Lineage (GTDB taxonomy): Bacteria > Actinomycetota > Rubrobacteria > Rubrobacterales > Rubrobacteraceae > Rubrobacter_D. Next base: position 4,824 of record DATFPF010000069.1, read on the forward strand.
AACAGGAGCAGAGAGGAGATACAAGTGACCGCGGAAGAGAACAAGGCCGTCGTACGGCGCATCTACGACGAGCTGTGGAACGGTAGGAACCTCGCGGTGGCCGACGAGGTGATCCTCGAGGAAGGCTACGTAAACTACGACACGGGGCTTGTCCCCGTCCCGTCAAGCCCTGAGGACATAAAGCAGACGGTGCGCGCGATCTCGGCGGCCTTCCCGGACAACCACCACGAGGTGGATGAGGTGATCGCCGAGGGCGACACCGTCGTGGCGCGCTGCACCCTCACCGCCACCCACGAGGGCGATTTCATGGGCATCCCGCCGACGGGACGGAGGATCGAGGTGAACGAGATCCATATCTACCGGCTCAGGGACGGCATGGTCGCGGAGCACAGGGTAGGCCGGGACGATCTCGGCGCGATGCGCCAGCTCGGCGTCGTGGCCGACGCCGTTCCCGCCCCATCCCGGGCCGGGGAGTAGGGGCGGGTCCCCGGAGATAATCATGGGCAGGCGAATCGGCGACGTGTACCTCTGGATCTCACTCCCCTGGCGGTCCCCGTAGTGACGACGCGAAACCTGGCCGGGACCGGCGCCCCGCTGCTCCCGACGCTCGGGCCCGCGAGCCTGCTCGTCACGGTCGCGATCGAGATACCGCGCCGCGCGAGGCTAATGCACGGGGCAAGCGACAGCCGGTGATCCGGGATCTCGTTCACGACAACCGGCCAAGAACTCCGTCTATCTCAGGCTCGGCTCCCCCGGGATCCGTGATGCTAGCGGCGGCGTTCGTGCAGGCGTGACGCGCGACCGAAGGTGTAGCGGGTATCTTTTGCATGCAAACCGCCGGTAACGCGCCAGGCAGGGAGGAACGATCGATGGAGATAAGAACGAAGTTGGAGGAGATGGGCCTGGTGCTTCCGGGACCGGTGAAGGAGCCCCCGGGGCTGGTGCTGCCGTTCTCGTGGGTGCGGGTCCGCGGGGACCGGGCCTACGTCTCGGGCCACGTCCCCCTGGACCCCGACGGGTCCGTCGCCGGTCCCTTCGGCAAGGTGGGCGCGGAGATCTCGGAGGAAGAGGGCTACGAGGCGGCCCGCCTGACGGCGCTCTCCATCCTCGGCGACCTGGAGCGAACCCTGGGGGATCTCGACCGGGTCGGCGCGTGGCTCAGGGTCTTCGGCATGGTCAACTCCGCGCCGGGCTTCGGCCGGCAGCCCAACGTCATAAACGGGTTCTCAGACCTGGTCCTGGAGCTCTACGGCCCAGAGGCCGGGGACCACGCCCGCTCGGCGGTCGGCATGGCGGAGCTGCCGCTCGGGGTCCCCGTCGAGATAGAGGCCGAGGTCGAGATAACTGGGCGCTAGCGTGGGAGCCATCTGGCGGCGCCCGGACCCTTACATGATACAATGCTTATTAATTGGAAAGCTGGCCGCCTCACGGCTGAGCCGAAGCGGTCTTATCCAATCAATCAAACGTGCGGGCACGGGCGCGCCCTCCTGAGGAGGTCCGGGCCCGGGGACAATAGAAGGGTTACGCTGGTGCTAAACGGATATCACGGTCCGGCCGAACAGAGCCGCCCGGAGCCGAACGGGGCGGATCAGACGCCAGAAGAGGGCCGGCTCAGCATCGAGGAGGCCTGGGAAGACGTCCTGCGCCAACAGGAGCTCGTGCGCAAGCGCGCGGAGTCCAAGAGGCAGAAGGCGGAGGACCAGGAGACGCTCTGGAGAGAGTTCATGGAGATGGAGCGGCGCGAGATCCAACAGCGCCAGAACGGCCAGCTCGCCAAGCTCCTGGGCGCGCCGCTGCCGGGCGAGCATTCTGCGCAGCTGCAGCAACTCGTCGCCCACGACCAGACGCAGGCCGAGCGCGGTCTCGTGGCGCTCATGAGCGGCGGCGACACGGTCTACAAACCTCTCGAGGACCTTCAGCCTGAGGACATGCCGGCCAGGATCGCGGCGAACAGGCTGCGCGTCACATGGCTCAAGGAACGCAGGGACGAGTGGCTCGGACGGGGCGAGGCCCCAGCCTAGAACCCCGTCCACCGGGGAGCGGCCATACCCGTTCCTCGGTGACAGATCCGGCCCCCGCGTCCCACGAAGCGGATGTCGCCGAAGAGTAGGTAGGATCTTGCCTGCGGACGAGGACGGAGATCGGGACGCCGGCCCCCGATCGCGGCTCGACGACCGCGGTCTGCACCGTCCGGCCCTTGCCTCGACGCGCGGCGTATTCGGCCGGGTAGATCTCGTGCGTGCCCGACGGTAAGGCCCGTGGAGCGGGCCGCCTCGCGCCTCAGATGGCGTCTGCGGTGGCGAGCATGTCGAGGGCGATGGCGGCTGTCCAGGACTGCTCGCCGGAGCCTAAGGGTTCCCCGGTGAACGGCTCGAAGTACTCGGCGAAGCCCCCCTCGGCCAGCCCCTCGAGGGTGTGGCGGCGCAGCGAGGCGGCACGCTCGGGCTCCCCCGCCCGCAGCAGGGACCACCAGAGCAGCCAGTTCGCAACGGGCCACACGGGACCGCGCCAGTAGCTGCGCGGGTGGAAGCCCGGCTCGTCAGGGGCCGTGCTCGGCGGCAGCGGGCGGTGCAGTCGGGGGTTGCCGGTGAAGTCCGGGGAGCCGAGGGTCTGGAGCACGTCCGCGAGGCGTCCTTCGCCGAGGCCGCCGGCGATCAGGGGCGCGAAGCCGGCGACGGTCCGCACCCGCAGGGGCTCCCCCGTGAGCACGTCGCGGTCCAGGCAGAGCCCGAGGGAGGCGTCCCACTGCTCCTCCAGGCCCTCCCTCCCGCGCCCGATCCAGCGCTCGATGGCGGACCTGTCCTCCTCGGGCGCCCCGACGGCGGCGTGGATCTCCAAGAGCGCCTCGTTGGCGGCGACGAGGATGGCGCTGAAGAGGACGTCCTTGACCAGGAACGGGTGCCCCCCGTAGATGTCCGCCTCCTCGTACCTCGCGCGCTTGAGCAGCTCCAGCAGCCACAGGAAGCGGTCGTACTCCTCGTCGGTCGGCCTGTGCGAGGGGTCGGAGACGTGCTGGACGTCGCGGCGGGTGTAGGTCGGAACTTCCCCTATGGGTATCCGGTCGAGCGGCCCGTCCCAGCGGGGGGAGTTGTCCGTGCCGCTCTCCCACGGATGGTAGATGGTCACGAGGCCAGACCTCTCGGGGTCCCTCGCGGTTGCCAGGTAGCGGTGCCAGGAGAGGAGGCGCGGGTAGTTCTCGCCCAGGAACCTGCGGGCGTTCTCGAGCTTGCGCTCGTCCTTGCCCTGGGCCGCCTCCCAGATCCTGCGCACCGCCAAGGCGTGCACCGGGGGCTGGCACAGGCCGCTGGTGCGCGGCCCCGTCGGCGCGTGCTCGGAGAGGCCGTTGGAGTTCCACCGCTCGGCGTCGGGGAAGTAGCTCCTGGGGGGCGCCTCGGGGTCGAAGACTATGTGCGGCACCTTGCCCGTCTTCCACTGGGCGGAGAAGAGTGCCTCCAGCTCGCCGGTGGCCCGGCGGTTGTCCACGTGGGCGAGGCCGAGGGCTATGAACGCCGAGTCCCAGCTCCACTGGTGGGGGTACAGGGAAGGCGCGGGCTTGGTCCAGGACTTGACGCCGTTGCGCTTCAGGACGCCGGCCGCGAGTGGGTTTACGTCACCAAAGCCTTGGGCGGGCGGATGGAGGGTCTTTGGGACCTCGTCTTCCTGCATGGACCGCTGACGCAACTCCCGTCGCCTGGCTTACCGCGTCTAATCTATAGGGTGAGTGGCCGACCTTCAAGGCCTCCGGGTCTCAATCCTGCGATTCGGTGGCCGGTCGCCGGAGATCTCCTCGTCGTAGGCCCTCAGCGAGTCGAGGAAACCGTCGTAGGCGTCGAGCGACTCTCGGGAGAGGCCGTAGAAGACCTGCCGCTGCTCGGCCGCCACGCGCTGGAGGTCCTGGAGGGCGCGGCGGTTGATCTGCGCCCCCTCCTCCAGCGTCTCGACCCAGTTCTGGAAGAAGGCCCGCGAGAGCTTCATCCCGTCCTTCTGCATCTCGAAGGCGTGGTCCACGGCGGCCCGGTACGACTCCCTGGCCGCCACGTCCAACCTCTCGGCGGCCTCCCTCTGACGCCTCAGCTCTCCGTTCATCACGGATCTCCTCTCCCCGTCGCCCCACGCGACGGCGCAAGCAGTTGGTGGAACCCGCCTAGCCGGCGACTTCCACCTTGTTGCCGTAGAAGGCTATGTGGTCCCTGATGTTCTCCGCCGCCTGCATGGGCTCGGGATAGTACCAGGCCGCGTCCTCGACGCGGGCGCCTTCCGCCTCGACGCTGAGGTAGCTCGCGTCGCCCTTCCAGGGGCAGTGGGTGGTCGTGTCGCTCTCCCGGAACAGTTCCCTGTTGACGGTCTCCGGCGGGAAGTAGTGGTTGCCCTCGACGACCACGGTGTGGTCGCTCTCGGCCAGCGTCAAGCCGTTCAGCGTTGCTCTCGGCACGTGTCTCTCCTCTTCGCGTTCCCTGCCACGGGATTATATCCTTCCTCGGTTGGACCGGCGCGCCGCCGGTTGCTAGCATGGCCCGATGGTCAACGTTGCGGTAATAGGCGGGGACGGAATAGGCCCCGAGGTCGTCGGGTCCGGGATGCGGGTTATGGAGGCCGCCGCCGGGGCCGACCCCTCGCTTGACCTCCACTTCACGGAGTTCCCCTGGGGCTGCGAGTACTACCTGGAGCACGGGCGCATGATGCCCGAGGACGGCATCGAGACCCTTAAGGACTTCGACGAGATCTACCTCGGCGCGGTCGGCTGGCCCACGGTCCCAGACCACGTCTCGCTGTGGGGCCTCCTCCTCCCCATCCGGCGCCGCTTCGACCAGTACGTGAACCTGCGCCCGGCGCGGCTGCTGCGCGGCGTCAGGAGCCCACTCGCAAACCCGAACGGCCTCGACGTTACAGTGGTCAGGGAGAACACCGAAGGGGAGTACTCGGACTCAGGCGGCCGCATCTACAAGGACACGCCGCACGAGATCGCCGTCCAGGAGAGCATCTTCACCCGTCGCGGCGTCGAGCGGATCGTCCGCTACGGCTTCGAGGAGGCGAAGGACAGGCGCGGCATGCTCGTCGGCGCCACGAAATCGAACGGCATAAGCATCACGATGCCGTTTTTCGACGAGATCTTCACCGAGGTCTCGCGGGAGTACCCGGAGGTCGAGGCATCCCTTATGCACGCGGACGCCCTGGCGGCCCGGCTCGTGCTGAACCCGGCGGGCTTCGACGTGATCGTCGGCTCGAACCTCTTCGGGGACCTCCTCTCGGAGATCACGGCCGCCGTCTCTGGCGCCATCGGCATCGCCCCGTCGGCGAACCTGAACCCCGAAGGGACCTTCCCCTCCCTCTTCGAGCCGATCCACGGCTCCGCCCCAGACATCGCGGGCCAAGGCGTCGCCAACCCGTCTGGCGCCATCTGGGCCGCGGCCCTCATGCTCGAGCACGCGGGCCACGCGGGGGCGGGAAACAGGATCCTCGCAGCCCTAGAAGACGCACTCGACTCGGGCACAAGGACCCGCGACCTCGGCGGCGAGGCAAATACCGAAGAGATGACTAACGCCGTCATCCAACGCCTGCAAGGTTGACCCCGAGAGGTCCTGCAAGGACGATCAGCCCCTACGGGCTGCGCATCTCGCGCCAGATGGCGGGCAGGACCTTCGCCGGGTAGCTCCACCGGACAAAGGACTCGCCGTGCTCGCGGACCTTGTAACGGATCGGCACCTCCTCCAGGCGGAAGCCTTTGCGCAGGAGGTCGAGCGTGAGCACCTGGGCGTAGTTGTAGTCGTGGACGATCTCTGCCCGGTCCGCCGCCTCCCTGGAGAACGCGCGCATCCCCGTCTGCCCGTCGGTGATCCTCGCGCGCGTCAGCAGCACTAGCAGCGCGGTGAACGCGTAGTTCCCGGCCCGCCTGTAGAGGCGCATCCCCTGCACCCCGCCGCGAAAGCGGCTCCCGAGCACGTAGTCGGCCCGGCCCGAGAGCACGGGCTCGAGCAGCTTCGGGATGTCCTCGGGGGCGTACTCGAGGTCGGCGTCGAGGTAGGCGACGGCGTCGGCACCCGAGGCCACCGCAGCCCGCAGGCCCGTCCTGACCGCGGCTCCCAGGCCCCGGTTCTCCCGATGCGCCACGACCGAGGCGCCCCGCCCCTGCGCTATGGCGGCCGTGGCGTCCGTCGAGCCGTCGTCCACGACTATAGGGTGGAGGCCGTACCCGGGGACGGACACGTTCGAGATGCCGTCGAGCACGGCCCCTATGGTAGCCCCCTCGTCCTTGGCCGGGATGACGACGGCGACGCGGCTCACCCGCGCCCCTCCAGCGCGTCCTCGAGGACCCTTCCCGTCGAGCCCTCGGGCGGCTCCACGCCGAGCAGGTAGCAGATTGTCGGCGCGAGGTCCATGACGGAGGCTGGCGTCGCGACTGTCTGCCCAGGTCTCACCCCGCTGCCCCACATGGCGAAGGGGACGAACCGCTCGCCCTCGGAGAGGTGGCCGTGGGCGCCGATGCCTATGCCCTGGCCGTGGTCGGCCATCAGGACGACGGCGGCGTCTTCGAGGTAGCCCCGCTCCCCGCACCACGACATGAAGCCCTCGATGAGGGTGTCCGTGATCTCGATCCGCTCGACGTACTCGGGGTACCGCGTCCCCCTGACGTGCCCGTTCTGGTCGACGGCGAGCAACTGGAGCACGAGCAGGTCTGGGTCGTGCTCCTCGAGCTCGCGCCTGCCCGCGGCGATGAGGTTCCCGTCTATCTTGTCGTTGTGCGCGACGCTAGTCACGCTCGCCACGTCGTCCCCGAACGCGTCTATGAGGTGCGCTATCCCCACGAGCCTCCCCTTCTTCCCCGCCCGACGCAGCACGTCGAAGACGCTCTCGACCTTGAGCCCCAGCTTCAGGACGAGGTTAGACGTGATGCCGTGCCGTTCGGGGGCCGCCCCCGTGAGCATGGACGAGAAGCACACTACCGTCCTCGCAGGGTAGACCGTCTCGACGCTCTCGTAGACCGTCCCCCCCGCCATCATCTTCTCCAGGTACGGCTTCTCGGCCTCGTGAAACCGGTCGAGCCGGCACCCGTCGATGACCACCACTATCACCCGCTTCGCCAGCGCATCGCCGCCGTTGACCACCCCCGTCGGCTCCGACGGATAGACCGGCTTCCAGTCGAAAAAGCGCCGGTGGATCAACCACGCCGCCGCCCCCACCGCCGCCGTGAAGGCCAGCACCGCGAGCGCCCTCCCCGCCGTGACGGGCCCGGAGACCAGGTACTCCAGCACGAAGAGCACCGTCAACGCCTTCGGCACCTGCTCCAGAGAGTTGCCGCTCGTCGAGTCCGGGTTTTCGAGCACCAGCCGCCAGAACCGCACGAAGTTGGTCTTGGGCGCGCCGGTGCGCAGGTGGTAGTAGAAGGTCCCCCAGAAAAAGACCGTGAAGAAAACGTAAAGCCCGAGCGCCAGCGCCAGGGCTCCCAGGTCCGCGAACCGGAACAGCGCCACGAAAGCGAGCAGGAACACCCAAAGCCCCCACCGCAGCTTGAGCGGGAAGTCGTAGCGCACGAACAGAACGACGAGCGGCGCCGCGAGCAGGATCGCCGGGAGCACCCGCCCCCAGAACCCGGCCGAGAACAACTCGCCGAGGTGCAGCAGGAAGAACACGCCGAGCACGAACACGGGATGGAAAGACTTGCCCTCGTTCAGCACGTTCCACGCCCGCGCGGCGAGGATCTCGAACCGCGACGCAGATCTCAAAACTTCTCCGCTCCTTGCCCAAACCCGGGCACTCCGTGCCGACGGGCTTTGATCTAGCTCACACCCAACCGCCCTGCGCCTTGACGGGACGGCGCCCCGTACATTAACGTTCGTCTCTAGTTAATGCAAATGATTGTCATTTGTACGCAGAAGGCGGCGGGACAGGAGGCAAGGCGGTGCTAGGTTCGTTCCTGGTGATGTTGCGGGAGGGCTTCGAGGCCACCCTGCTGGTTGCCATAGTGTTGGCCTACCTTTCGAAGACCGGGCACCGGGAGGGCTTCCGCGGCGTCTGGCTAGGGGTGGGGGCGGCGCTTCTCGTGTCGCTCGGGGTAGCGGGTGCGTTGTTCCTTACCGCGAGCGAGCTCGGCGGCACGGCGGCGGCGCTCTTCAAGGCAGGGACCATGTGGCTCGCCGTCGGGTTTCTCACGTACATGGTGCTCTGGATGCGGCGGCAGGCGCGCACGGTCGCCCAGGGGATACGCAAGGGCGTCGACGGGGCCCTCGAGAAGGGCAGCGTGTTCGCCCTCGCTGGGCTCGTGTTCGTTATGGTGCTGCGCGAGGGCCTCGAGACGGGGCTGTTTATGTTCGGCCTGAGCCAGGCCTCGACCCCGTTCGCCGTAACCATCGGCGGGGCGGCCGGGGTCTTCGGCGCCGTGCTCCTCGGCTACCTCGTCTACGCCGGCGGCAGGCGCATCGACATGGGCGCATTCTTCAAGATAACCGGCGTGCTCCTTGTGGTGGTCGCGGCCGGCCTCCTGGCGCGCGGGGTGGCGATAATGGAGATCGAAGGCCTCATACCGGCCTTCTTCTACCCCCTGTGGGACCTCACGCGCGTGGTGGTCCTCGGTTCGGGGAGCGTGGTCGGCCAGTCGCTTACTGCTTTCCTCGGCTGGGACCCGAAGCCGGACCTGCTTGAGTTCGCCGCCTGGGCTGCGTACCTGCTCGGCGTCGGGTACGTTTTCCTGAGGCCGGCCCCCGCGCCCCGTCCCGCCGGGGCCAGAGGGTAGCCGGTGCGACGCGCCCTGCTCGCCCTGCTCGCCTTCCTCTGCCTCTCCGCGCTGGCCGCCGGTTGCGGACGCCAGCCCGTCTCGAACGACCGGGCGCAGGACGAGTCCACAGACGAGACGACGGCGGAGTCCACGGGCGAGACCACCTCGGAGACGACAGGTTCGACCGCCGTCGGGGACACCCCGGAGCTCGCGGCGGCGACCGAAGAGTACGAGGAGTACGTGGCGGATCAGCTGGCGTTGCTGGAGGAGCGCACGCGCGGGTTCACGGACGCGGTGCTCGCGGGCGAGGTCGAGAAGGCCAAGGGCCTGTACGCGCCCGCCAGGGAGCCCTGGGAGAGGGTGGAGCCCGTAGCCGCCAGCTTCGGCGACTACGACCCGAAGATCGACGCCAGGGAGGGCGACGTCGCCGACGAAGATTGGCGCGGGTTCCACAGGATCGAGAAGTCCCTGTGGGCCGGGAACACGACGCAAGGCCAGGAAGAGTACGCCAGGCAGCTCATGGAGGACGTCGAGAACCTGCGCGAGGAGGCCGAGGGCGTGGAGCTCGAGCCCGCTGACCTCGTCGCGGGCTCCGTCGAGTTGTTGAACGAGGTGTCGGCGGGCAAGATCACCGGCGAAGAAGACCGCTACTCGCACACCGACCTCTACGACATAAACGCCAACGTAGAGGGCTCCGAGGTCGCCTTCGAGCAGCTCAAGCCCGAGGTCGCCGGCGAGGACATGACCCTGGCCAATGAAGTGAAGGAGGGCTTCGACGGCGTCCACGAGGAACTAGACCAGTACCGCGAGGGCGACGGCTGGGTCTCCTACGAGACGCTCGACGAGGCGGACCGCCGCGCCCTGAGCCAGAAGATCGACGCCCTGGCCGAGCCGCTCTCCAGGGTCGGAGGCGTGCTTGAAGGTTGAGCGGCGGCGGGCCCGTCGACCTACCGCTCCTCCACCATCCGGTAGAAGCGGTAGTCCAGCCGCAGCGACTCCTTCCTCGTCGGAAGCTCTTTCTCGACCGCGGCGAGCCTGGGCAGGTCCACATCGGCTGACCCTACCTGCCTGAAATCCCAGTCGGCCAGCAGCGGCGCTGGGCCGCCGTCGGTGGTGACGTAGAGGGCGTCTTCGAGTAGACCGGCCCGCTCGAGGTCGTCCACCTCCCGGACGAAGCGGTCGCGGTCGTAGGGGAGCACGGGACGGCCGTAGAGGTACTCGAAGGTCGATGCCGTCACGTCGTAGCCGTCCGGCATCTCCATAAAGACGGTTCGGGAGGCCGGCATCTCCTCGTCGACGCCCTCGTAGGCGGCGACCGCGCCGTCGAGCTCTTGGAAGGTAAGGATCGGAAGCGTGGCGTGGACGGTCCATGCCAGCGCCACCGCCGCCAGGGCAGCCGAGACGGCGACGCCGGCCCGCCGGCCGACGGCTCGGGAGGACCAGCCTCCTACCTCCACCACGGCGTGGGCGGCGAGGAGGGCCAGGATGGGGAACGCCGCTGGTACGAAGCGCCGGGTCGCCCAAGGGAGGTCGGGGGCGACGTTCGGGACGACGGCGTAAAGTACCCCGAAGGCGAGAAAGGCCCCGAAGAGTAGTGCCCGGGCGGCGTCCATGCGGCGGGCCGCCAGCACGAACCCGGCGAGGCCGAGGACGGCGACCACGGGCGTCACGAACCAGACGAGACGGAGCAGGATCTGGGTCCGGTACGCGTCGAAGCCCCGCGAGCCGTCCGGCAGCGTCTCCCACGGGACCGGCAGCACGAAGTAGGCCCACAGCGCGAGAGCGGCGAAGCCGAGAGCGCCGACAGCCGCCAGTCGCCCGCCCCTCGCCTGGAGGAACGTTCCGATGCTCCCGCCCCACCGCCACCGCACGTACAGTAGCCCCCCGGCAAGCACGAGACACGCGGGCGCCGCGAACGGGGCGATGGCGATGGCCTCCTTCAGGCCGTGCTCGCTATAGATGACGTAGAGGTACCTGGCGCCGAGGGTGTTCAGGTAGATCAGGGCGAGGCCGGCGAACACGAAGAGCGGCACACCGGGCAGGAGCCAGCGCCGGGCGTGCCTTCCGGTCAGCCAGTCGTAGCCGAACAGCAGGGGGACGGCCGCCGCGGCCAGGAAGGCGTCGACCCGGATCAGCATTACCCCGCCCAGGAGCAGGCCCGCGAACACGCCCGTCGTCGGCCCGGCGCCCCGCGCGAACCTCGCCGCGAGCCACAGCCCCGCGAGCACCAGCAGGGCGGTCATCACCTCGCTCGAAGGGTGGCGGGACCACCACACGAAGGCGTAGCTGCCCCCGAGCAGGGCGGCTCCGAGCAGGCCAGCCCACCGGCCGAAGACCTCGCTCCCGAGAGCGTACGCCACCCCGACGGCAAGCGCCCCCATAACCGGGACGACGAAGAGGCTGCCCCAGGTCCCGCCCACGAGGTCGCCGAAGCCCAGGAACGCGAACGGGCCCGGGAAGAACTGGGGAACCACGAGGTCCTGCCCGTAGAGGTAGAACCCCGGGTACTTCCTGCCTTCGAGGAAAGGGTGGAAGGAGGAGACCGCCGCGACGAGGGGGTCGCGGTGCAAAAGCGCCCCCGTGCGCGCCAGCCTGTCCGCGAAGAGGAAGTACACGCCGGGGTCCCGGCTGTTGATCACGTACTCCGCCGGGCGCGCGTACAGCGCGAGGCTCCCGCCAACAACGGCGAGCGCCCCGAGGTCCCACCACCTGGGACGCGCGGTCCTCTCGGCCCCCCGGCCCAGGAAGAACGCCACCGCCGAGATCGCCACCAGGCTCACGCCTATAGCGGGCACCGTGAACCAACCGACGAGGGCCAGCAGGGTCAGCAGGGGCGCGGCCAGCGCCAGAGAGACGGAGACGCGCAGCAGGAAAAGCTCAGCGAGGCCGTCGTCCTTGCGGCCGAGGCGGCCGCCCAGGAAATGACCCGGCGCGTAGAGCAGGATTAGGAGCAGGAGCCCTTCCAAGGCGGCCGGTGCCAAAATCAGGGGATCAGGCCGGGGCGGCCGTTAGCGCCCGCGCGGCCCACGCGGCCTGCGCCGCCACCCCCTCTTCGAGGCCGACGCGGGGTTCGTAGCCCAGGGCCTCTTCGGCGCGGCGGGAGTCGGCCCAGGTGGACCTCACGTCGCCCTGCGCCTCCGGACCGTAGCGGACCTCCAGGTCCCTACCCGTCGCCCGCTTGACGGCCTCGATCATGTCCTCCACGCTCGCCCTGTTCCCGCCCCCGACGTTGTACACGCCCGCCGGCGCCCCGAGCGCCGCGACGGTAGCCTCAACGGCGTCGGAGACGTAGGTCATGTCACGCCGCTGCCGGCCGTCGCCGAACACGTCAACGGGCCTGCCCCTGAGGGCGGCGAAAAGGAACCGAGAGAGCGCCATCTCGGGCCGCTGGCGGGGCCCGTAGACGGTGAAGTACCGAAGGACGGTCCCCCGCACGCCCCGCTCCCTCCCGTACAGTCCCACGAGCTCCTCGGCGGCGAGCTTGGAGAGCGCGTAGGGCGAGGCCGGCGCCCGCGTGTGGTCCTCGCCGACCGGCCTCCCTGGGTCGGACCCGTACACGGAGGAGGACGAGGCGTAGACGAAGCGCGTCCCATGGGTCCTCCCGGCCGCCTCGAGCAGCCGCTCCGTGGTTAGGACGTTGCGGGCCACGTAGCGCGGGAAGTTCGGCCCCCAGCTCCGGCGCACCCCGGGCTCCCCAGCGAGGTGCGCCACGCACCCGACGCCGTCTAGCAGCGCGTCGAGGTCGAGGTCGAGCAAGTCGCCTTCAACGAGGCGGAACCGGTCGTGGCCCAAAGCGCCCTCCAGGTTCCTCACCTTGGAGCGGCGCGAGTAGTAGCCGGTAAAGGCGTCGACCCCGACCACGTCGCGGCCCCCTGCCAGCAGGCGGTCCACAAGGTGCGAACCAATAAACCCAGCCGCCCCCGTCACCAGAACGCGGTTCACGGGCCCCCCTTGATCCAGCTCACAAACCACCGGCCTGACCCTTGACGTAACACAGCGCCGTAGATTACCCTCAACGTGGAGTTATTGCAAACGATTGTCATTAGGAACTTGTGCCACGCCGGGCACTGCGGCGTGGGGTCGGAAGGGAAGGTCGGATTTGATCTCAAGGGGCAACCTCGTCTCCGCGCTTGCCTTGCTCGCGTTCATCGCCGTGGCGGCCGGCTGCGGTCAGCCGCCCCCCGAGGGAAACGACGGTGAATCGGGCCGGGAGGGCACATCGGGTGAGGCGGCCGGCGGCGAGACCACGGCGCAGGAGAAGCTCGAGCCGGGCGAGGGGTCGCTCGTCGTGTACTCGGGCCGCAGCGAGGAGCTTGTCGGCCCGATCTTCGAGCAGTTCGAGGAGCGCAGCGGCGTCGACGTGCAGGTCCGCTACGGTGAGACCGCCGAGCTCGCCGCCACCATCCTCGAGGAGGGCGAGAACAGCCCCGCCGACCTCTTCTTCGCCCAGGACCCGGGCGCTTTAGGGGCGCTCGACGACGAGGGCCGCCTCGCGAAGCTGCCCGAGGAGATCCTCGGCCGCGTCCCAGACCACTTCAGGGCCGACGACGGGGACTGGGTGGGCACCTCGGGCCGCTCCAGGGTCGTCGCCTACAATACCGATGAGCTCGAAGAGGGCGACCTACCCGGCTCCGTCTTCGGCTTCACCGACCCCGAGTGGGAGGGCAGTATCGGCTGGGCCCCCACCAACGGCTCCTTCCAGGCCTTCGTCACCGCGCTGCGCGTCCTCGAGGGCGAGGACCGGGCGCGCGAGTGGCTCGAGGGCGTCCAGGCAAACGACCCTTTCGTCTACCCGGACAACCTTAGCGCCGTCGAGGGCGTCGCCTCCGGCGAGGTAGAGGTCGCCCTCGTCAACCACTACTACCTCTTCCAGGTCAAGGAGGAGCGGGGCCAGGACCTGCCGGCCGCCAACTACTTCTTCGACGGCGGGGACCCCGGCGCCCTCGTGCTCGCGGCGGGCGCGGGGGTGCTCGACACGGCTGAGAACCCCGAGGCCGGGCGGGAGTTCCTCGAGTTCGCGCTCTCGGACGAGGCCCAGCAGTACTTTACCGACGACACCTACGAGTACCCGCTCATAGACGGCGTCGAGGCAAACGAAGAGCTGCCCCCGCTTTCGGACCTGCAGAGCCCCCAGGTAGACCTGAGCAACCTCGACGACCTCGGCGGCACGCTTGAGCTTTTGCAGGAGACGGGGGTTCTCTAGCGTGACGTCCCCCGCCGCGGTCAGGACCGGGGGCGGGCGCGGGACGCGCCCGCGCCGCCGGGCGCCGCTGCTGCTCGGCGGGCTCGGGGCGCTCATCGTGGCGGCTATGGCGCTGCCGCTCGTCTACCTCGTCGTGCGCTCGTTCGAGGGTGGGTGGGAGGAGATAGCGGAGGTCGTTCTCGACGGCGACACGCTCGCCGTGCTCGGCCGGAGCGCGCTGCTCGCGGGCGTCGTCACCGCGGCCTCGGTGGCGATCTCCGTGCCGCTCGCCTGGCTCACGGGCCGGACGGACCTGCCCGGCAGGAGGGTGTGGGCCGTGCTCGCGGCGCTGCCGCTCGTCATACCCTCATACGTGGGCGGGTTCGTGCTGGTTAGTGTGCTCGGGCCGCGGGGGATGCTCCAGGGTTGGCTCGAGCCCTTCGGCGTCGAGCGGCTGCCGGAGATCTACGGCTTCCCGGGTGCCGCGCTCGCGCTCACGCTCTTCTCCTACCCCTACGTGTTCCTTACCGTCAGGGGCGCTTTGCGTGGGGTCGACCCGGCGATGGAGGAGGCGGCCAGGAGCCTCGGGAGCGGGGCGTGGACGACCTTTGCGCGCGTCACGTTGCCGCAGCTAAGGCCAGGGATCGTGGCGGGCGCGCTCCTGGTGGCCCTCTACTGCCTAAGCGACTTCGGGGTCGTCTCGCTTCTCCAGTACGACAGCTTTTCGAACCAGATCTACATCCAGTACCGCTCGGCCTTCGACAGGACGCCCGCCGCGATCCTGGCGCTGATGCTCGTCACGCTCACAATCGCCGTCCTGCTCGTCGAGGGCCGCACCAGAGGCCGCGCCCGCTACCACGGGAACGCTGCGTCCCGCCCGGCGAGCACGGTGGCCCTCGGGCGCTGGCGCCTGCCGGCCCTGCTGTTCTGCGGCGGGGTCGTCCTGTTCGCGCTCGTGGCCCCCGTCGGCGTGCTCGGGTTCTGGCTCGCGCGGGGTCTTGCCGAGGGCGAGCCGCTGCGGCCCCTGTGGAACGCGGCGTGGAGCTCGGTGTACGCCTCGGGGCTGGCGGCCGGCGTGACGGCGCTTGCGGCGCTGCCGGTGGCGATCCTGTCGGTAAGGTTCAGGGGCAGGGTCTCGGGGCTCGTGGAGAAGGCGACGTACCTCGGGTACGCGCTGCCGGGGATCGTGCTCGCCCTCTCGCTCGTCTTTTTCGGGGCAAACTACGCGCCGTGGGCCTACCAGACGCTCGGGCTGCTGGTGTTCGCGTACGCGATCCACTTCCTCCCCCAGGCCGTGGGGACTACCCGGTCGGCGCTCTTGCAGGTGAGGCCGAGCGTCGAGGAGGCGGCGCGGGGGCTCGGGCGGGGTCCCGCGCGGGTCGCGGCTACGGTGACGGCGCCGCTTGCGGGGTCGGGCATCCTGGCGGGCGCGGCCCTGGTATTCTTGACGACGATGAAAGAGTTGCCCGCAACGCTGCTGCTCGGGCCCACGGGCTTCGAGACGCTCGCGACCAGGATTTGGAGCGCCACCTCCGAGGCGTTCTTCGCCAGGGCCGCGGCTCCCGCGTTGCTTCTTATAGGCATCTCTGCGATCCCCCTGTACGTGCTCGTGATCCGGGAAGGGGCAAAGTGAGCGCCGCCGTCCGTCTCATCGGCGTCGTCCGCTCCTACGGCCCGGTCGCCGCCGTGCGCGGCGTGGACCTCGAGGTGGAGCGCGGCGAGGTTCTCGCGCTTCTCGGGCCCTCCGGATGCGGCAAGACGACCACCCTGCGCCTCATCGCGGGCTTCGAGGCGCCCGACGCCGGCACGGTAGAGGTCGGCGGCAGGACGGTCGCCGGGCCAGGGGTCAACGTCCCGCCGGAGAAGCGGCGGGTCGGGATGGTCTTCCAGGACTACGCCCTCTTCCCCCACCTCACCGTCGCCCAGAACGTCGCCTACGGGCTCCCCGGCGCTAAGAGGAAGGCCAGGGTGGAGGAGGTACTCGCCCTCGCGCACCTCGACGGGCTCGGGACCCGGATGCCCCACGAGCTCTCCGGCGGGCAGCAGCAGCGGGTGGCGCTCGCCCGGGCGCTCGCCCCGGCCCCCGAGGTAGTCCTGCTCGACGAGCCCTTCTCGAACCTCGACGCCGCGCTGCGCGTCCGCGTGAGGGCCGAGATGCGCGACATCCTCGCCGACGCCGGCGCGACCGCGGTCTTCGTCACCCACGACCAGGAGGAGGCGCTGAGCCTCGCCGACGAGGTCGCCGTCATGATGGAAGGCGCCGTAGTCCAAAAGGCCGCCCCCGAAATCCTGTACCACAGCCCCGCCAGCCGCCGGGTCGCCGAGTTCGTGGGCGAGGCGAACTTTATACCGGGAACGCACGAGAACGGCCGCCTTAGCTGCGTGCTGGGCGAGGTCCCGGCCTGCGGCGAGTGCACCGGCCACGTCGAGGCCATGCTAAGGCCCGAGGCTTTGCGCCTGAGGGCCCTGCAGAACGGCGGCGTCGCTGGCGACGAGGCCGGGGCCACGGTGCTCTCCCGCGAGTTCTACGGCCACGACCAGCTAATAAAGCTGCGCCTCGACTCGGGCCCCGTGCTCTGCTCCCGCCTGGGCGGCGGCCCCGGCTTCAGGCCGGGCGAACGCGTCGCCGTCGGGGCCTCGGGCCCCGCGCTCGTGTTCCCGAAGTCCTAGCGGCGCGTCTCAGCAGCCTGCGCGGGCGGCCAACTCGCGTTCGCCCCGTTGGGTGAGGCGCAGGGCGAGGATCTCGCCGTCCGGGTCCTCGGTAAGCTCGGTCAGCCCCTCCTCCTCCAGGTCCCGCAGCACCGGCGAGAGGTCCTTCCGGCTCCAACCCCACGGCGACATCCACCGCGCGAAGTCCTGGAAGGCTACCCCCGTTGCCCCCGCAGCCCGCAACGCAAAACTCAAAACCCGGATCTTCAAGTGGGTGTTCCCCTTTCTCTAGCCCGGTCCCAGTCGGGACCTGCGCTCGGACCTCTATTACGCGAGAACCGGCGTCGGGTTGCGCGGCCGGGAGCGTGGCCGTTTCGTTAGAATGTCGCCAACTCTCCGGGGAGGTTTGCTTTGGAAGTATTTGGGCTTGACGTCGGCGGGTCGGGGATCAAGGGCGCGCCCGTGGACACCGAGACGGGCGAGCTGCTCGCGGAGAGGGCGCGCATCAAGACGCCCAAGCCCGCAACGCCCGAGGCTATAGTGCGGACGGCGGCGCGGGTCGTCCGGGAGGCCGGCTGGGACGGGCCGGTCGGGTGCGGCTTCCCTGCCGTCGTCAAGGACGGCATAGTCCACACGGCCGCGAACATAGACAAGTCTGCCATCGGGTTCGACCTCGGCGGGGCGCTGGAGAAGGAACTCGGCATGTCCGTCGGCGCGGTCAACGACGCCGACGCGGCGGGGCTGGCCGAGATGCGGTGGGGCGCCGGGCGGGGCGCCGAGGGCGTCGTCCTCATGCTCACGCTCGGGACCGGCATCGGCACATCCCTCTTCGTCGGGGGCAGGCTCGTCCCGAACACGGAGCTCGGACACATCGAGATCCGGGGCCAGGACGCCGAGCACCGGGCCGCCGACGGAGCCCGCAAGCGCGAGGACCTGAACTGGAAGCAGTACGCAGAACGCCTCGACGAGTACCTGCACAAGATCGAGGCCCTCCTCTGGCCGGACCTTATCGTCGTCGGCGGCGGCATCAGCAAGAAGGCAGAGAAGTTCTTCCCCCACCTCACCAACAGGACCGAGATCGTCACCGCCACGATGCGCAACGAGGCAGGGATAGCGGGCGCCGCCCTCGCCGGTGTCCCGGACAAGGAGGCGGTGAAGGTGGCGGAGTAGGTTCTGAGTTCTCAGGCTCCAGGCACCGCTCTCGGGACAGGAGCTGGTATTGGGCCACGGAGAACAGAAGCCAAGTGAACTAGCGCCCCAACCGGAGCCCGAGCCCAGAGGCCCAGAACCTCGAGCCTCATGCCTCGTTGATCGCGGACATGACCTCGGCCCTGAGGGCGGGGTCTTCGGCGAAGGCGCCGCGGGCGGCGGAGGTGACGGCGGTCGTGCCTGGGTTCCATGCCCCCGTGGCCGCCATGCAGGTGTGCTCGGCCTCGACCACGACGAGCGA
>DATFPF010000070.1:0-9089 GCA_035264945.1 Rubrobacter sp.
TGCTCGCCGCCTCCCTGGGCTTCTGGTCCGCCTTCCTCGTCCCCGGCGTCCTCCTCATGGCTCTCGCCGTGGGCCTGGTGGTCGCCTACGTGCCCCGCTCGGGCAGGGCGACGGCGGTTTGGAAGGCCTTGATCGCCGGGATCACCAGGTAGGCCTCAGGCATGAGGTTTCAGGCATTAGGTTTTGGGTTGCAGGCTGCGGGTCTTTGGCTGCGGGTCCCGAGCCTCTTGGAGGGGCACGCGCTAGCGCGGCGGGGCGGTGGAGGCGCGGATCACGAGATGGGTCGGCAGGCGCTCGGGGCCGGGATCTTCTTCCCCGCGTAGTAGCGAGACCAGCATCCGGCCGGCCGACGAGCCCTTCTGGTCGTGGTCTTGGTGGACGGTGGTGAGGGGCGGTTCGGCGCCCGCGCCCTGGGGGATGTCGTCGAACCCGACCACCGAGAGGTCTTCCGGCACGGACAGCCCCAGCTCTTCGGCCGCAGCGAGGACGCCCAGCGCGAGCTGGTCGCTCGCGCAGAGTACCGCCGTGGGCCTCCACCCCACGGAGAGCAGCGCCCTTGCGGCCCGGTGGCCGAGGGCCGCGGTGCTGCCAGGGCACTCGTAGACGGGGACCTCGGGCCACGGCAGGCCGGCGTCCTCCGCGGCACCCCGGTACCCGCGCAACCTGGCGCGGCTCACGCCGAACGCCGCCGCTTCCTGGCGGCCGGGGTCGGCGACGCCCTCGCGGCCGTCGGGGGAGAGGCCGAAGGACACGACGCCCAACCTCTCGTGCCCGAGTCCCAGGAGGTGCCCGGCGGCCTCCCGGGCGGCGGCCTCGTCGTCTATGCCCACGAAGGGCACGCCCTCCCTGGCGGGCTGGTCCACCACCACCGTCGGCAGGCCCCTGTCCAGGGCGGCCACCAACAGCGGCTCCTCGTCGCTCATCGAGTAGACCACGAAGCCATCCACCGCCGCGCGGGCGGCGGTCCGGGGATCCCGCCCGCCGATAGAACCTCTCCCGGCAGCGGGCACGAGCAAGAGCCCGAGGTCAGCCCCTTCGGTCACAGCGCTCAAACCCCGCAGGAAGGAGACGGCGGCAGGATCTTCGAACGCGTAGGACAGCGGATTCGAGTAGAGGACGCCCACCACGTCCGTCCTCTGCCGCCTCAGGGAGCGCCCAACGGGGTCGGGGCCGTTGTAACCGAGCCTGCCCGCCGTCTCGAAGACGCGCTCCCTCAAGGCCCCCGAGAGCCGGTCAGGGCGGTTGTACGCGTTGGAGACCGTCATCGCAGAGACGCCCAACTCTTCTGCCACCCGCGCCAACGTCACGCGGCGCTTCCCCGCACCCCCGCTAGTCCCACCCGCCCCTGAACCTGCACCGCCCATGGACCCGATGGTACACTACTTTAACGTTAAATGTTTAACGTTAAAGCCGGCACTGGAGGGAATCTTGGGGGCTGAGGACGGGACGAGGGTGGGCCGCAGGGGGGCGGCGCTGGCGCTGTTGTGCGTGGCGCAGTTCGTGGACGTGCTCGACGTCAACGCGGTAATAGTCGCCCTGCACTCGATAGGGGAGGATCTCGGGTTCTCGGGGACCGGTTTGCAGTGGGTGCTCTCTGCTTACGTGCTCTCGTTCGCGGGTTTCCTGCTCCTGGCGGGGAGGGTGGCGGACCTGTGGGGCAGGAGGAGGACGTTCGTGGTCGGGCTCGCGCTGTTCACGGGGGCTTCGCTCACTTGCGGGCTCTCCTTCTCGCCGGGGATGCTGGTGGCCTCGCGCGCCCTGCAGGGGTTGGGGGCGGCGATCACGGCGCCGGCGGCGCTCTCGATCATCACGACGATCTTCGAGGAGGGACACGAGCGGGACCGCGCGGTCGCCGCGTGGACGGCGGTGGCCGCGGGCGGCGGGGCGGCCGGGTTGCTCCTGGGCGGGCTCATAACGGATTTCTTCGGCTGGGAGTGGGTCTTCTTCGTCAACGTGCCCGTGGGGGTGGCGGGGATCCCGCTCTCCTACGTGCTCCTGCCCGAGTTCCGTGACCCCTCTGCCTCCAGGAGGCCCGACGTGCTCGGGGCCGTGACGGTCACGGGCTCGTTGATGCTCTTCGTGTTCGGCCTAACGCGCGCCGGGGAGGCTGGGTTCGGATCTCCCGCGACGCTCGGCACCCTCGCCTCCGCTGCCACGCTGCTCGCGGCCTTCGTTGTCGTCGAACGGCGTGTGGCCGAGCCCCTCGTCCCGCCCGGCGTCCTCCGCCTGCGCGCTCTGGTCGGGGCTGCGCTCGTCGCCTCCGCGCTCACCGCGGCCACAGCCCCGGTCGGCGTGCTCGCGGCCCTCTACCTCCAGGGTACCCTGGGATACTCCCCTTCCTTCGCGGGGATGGCGGGGCTGCCGTTCAGCCTCTGCGTGGTCGCCGGAGCCGCGATCGGGGGCCGGATCGCCGGCCGCGTCGGCGGGAGGGCGGTGATGGCCTGGGGGCTCGCGGTCGTGGCGGTGTCGGCGCTCGTGACCGCCGGGATCACGGCCGATGGCGGCGTGCCGTACGTGCTCGCGGGGGCCACGCTCTCCGGCTTGGGCCTGGGTTGCGCCTCCGTCGCCTCCACCTCGCGCGGCACCTCGGCCGTCGAGGAGGCCAGGCGCGGGCTCGCCTCCGGCCTCATGAACACCGCCGCCCAGGTGGGCACGGCGCTCGGCCTCGCCACCCTGCTCACCCTCGCCGCCTCTGCCGCCGCGGCCTACGCTGGCGCTTCGTCGGGCGGCGGACCCCCAGACGCCCAAGCCGTCGTGGCGGGCTACAGGCTCGCCTTCTTCGCCGCGGCGGCCATTGCCTCACTGGGCATGCTGCCCGCCCTCTTCGTGGTCCGCCGAGACAAAACCCGAGACGTCCGGTAGAGCCCGGTCACCCCGTCCTGCCGCACGCGAAGAACGGACCCGCCGGCACCTCGTAGGCTGGGCCGCCCAACACCGCCGGCTTCACCTCCGAGATGCCGCCGCGACCCTGTGCCGTAAGGCGAGCCGCGCCTGACCCCGCCGCAACCGGCCCCTCGGCAGGGACCACGAACCGGAGGCGGGGACCGGCGTGCGCCGGATAGAGGCACGAGACCAGGCCCACGCCGGAACGAATCCGAAAGAGCCGAGCAACGTTCTCCCATACCCTCTCGGGCGGGCTGTCCACAGTCGGGTTCCAGCCAGCAGAGGCTCCCGCGGCGGGACACCCGACCAACAGGTAGAAAGAAGGCAAGCCAGGAGGGGCCGGGACAACTCCCCGACCCCATCCAAGCAGCCCATCAGGCAACCCGATGCCTATAGCCTAGAACCCGATGCCTGAAGCCTTAAACCCTAGACCACGGCCACCGCGCCGACGTAACCGGGCACCTGCGAGATCGGGGTCTCGGTGATCGTGCCGTAGTAGGTCGAGGCGTGGATGACGGTGCCGTAGCCGGTGGCGATGCCTACGTGGGAGATGCCGTAGCCCGCCTCGTCGAAGAAGACGAGGTCGCCCGCGGCGGCTTCGGAGGGCACGCCGTAAGCGTACTGGGCGGCCGGGTCGTCGGGCAGGGAAACGCCGAGGTCGGCGTAGACGGCCGAGGTGAAGCCCGAGCAGTCCAGGCCGTAGGCGCCGTAGGGAGTCCCCACGTAGGACTGCGCATCGGCGACGGCCGCCTCGCCGGAGACCGTCTGGGCGGACGCCTCGGAAGGCGTGTTCGCGACGAGCGCCGCCGACAAAACGGCGCACGAAAACAGGGCTACAACGAGCTTGCGCATGCGGAGATCCCCCTCCAGTATTCGCTTGCTTGACACTACTTGCTACTTACAAGCGGGGGATGCTACCAGGGATTCGGCCTTCTTCAAGGCGCCGGTGACGGGCCGGGCCTCTCGGGGAAGACTTGCCCCCGGCGGGGCGGCCCCCGGATAATGTCCCCGTAGCGGAAGCGAGAACCCAGGGAGCGTGAAGCTTGCACGTCTACAGCGACCCGGCCTCCGAGCGCCACGTCAACGAGCTCTCAGGCTTGGAGGCCCCGCGGCGGTTCCCCGCCGCCGTCGCGGGGATCGACGAGGCCGAGCGGGCCGGGCTCCCCGTCGAACGACGCCCCTGCGGACCGGCCGGCGAAGACGCCCTCCTACGGGTCCACACCAGGGGCTACGTCGACGGGCTCAAGGATCTCTCGGGGGCCGGGGGAGGCCGCCTGGACCCGGACACGGCGTTGGGTCCAGGCTCCTTCGAGGTGGCGGCGCTCGCCTCCGGGGCCGCCTGCGCGGCGGCGGAGGGCGCCCTGGCCGGGGACGCCTCCTTCGCCGTCGCCCGCCCGCCGGGCCACCACGCCGGCGCCGGCTACGCCATGGGCTTCTGCCTCTTCAACCACGCCGCGGTGGCCGCAGCGCACGCCCGCTCCCTAGGGGTCGAGCGCGTCGCCGTGCTCGACTGGGACGTCCACCACGGCAACGGCACCGAGGACATCTTCTACGCGGACGGGAGGGTGCTCTACCTCTCTGTCCACCGCAGCCCCTTCTATCCCGGCACCGGGAAGGCCGGGGAGGTGGGGGATGGCGCGGGGCTCGGGTTCACCGCAAACGTGCCGCTGCCCGGCGGGTCGGGGGAGGACGTCTACGCGGCGGCCTTCGCCGGGGTCCTCGTCCCCCTTCTGCGGGAGTACGGGCCCGGGGTACTCATCGTCTCAGCCGGCTACGACGCCCACGCGGCGGACCCGCTCGGGGGCATGGGCCTGGAGGCCGACTCGTTCGCCCGGTTCGCCGCCCTGCTCTGTGCGACGTGCCGCGAGATCGGGGCGCCCCCTCCCGCCTTCGTACTCGAGGGCGGCTACGACCTCGACGCCCTCTCCCGGAGCGTCGCCGCGACCGTGCGCGGGGCGTACGAAGACCCACCCGAATGGGAGTACGCGGGCGGCGTGCGGCCCGTGGACGGGAGCCGCGCGGCCCTCGCCCCATTCTGGAAGGGCCTCCGGTAGGGCGGGGTGAGGAGGCTGGTCGGCATGCTCGGCGCGGGGCCGCCCTTCCGGGACAGGAGGGACGCCGGCAGGAAGCTGGCCCTGGTCCTCGAAGCTTATCGGGACGAGCTCCCCGTGGTCTTCGCCCTGCCAAGGGGCGGGGTCCCGGTCGGCTACGAGGTCGCCAGCGCCCTCGGCGCCACCCTGGACGTGCTCGTCGCGCGCAAGCTCGGGGCGCCGGACCAGCCCGAGTTCGGCATCGGGGCCGTGGCGCCCGGCGGGGTGCGCGTCCTCAACGAGGACGCCGTCAGGCGCCTGGGCATACCGGGGGAGTACCTGGACCGCGTCACGGCGCGGGAGACAGCCGAGGTTGGGCGGCGCCTCCGACACTTCCGGGGGGACCTCCCCGAGACGCCGGTCGCCGGGCGCACGGCGATCCTCGTCGACGACGGCCTCGCCACCGGCGTTACGGCCAGGGCGGCCGTAGAGGCGCTGCGCCTTAGGGGGCCGGGACGCCTCGTCCTCGCCGCCCCCGTCTGCGCCGCCCAGACCGCTGAGCTTCTGCGGCCCGAGGTGGACCGCCTAGTCTGCCTCAGGTGCCCGCCGGACCTCGGGGCCATAGGCTACTGGTACGCGGACTTCGACCAGACCCCCGACGAGGAGGTGGTGTACCTGCTCGAAGAGGCCCGTCAGGGGGGCGCGGGCCCCGCAACCGACCGGTGAGAAGGCCCACGCCACCCAGTACAATTAAAGGAGCGGTCAGCCATCAGCTTTCAGCGATCAGCTCCTGGATTTGGCCCGACGCCGAAGGCTCCCGAAGGGGTGAGGTTTATGTGCGGCAGGTACACTTTGACGGTTCCCGTGGACAGGCTGGCGGCGGAGTTCGGGCTGGACGAGGTTAGGGCCGACCTCTCGCCGAACTTCAACGTCGCGCCGACGCAGTCCGTGGCGGCGGTCGTGGCCGAGGGCGGGAAGCGGCGGCTTGAGACGCTGAGGTGGGGCCTAGTGCCCTCTTGGGCCGACGACCCGGAGATAGGCGCGCGCATGATCAACGCCCGCAGCGAGACCGCCCCCGAGAAGCCTTCCTTCCGCAGCGCATTCCGCCGCCGCCGGTGCCTCATCCCGGCCGACGGCTTCTACGAGTGGAAGCGCGAGGAGGGGGGCAAACAGCCCTTCTACATCCACATGAACGACGAACGCCCCTTCGCGTTCGCCGGGCTCTGGGAGAGCTGGCACGACGACGAGGTCCGCTCCTGCGCCATCCTTACCACGCAGGCAAACGACCTCGTCCGGGAGGTCCACGAGAGGATGCCCGTGATCCTGCCCGCAGATGACTACGAGGCCTGGCTCGACCCCGAGGCCGAGAGGGAGGAGCTCGTCTCCCTGCTCGGGCCGTACCCCGGCGACGACCTCGAGACCTTCCCCGTCAGCCGGTTCGTAAACAGCCCCCGCAACAACGACGAGCGCTGCGTAGAGCCAGCCGCTTGAGCCTTGCCGTCGGGGACGACGTAAGGGAGGCCGTCGAGGCCGGGAGGCCGGTCGTGGCGCTCGAGTCAACCCTTATCTCCCACGGCCTGCCCCGCCCGGACAACCTCGACGTGGCCCGCGAGTCCGAGCGCCTGATCCGGGCCGAGGGCGCCGTCCCGGCGACCGTTGGCGTGGTGGCCGGCACGGCGAAGGTCGGCCTCGACGAAGCCGAGCTTGAGCTGATGGCCACCGCCGACGGCATAGAGAAGCTCTCCGCCAGGGACCTACCCGTTGCCGCCGCGAAGGGCATCCATGGGGCGACGACCGTAGCCGCGACCGCGCACCTGGCCGCCCTCGCCGGCATAAGGCTCTTCGCCACCGGGGGCCTCGGGGGCGTCCACCGCGGGGCGCGGGAGAGCTGGGACGTCTCGGCCGACCTCGCGGCCCTCGCCCGGACGCCGGTCGCGGTCGTCTGCTCCGGCGCGAAGTCCATCCTAGACGTGCCGGCCACGCTGGAGTACCTGGAGACCGCGGGCGTGCCCGTCGTGGGCTACCGTACCAGGCGTTTCCCGGGCTTCTATTTGGCCGACTCGGGCCATCCGGTCGACTGGTCCGTAGAAGACGAGGGGGAGGCCGCGCGGCTTGTGCTGGCGCTTGAGGAACTCGGGCTCGGGCGCTCGGGGCTCGTGGTCGCAAACCCGCTCCCCGAAGGAGACCAGCTCGACCCCGGAACGCACGACCGCGCGCTTCGGGCCGGGCTCGAGGAGATGGGGCGCAGGGGGGTGCGGGGGAAGGACGTCACGCCCTTCCTGCTCGACCGATTCGCGCGGGAGACGGGGGGCGAGAGCCTTCGGGTCAACAAGAAGATCATAGTCGGCAACGCCAGGCTCGCCGCCCGCATAGCCGTCTCGCTCGCCGGGATCTCCTGAGGGTGGCGGGCCCAAGGGTCCTGGTCGTCGGGGACCTTCTCTACGACATGCTCGCCAAGGCCGAAGGGGAGATCGTCCTCGGCACCGACACCTTCGTCCCTATCCGGGTGGACGCGGGCGGCTCCGGGGCCAACGCCGCGGCCTGGCTCGCCCACTCTGGCGTGGAGACCCACTTCGTCGGCAGGGTCGGCGACGACGTCTTCGGCAGTTTCCTCGAAGGGGAGATGGGGCGGGCTGGTGTGAGGTCGCGCCTTGCCCGCGATGCCTCGCTCGCCACCGGTAAGGTCTTCGTGCTCGTCGACGGGGCGGGGGAGCGGACCATGATCACGGACAGGGGCGCCAGCGAGGCTCTCGGCCCGGAAGACCTCCCCGAGGCGCTCTTCGCCGGGGGGCACCTCCACCTCTCGGGCTACACCTTCTCCGGCGGAAGCCGCCGCGAGACGGCGAAGAAGGCCCTGCGCCTCGCCCGCGCGGCGGGCATGACCGTCTCCGTGGACCCCTCGTCCGCGCCCCTGCTCGGGTCCGTGGGCCCCGACCGCTTCCTGGAATGGACCCGGGGCGCGGACCTCCTCTTCCCCAACCTCACGGAGGGGGAGACCCTGACCGGCGAGGGGGACCCTGACCGCATCCTCGAGAAGCTGCTGCCGTACTACGGCGCCGTCGTCCTCAAGCTGGGCCCGGACGGGGCCGTCTACGCCGGCGCGGGCGGGAACCACATAAGGGAGCCGGCCGCTTCGGTCGATGCCAGGGACACGACGGGGGCCGGGGACGCCTTCTCCGCCGGGTTCCTGGCCGCGTGGCTGGACGGCGGATCGCCTGCGGAGGCGCTGCGGGGGGGCGCCGGGATCGCCGGCATGGCCGTGGGACGCGTCGGGGCGCGCCCGACGGGGTGACCTTTCTGGCGCCCTATGTCCGCGCTTACGGCCCTCCGGCGTAGATCCGTAGTACCTTCCCGTTCGTAGGTACCCTTTAGATATCCTTGCCAGGACAGTACGGAGAGGTAGAGATCTTGAACATCCGGAATTCGAAGAGGGGGATCGCCTGCGCGTTTTTGATGGTCGCCCTTCTTACCCTCGCGGCGGCCTGCGGCGAGGAGACCTCTGGGGGCCCTAAGGGGTCCTCTGACGACGGGGCCGGGAAGGAGGCCGCGTCCGGGGAAGCCGCGTCCGGGACGCCGGCCGCGGAGGCGACGCGGGCCATGGGGCCAGAGGAGACGACTGCCGCCGAGTCCGGCGAGGCCGCCGAGCTAGCGGCGGCGAAGGTCAGCCCCAAGGAGATCCAGAACATGCTCCCGGCCGACGGCAAGCGGCCGGACCCGGCCAGGCCCCTGCCCGAGGACCCGCCTGATGGCATCCAGGTCTACCCGGCCACCACGAACAAGACCGTGGACGGCCCTATAGAGTACGGTCGCAGGCCGCCGACCAACGGCGACCACGACCCCCTGTGGCAGAACTGCGGCTTCTATGAGAAGCCCATCGAGGACCGCCACGCCGTCCACAGCATGGATCACGGGGTGGTTTGGATCGCCTACAGCCCCGACCTTCCGGCCGACCAGGTCGAGACCCTCCGCTCCTACGGCGAGGAGAACTACGTAATAGTGAGCCCGTACCCTGGCCTGGACGCTCCCGTGGTCGCCACCTCCTGGAGGGTCCAGCTCAAGCTGGACGGCGCCGACGACCCGCGCCTGCGGGAGTTCGTGGACGATTTTCGCAGGTCGGAGATATCCCCCCTCTCCGGCAACCGTTGCATAAGCGGAGTAGGCAACCCGAAGGGGTAG
>DATFPF010000071.1:0-17784 GCA_035264945.1 Rubrobacter sp.
GAGAACGATCCTTCCGCGCACTCCGGTGAATAAGCCACTTCGTGGATCCTCCGTTGGCGCCCCGCCCGATGCGGGGAGCTCTTCTAACCTACAGCAAGATGGCTAGACATAAATAGCACAGCATGACAATGCGTCGGGGCGCCCTGTTCGTTTAGATAGGGGGCAACAAAGGACGACCGAGCGGCCCGGCCCTGTTTGGCGACGAAGGCGGGCCGCCCGGCCCGAGGACAAGGAGGCGTCCCCTTGAGCCCCAACCAACCCGTTACCCGCCGTTCGCATGGGCTAACCCGCAGGCAGGCGATAAAGCTGGGCCTGGCGGGCGGCCTGCTCGGCGGCGCGGCGCTCCTGCTGCCCCTGGAGCGGGCGGCCCAGACCGAGCTCACCGTGAAGGACCGCATCCCCGAGAGCAGGCTGCCCAGGCCCTTCACGGCCCCGCTCAAGGTCCCGCCGGTGGCCAGGCCCCTCAGGAGGACGGCCACCACCGACTTCTACGAGATGACGATGCTGATGCGCTCGGTCCGGATCCTGCCCGAACCGTTCCCGAAGACCCCGATCTTCGGCTACGAGGGCATTACCCCGGGCCCCACCATCAAGGCCACGAGGGGGCGGCGCATCGTCGTGCGCCACATAAACCGGCTGCCGAGGAGGCACCCATACCTGGGCTACCCGTGCACGACCTCCGTGCACCTCCACGGCAACGCCTCCGAGCCTCAGTACGACGGCTGGGCCGAGGACGTGACCAACCCCGGCGAGTTCAAGGACTACGTCTACCCGAACGAGCAGGACGCGCGCACGCTCTGGTACCACGACCACGCCATCCACCACACCTCGCAGAACGCGTACATGGGCTGCGCGGCCTTCTACCTCACCGACGAGGATTCTGAGCTGCCGCTGCCCAAGGGCCGCTACGACGTGCCGCTGGTCATCCAGGACAAGATCTTCGCCAAGGACGGGCGGATGATCTTCGACGACAATGGGGAAAGCAGCCTCTTCGGCGACGTCGTCCTGGTGAACGGCGTGCCCTGGCCGGCGATGAAGGTGGAGAGGCGCAAGTACCTCTTCCGGATCCTCAACGCGTCGACCTCGCGGGGCTACAACCTGGCCTTGAGCTCGGGCGAGCCCCTGACGGTGGTCGGCTACGATGGTGGGCTCGGGCCTGCGCCGCAGCCGGTGGGGAGCATGAGGGTCGGCATGGCCGAACGCTACGGGGTGGTCATCGACTTCGCCGAGTACGAGGTCGGGCAGCAGGTGATCCTGAGGAACCTCGGGCTCGATAACAACCAGGACTTCGACTCGACCCGGGACATCATGCGCTTCGACGTGGCCTCGGAGGCCAGGGACCTGACCAACAACGCGGTGCCCCCCGTGCTCAACCGGAGCACCGGCGCCCACAACCCGATGATCTTGGAGGCGTCCGACGCGAAGAGGACCAGAGACTTCCGGTTCGAGCGCAAGAACGGGCTGTGGACCGTGAACGGCGAGACCTGGGAGGACGGCCGGGTTCAGGCCAACCCCGGCCGCGACGAGGTAGAGATCTGGCGTCTGACCAACAACTCGGGCGGCTGGTTCCACCCGGTGCACATACACCTCATAGACTTCAAGATACTCGACCGGAACGGCGGCCCGCCCCACGACTACGAGAGGGGCCCCAAGGACGTCGCCTACATAGGCGAGGGCGAGACGGTGCGGGTGATCGCCCGGTTCGGCCCGAAGAAGGGCAAGTACATGATGCACTGCCACAACCTGGTGCACGAAGACCACGACATGATGGTGGCGTTCGAGGCGGGCGTCGGGGGCCCCGACCCGATGTCGGCCCCGGCCAAGCCGATCTCGGAGATGAGGCCGTTGTAGGGTCCGAAGGGCCCGACGGTGCCACAAAACTCGTCTTGGCGGGCGGGCCCCATCTGGTGCGCTGGGGCCCGCCCGCCAAGGGGGCGTAATACTTGCGGGATGTATTATCCGTTTCTTATGTACGCTAGTCCCACGATACCTCCCTGTCCGTACATAAGAAGCCCCCCGGCATAGGACCGGGGCTATGCGGACTTCCGAGAACAGGTCTTCCACGCACTCGGGTAAATAGACCTTGCGCGCTTCTACGATCCCCTCCACTTAACGGTGTCTAACACCTTCTGCGCCTCGGGCGCGTGATCGTCGAACTCGGCAGCCCGAATGGCGAAGCCCGTTATCACCGTCTCGCCCCTCACGTCCTCCAAGACGATCAAGCGGGCCTTGTCGTCCTCCCACAGTACAAGGGGATCTCCGCCGCTGCTGAACCTGAAGAGGGGCACGCACTCCGAGCCGCACTCGCCGAAGTAGTCCTCCGGCAGGTCCCCCGCGACCACGTCCATTCGGACGCCTTCGACCCCCCCCACCTTCACCGGATCGGTCCCTCGGGTTTCCAGGTACGGGTGCTCTTGGAACCAGCCGACGACGTCCTTGGGCACGTCCGTCATGTACGTCGTGCCCGTCTTGGTGGGCTTGAAGAACCGCGCCCCCTTGAGGTTCGCGAAGCCCAGCCCGCCCATCTCGTTCGACCGGGTGAGCAGCAAGAGGTCGTACGTCTCCGGCGGCTGGTTCGACCAGCCCTCGCCGACCCTAAAGGAGAACGCGGGCTCGAACTCCTCGGTGCGGTAGCTCCCGGGGCCGAGCTTTCGGGTCTCATCCGGCATGGGGCGGGGCTTCGCTACCTCGGGCGCCCCACAGGCGACCGCCGCGATCGCCTCGAGCACGCAGAAGGCCAACACGACCCCCAGCCTAAGGGCGTGCTGCATTCCCGAACGGTGCATCTTGCGCGACCCTTGCCCTAGCCGCCTTTCTCAAGCAACTATAGTATCATGGAACGTCTTAGAAGGGGAAGGTGCTATGACGGCTTCGGGGGTTATCCGAGGCGGCGGCCTGGCGGCCCTGGTGGGCGGGGCGCTGTGGGTGGTCGTGTTCGCCGTCTACGCTTGGAGACCCCAGTTGCCGGGGCCCGGACCGCCATTCGGGAGCTTCGATGGCCTGCGCGTCCTGGGCCTGTTGTCCTTGCTGCTCATCGCGCTGGGCTTCCTGGGCCTCGACCTGCCGAGCTGGCGGGGACGTGGCCACGGGCGGCTGGGGAGGGTCGGCTTCGACGTGGCCATGCTCGGGGTGTTCGCGATCGTCGTCAGCGGGGCCTCCTGGCCCGTCGGCATGATCGGGGCCTGGATACTGATGGTCGGCTCGTTGCTGGTGGGCGCGGCCGCCCTGTCGTCGGGGACGCTTCCCCGGTGGGGGGCCTTGGCCCTCGTGGTCGGCTCCGCGGTGTTCTTCTTCTTCGACACCGACCCCGCACGGGCGTGGTTCGCGTTACCCTACGGGGGGGCATGGGTGGCGGTGGGCTACCTGCTGTGGGCCCGTGGGGTCTCGGCCACCAAGCAACCCGTGCGCGTGAGGTGAACTTCCTAGAACCCCCTCGGCGCGAAGTTCCGAGAACTCTAGCCTTCCACGCACTCCGGTGAATGCTCTTGTGGGCTCCGCCCTAGGGCGCGGGTCCAACCGGGAGCAGCGGGGCGTCCTCGGCCTGCCTGCAGGGCATGGTCGGCACGGGGGCGTCGGGGGCCCGCGGACCGGAGCCGCACCTATAAAGGGCGTCCAGGCGCTCCTCGTAGTAGGCCAGCGTCGCGTCGCTGGGCGCCGGGTAGGTCGTGTCCGCCGGGCCCAGGGCGTTGTGCACCTGGTTTGGGTCCTGCCTCAGATCGTAGTACTCCTTGCGGACCGCCCCGCTCTCGTGGCGGGTGTAGACCTTGACGCCCCCCGCGTCCTTCATGCGCAGCGTGTCCCACCTGTTGGGCGGCGTCCCGTTGGTCTCCCTCTCGCTGAGGACGGCCGTCCGAGGCCATGGGGCGGTGGCCGGGCTCTGGGCGAGCCCGAGAAAACTGCGCCCGTCCACGAACGGCGGGACGTCCGGGGCGGGGACGCCGGCCATCTCGGCGATGGTGGGGGCGACGTCGTGGTTGCCCACCAGGTCCGTGTTGGCCACGCCTGGAGGTATGCCGGGGCCGCGCACGATGAGGGGGAAGTTGACGTCCTCCTCGTAGGGCTGGAGCTTGCCGTGCTCGAAGCGGTGCTGGCCGAAGTGGGCGCCGTTGTCCGTGTAGAAGACGAAGTACGTGTTGTTCAGCTCGCCGCGGCGGCGCAGCAGGTCGGTGGCGTCCGCGATAAAGCGGTCCACCCTCATCAGCGAGCGCAGGCCGTTCCGGTAGTCTTGGTCCAACCCCGAGATCTTCTCACTGGAAAGTTTGGGCAGGTTCTGCACGAAGGAGGGCTTGTCGCTCACGTCGTCCTCGTTGAAGGCCGGGGTCCGCGGCACGTTCACGCCCTTGAACTTGTCGTCGTCTATGTTGGCGTGGGCGAAGGGCTGGTGCATGGCGCCGAAGTTGACGTAGGCGAGGACGGGTGCGGGATTATCTAGCCGGGTGCTCAGGAACCCGAGGGCCTCGTCGGCGACGAGGGAGTCGGCCTCCTGGCGGTCGAGGGGCTTCTGCTTGCCCTGATCGTTCACGGAGGTCCAGCCCTCGTCCACGCCGTTCCACGCGTACCAGCGGTCCCAGCCAGGAGGGGGCATGCCCTGCTCCCTGTAGTTGTTCAAGAACTTGCCGAACAGCCCCGTCTGGTAGCCCATGTTGTTGAGCCAGGTGGCGAAGGTGTTCCGGTGCAGGCCTCTAGCCTGGAACTTCTTCCACCCCCCGGCCGGGAGCGAGTTGCCGTAGATCTGGGTGTTGTGGGCGTATTGCCCACGGAGGAGGGTCGCCCGTCCAGGGCAGCACAGGGGGAAGGTGGAGGTCATGTTGGTGAACTTCACGCCTTCCTGGACCAGGTTGTTCTGGAGCGCCGGCATCTCGCCCTCGGTTCCGGGCATCTGGTCGTCCGTGAGCACGAAGACGATGTTTGGCCGCCCTTGCGCTCCCCCGGTCGCCTGCCCGAGGCTCGTGTCCGCTCCGAAGACCGCCACGAGGACGAGGCCCGTCAGCAGGGAAAGCACTAAGGCCGCTGCGCTTTTGGGAGTATGTCCCATAGCCCCTACATCTTACGCGCGGTGTGGGCCCGCCGCCTTGGTATCAGGGTCCTATTTTCCTCTACAGGTCCTACGTACCGTCCCTGCCAAGGCCGGCCTCCCTGGCGCGCACGATGGCCTGGGCGCGGTTTGCGCAACCCAGCTTGGCGAAGACCCTGGAGATGTGGTTGCGGACGGTGTGGGGGCTGAGAAAGAGTCGGGTGGAGATCCCGGCGTTGTCGTGCCCGCGGGCGATGAGGTCGAGGATCTCGCGCTCGCGGGCGGTCAGCTCGGGGAAGGCTTGGGCTGGGTCGGCCCCCGGCTCGCGCACGAACCCCGTGAGCCTGCGCGCTATCTCGGGACCGAAGCGGGCCTCGCCCCCTGCGACCGAGCGGAGGATCTCCATCACCTCGGACGGGGCCGCGCTCTTGAGCACGTAGCCCCGGGCCCCGGCGCGCATGGCCGAGACGACGGAGTCGTCGTCCTCGAACATGGTGAGGACCAGCACCCCGACGCCCGGGGCCCGTGCTAGGACGGCGCGCGTGGCCTCTATGCCGTTGAGGCCGGGCATCTGCAGGTCCATCAGCACCACGTCGGGCAGGAGGCTACCGGTCATCGCCACCGCCTCCTGCCCGTCCTCGGCCTCGCCCACGACCTCGACGCCGGGGTCCGAGGCGAGCAGGGCCACAAGACCCTGGCGGAACCCGGGGTGGTCGTCGGCGACGAGGACCCGGATCTTGGAGGCTTCAGGCATCGGGGTTCCGTCCTTTGGGGGCTCCGAGACGTGACAAGGCGGGATCTCCCGCAGGGTCAGGCACGAGGTTCACCGCGTCCCCCATCTCCATCCGGGGCCTGATGCCCGTAACCAGGGACCTCCAGCGGCAGCCTCGCGGCCACCCGGGTCCCGCCGCCCGGGGACGTCGAGACCTCGCAAGTTCCGCCGAGCTCCTCCGCCCGCTCGCGCATCGAGAGGAGCCCCATCCCGGTCCCCGGGTCGGTGCCGACGCCCCCGCCGTCGTCCGAGACCTCGAGCTCGATGGCGTCGTCGCCGGGCAGGCGGAGCGTTACCCGGCAGGACCCCGCCCCCGAGTGCTTAGCGACGTTGGTGAGGGCCTCCTGCGCGATGCGGTAGAGGGCCACCTCCGTCGCCGCGGGCAAAGCCGGGAACGCCTCCGGCGCCCCGACGGAGAGGACGGGCCGATGATCCCGACCGCCCGCTGGAGGTGCCCCTACCATCCCGTAGGCCTCGGCCTGCTGGCGGATGGCGGCAACGAGGCCGAGGTCGTCCAGCGCCGGGGGCCTCAGGCCGTGGACCACGCGCCGGACGTTCACGACGGCCTCCTTGGCCTGGTCTTCGAGACGGGAGAGGAGCTCCCCTGCGGCGTCCGGACGCCCGTCCACCATCCTCCTGGCGGCCTCGAGGCCGAAGGTGAGGCCCGCGAGCGTCGGCCCGAGCCCGTCGTGCAGGTCGCGGCGCAGGCGGCGGCGCTCCTCCTCCCTTGCGGCGACCAGGCGTTCGCGGGAGCGCCTGAGGTCCCGGGTGAGCCCGACGGCGTGGACGGCCGCCCCCGCCTGGCGGGCGAGGTCCCTGAGGAGGCGGTGGTCGGCTGGGGAGAAGCGCTCCTCGGGAGGGGGGGAGGCCACGAGGCGCCCCAGCCGCTCGTCGCCGTGGACGAGCGGGACGGCCACCGGCTCACCCTCGGGCCTGCCGTGGGCCGCCACGGTCTCGGGACCGTCCTCGCCGTCGAGGACTATGGCCGTGTAGGGGGACTTCATCGCCTGGGCCACCGTCTCTACCACCGTGGGCAGGACGGCGTCCGGGGCGAGCGTCGTCTCCAGGCGTTCGCCCAGGCGCGAGAGGGCCCCGTATGGGTCCCGACGCTGGCCATACATCAGGCGGTCGACGCCGCGTTGCAGGCGGGCGCTCAGCGGCTGGAAGAGGGCGGCGATCAGGCCCGTAACGACGAGCGAGAGGAGCAGGTCGCTGCTCGTGCCTGCCTGGAA
This sequence comes from Rubrobacter sp., assembly GCA_035264945.1. Classification (GTDB taxonomy): domain Bacteria; phylum Actinomycetota; class Rubrobacteria; order Rubrobacterales; family Rubrobacteraceae; genus Rubrobacter_D. The sequence goes on from DATFPF010000071.1 coordinate 7,019, forward strand.
GAGCGCCCCGAAGCCGGCAACCAGCCCGACGTACAGGGCGACCACGGAGACGCTCAGCGCCCCGTACAGGAGGGTCCGGTTTATGACCAGGTCTATGTCGTAGAGGCGGTGGCGGAGCACGGCGACGCCGGTGAAGACCGGCACCGTGAACAGCGTGAGCACCGCCAGAAGCTCGAAGTTCGTCTCCAGCCTCAGCTCGGTGAGCGGGCCCAGGGCGCGCTGCTCCTTGACGAACACCCCGAGCTGCCCCGCCAGCCGCAGCGCGGGCCGGAAGGGAACGTCGAAGATGAGCAGCGAGAACCCCCGGGCCGCCCGGTCGAGGATCATGACCGAGGCGCCCAGGAGCGCCGGGACGGTGGTGTATGCGAACCAGCCCAACCGCAGGCGCTCGTCCCCGAGCGACCCCCGCAGGCGGACGACGAGCAGGACGGCGGAGGCCGCGCAGGCGGCGGAGAGCAGCGCCCCGCCGGCGGAGCCGGTGGCCTCCGCGGCCGGCACCAGCCACCCGGTCTGGCCCGCCACGAACGGGTTGTTCGCATAGTAGTAGGCGGTGAGGGGGCCGGGGCGTAGCGCGTCCGCCAGGCAGACCGCCGCGGCCCCGCCCGCCGCGGACCAGGCGACGAGGCGGCGCGGGCGAGACCCCAGCCTCCCCCCGGGGAAGAGAAGGGCCAGGAAGACCCCTGCCGCCATAAGCGCCGGGAACCCGAGCCACGTCGAGACCCAGGCGGCGTGCTCGCCCCCTGGCAGGTAGGGGCGGACCAGCAGCGCCTGGTCGGCGTAGGCCGCAGCCAGGCGCCGCGTCCCGTAGAGCAGGCCGATGCCGCAGAACAGCCATCCGATGGGGTTGGCGGGGAGGCGCGAGGCTATAAGGGCGCCGACCGTGGGGCACGCCAGCGAGAGCAGGGCGGTTGAGATCGCGAGTATCGGGCCCGGCCTCTCGGGTGGGATCAGGAACGCCGGGGTGATGGCGCCGAGGAACAGGCCGGAGAGGATAAGGGCCACGCAGACGCCCCACAGGGTCCACGCCAGCCGCCCGGCCGGGCTGGCGTCGGCCACGGATATCACCGGCGTACCGCCTCTCCCCGCGGCGATGCCCTTCACGCTGGCCTCCCGGTTGCCCGGGTGTTTCTACGGGCCTTCACAGCCTATCGTCCTGTCAGAGGGGTCCACGACGGCCGCGTCGTCGCCGGGGCCGCAGTCGATGGTCTCGGCGACGCCGTCGACCGCGTAGACGAAGTCGTCGCCTTCGCCGGCCCGGTAGGTGTCCTTGCCCGACTCGCCGAAGAGCGAGTCGTCGCCTTCCCCCCCGTTCAGGACGTCGTCGCCCTTCCCGCCCTCGAGCCGGTCGTCTCCCGCGGCGCCTGAGATCTCGTCGTCGCCCGACCCGCCGTCAAGGCGGTCCAGCCCGTACCCACCGAAGAGGTGGTCCTCGCCCGGGCCGCCCTGGGCCGTCCCCCCGACCCCGCCGGTAGAGAGGCGGTCGTCGCCCGCGTTGCCGAATAGGCCGTCCGGCGCCCCGCCGCCGTCCAGGTCGTCGTCGCCACCGTGCCCCCGCAGCTGCTCGACGCCGGGGCCGCCCCGCAGCCGGTCGTCTCCGCCGGAGCCCTCCAAGGTGGCCGGCCTCGTCGCGCCCGCGAGCGACACCGCCGCCCCGAGAAAGACGGCGACGATGGCCGCGACGAGAAGTAACCGTTGTGCCATGACCCCCACTATATAGCCGTCTGGCTGAGGTCTCGACCTATTGGGATACGGGGCCCCCCATCAGGAGCCGCAGGCCCGCGACGGCCGCAGACAACACCGTGCAGCAGAAAGTCGCGAATGAGATCGGCGCCGCCGTGATCGCGGCGAAGGCAACGAGGCCATGCGTCCCGCCGATCAGCCCCACACCTTCTCTCTTCACAAGGTAGACGGACAGCCCCTGCGTGAAGGGTGGGTGGTAGGCAGGCGTGATCCCCCAGAGGTAGAGACCCCTCGGGAAGGCGAACCCGCAGACCGGCGCGATGACGCCGAGCAAGATCTGCGCCTGGGACATGAGCGCCAGCGGCGCGGTTGCCGCCGGGCACAACAGCAGCGTCCGGTTTGCCATGCGTTCGCCCTTCTCGTCCTCCGACATATCCACGGCACCGCGGGGTCATGGTAAGGCGAAGGGTTATCGTTCCGCATGGGATTCAGGTCCCATATTTGGCGGGCCCGCCCCCGACGGTACCGCCCCCGCGCCCGTCAGCGGGCCGGTGTCTCCCTGACCTCCCCGGGAAGCATGCCCGCGACGCGGAGGGTGTCCTCCAGGACCTTGCGGCCCTCCGGGGCGCGCAAGAACCGCTGGTGGGCCCCCTCGTACCACTCGATGCGCGGCTGGTCCCAGTGCTGCCAGAGCCCGTGGGCCTGGACCGGGGTGATCACGCGGTCCACCGTGCCGGCGAAGATGGCCCGACGCCACGGTACGACGGGCTCGAGCGAGAGGGGGGAGACGGGACGCAGCAACGCCCTGAACGTGTCCTGGCGGATGCCCTCTGCGCTCAAGGAGTGGGTGGCGACGGCGAGCGTGTTGGTCCAGAACAGGTCGGAGGGGTCCACGGCTGGGTTGCCGGCGACCGCGCAGTCTAGGTCCTCCTCGAGCGAGGCCAGCAGCGAGACCGCGTAGCCGCCCAGCGAGTGGCCGAGCGCCCCCATGGCCGGGGCCCCCTCGGTGGCGCGCAGCCAGGAGACCAGCCTCCGGAGGTCCCAGACCGCCTGCGCTCCCGTGTGCAGCGTGTCCATTACGTCGCCGGAGAGCGTCCTCTCGCCGCTGACGAGGCCCGTGTCGCGCGGGCCGTGCAGCGGGAGGACCGGCATTAGCAGGTTGAGCCCCAGCTCCTCGTGCAGGTACTCCGGCCGGAACCGAGTGAGGCTCTTACCCAGAGTACCCATCCTTATGCCGTGGACGCAGACGAGCCACGGACGCTCCTCGTCGTGGCGCAGTACCCAGGCGTGGACCGTGCGGTTCTTCTCGTAGCCAAGCCAGCGCTCCCGGCCGGTCTCCCCTTCGTGCGGCTCGTAGAGGCTCTCGAAGGTGAGGCACTCTATCTTTCTCCCGCGGCGTTCCTGGTAGTGGACCTCGGGCCTCTCGAGCGGCGGCGGGTCCTTGTGGTATGAGGCGGGGTCCTCAAACCATCCCCTCTCCTCGAAGAGCCCGTAGGCGTCCGCGGCCTCGCGCCGCACGCGGGTCGCGCTCCACCCAACTATGATGGGCCAGCTAGTGAGGATCAGGGCGCACATCATGAGCTCGTTCACCGCGGCCCGCGCGGCGAGGCTCAGGCCCGTCTCCGGCATCGGCACGCCGGGCGGGCAGCGGTGCTTGCCGAGGGCAAGGTAGCCCGTAGCGAGGAAGCTCGCCGCCGAGCCCGCCCCGAGCGCCGCCGCCGTCAGCGGCCCGAAGAGCGGTATCGCCGGCAAGGAGAAGAGTATCCCGAGGCTCGAGGCAAGCGCCATGTGCTGGTACGTCCTCGAGTCGACGGCCCACAGAAGGCCCGAGAGCCCCGTGCCTAGCAGCATCACACCAGGCACGAACCCGACGAGGATTTCAGGCACGCCGCCCCGGACGGCCAGCAACAGCCAGAGCACGCCCGCGAACAACGGGATTAGCGACGAGAAAGACCACCACTGCGAGGTCGTTGACTCCAGGACCGCGCTGTCCTTTAGATTGCCCTTCTCCTGCCTCCGTTCGCCCATAGAGCAACCCTTCCCAAGCCGCCGGAAGACACGACAGGCACATATCAGACTTTATGGATCACCGAAGCCCGGGCCCCCGACGCTACTCGTATCCCACGGCCTCGACGATTGCCTTCCGGGAGGCCGAACGGGCCGGGAGGAGGCCCGCGAAGACGCCGATAAATAGGCCAGAGAAGAGGGCCGCAAGCGCCGGAAGCCTCGGGTAGTAGAAGTCGATCTCGAACCCCCCCGCGCCGGAGCCCTGGACGAAAAGGTAGCCGAGCAAGGAGCCAAGGACGACACCTACCAGGCAGCCGATCAGGCTGATGACCACCCCCTCGTCGATGATGAGGCGGCCCACCTGGAGGCGCGTCGTGCCTATGGCCCGCAGGATGCCTATCTCCCGCGTCCGCTCGAAGACGCTCATGGAGAGCGTGTTGACGACCCCGAAGGCCGAGACGGCCACCGAGACGCCCATGATGGCGTAGAAGAAGACGTACTGGCGGTTGAAGTCGCCCTCTATGCGCGCCTTCCACTCGGCGTTTGAGTAGAGCGTGAACTGCGGGTAGTCCTTCAAGACCTCCCCGATCCCCTCGGAGAGCGCATCCCGGTCGGAGCCGGGCTCGGCCTTCACGGCGAGGAACTCGCTCTCGGTCTCGTTGAAGTCGCGCGCGAGCACCCCTTTGGAGAGGTAGACGCCGGACCCGCCGCCGACGAGGTCGTTCTCCAGGACGCCCTCGATGGGGTACTTCTTCACCCCCTTCGGGCCCGGCAGCTCTATGTCGTCTCCCACCCCGAGCTTGCGCGACTCCGCAAGCTGCTTGCCGATAAGGGCGCCGCCCCCTTCCAGCCTGTCGAAGGCGTCGGGTCGGGAGCCGGGGACCAGGTTTGCGCGGAAGATCTCGGGGTAGTTCCCGTCAACCCCGAAGACGATGTCCACCTTCTCGCCGCTGCGGCGGAACGTGGAGACTATGCTCGTCGTCCGCTCGACGCCATCTACCGCACCTATCTTTCGGGGCAGGTCAGCCGAGAAGCCCGCGTCGGAGGTCCGCTGGGTGGGCTGGATCACGTAGTCGCTGCCAAGGGAGCCGTCGAGGTAGTCCCGGATCGAGCCGAGCAGGCTCCCCCCGAGCGCCGAGAACGCCACCACGAGCGAGATGCCCACCATGAGCGCCGAGGCGGTCAGCGCCGTCCTGCCCCGGTTGCGGGTAGCGTTCGCCGCCGCCATCCGCCCCTCTACCCCGAACAGGAGCCTCAAGACCGGGGAGAAGAGCGCGGCGAGGGGACGCACCAGTACCGGTATGAGGAGCGAGACGCCCAGGAAGGCAGCTATCACCCCCGCTATGCCCGAGGCGTAGACGAGGCCGTCGAGGTCGGCCGAGAGGTTCTTGGCGAGGTAGTAGATCCAGGGCACCCCCACACCCGTTAGGACGAGCCCGAGGACGGGGCCGAGGACCGAAGCCCTGCGCCGCCCCCCGCCGGCCGAGCGCGAGCGCATCGCCTCCACGGGGCTTACCCTGCCGGCCCGCAGCGCCGGGTAGAGGGCTGCGGCGACCGTCACGACCATGCCAACGCAGACGGCCGAGACGAGGGCGAAGGGGGAGAGGATGAGCGTCGTGATCTCGAACAGGAAAGCCCTGCCGAAAAGGTAGACGAGCCCCTTGGCCATCCCGTACCCGAACAGCACGCCGAGCACGGAGCCGAAGACCCCCAGCAGGGCGGCCTCCAGGATCACGGACCGCGCGATCATGGCCCGCGTGGACCCTAGGGCCCTGAGCATCCCGAGCTCCCGCGTCCGCTCGAGCACGGTCATCGAGAGCGCGTTGAAGACGAGGAACGCCCCGACGAAGAGCGCCGTCCCGGCGAAGAACAGCAGCGCGAGCCTGAACCCCTGCAACTGGCCCGTTACCTCCTGCGTCCTGGTCTCCGACCGCTCGGCCTGCAACCCCTCGCCTAAAGCCCCGTCCAGCCGGTCCCGCAGCTCTCCGACGGGGACGCCCTCCGCCGCCTCGACGGAGATGCCGGAGACCTGGTTGGGCTTGTCGAAGGCCTCTTGGACGAAGGGCAGCGGCGCCATCCCGAAGGCGAGCCCGCCGAAAGACCCGCCTGGTAGCCTGAGCAACCCGACTACCCTCACCTCCCTTGGACCGGCCGGGGTGCCGAGCGTTACCCTGTCCCCGATCTCGAGCCCCGCGCCCTCCGCGGCGGCGCCGTCGATGGTGAGCTCCTGCTTGCCTTTGGGGAACCTCCCGTTCGCAAGCTCGAAGCCCGTCGCGAGCTCCGCAGACTCGGGCTCGACGCCGAAGAGGCGCATACTCTGGACCTCGGGCAGGCCCGCCTCGGTCTTGCGGTCAAGGATCAGGGAAGACGCGACGGAGTACCGGGGGGCGGCCGACGCGACGCCGTCGGAGTTCCTGATCTTCTCGACGGTCCCCTCGTCGAACCCGCCCGACCCGCCGGCCGCCGTAACTGTGAGGTCGGCCGACCCGTAGGCTCGGGAGAAGAGCTGCTGGAAGGTGCCCGACATGGTGTTCGAGAGCGTGAGCACCCCGAAGACGATCCCAACCCCGAGCACGATGCCGACGGCCGTGAGCAGCGTTCGCTGAACCCTTGCCCGCAGGTTGCGCAGGCTGAGGCCCGAGAACCGCCTGAGCTTCACGGGGAGGCCACCACGGGGCAGCGTGCTAACCTAGGCGCGGCCGGAGCGGAGGCGTCTAGTTGGGGAGGAAAGTTGGAAGAGCACGGCGGGCCTAGCAGGGTCTTGGCGGGACGAAGCGGGCAATCGCGGATGGGGATAGCGTCCCTCGTCATCGCCGTCCTGACGACGGTGCTGTTCGTCGTGTTCCTCGTGGTGATCTTCAGCGCCGGGGGGCAGTTGCTCGGGGGGGCCGACCCGCAGTCGGTAACGACCCAGGACGTGCAGCGCAACCTCGAAGAGTCACCCGGAACGGCGGGCGTGCTCGGGGTCGCGGGCTTCGGCCTGGCGGCAACCCCCGTGCTGTACCTTCTCGGCGTCGCGCTCGGCATAGCCGGCCTCGTGCAGAAGCGGCGCGGGAGGCTGTTCGCCGTCCTCGGGACCGTCTCCAACGGCCTGATCCTCCTCGGCCTCCTGGCCCTCGTTCTGTTCCTCGCCGTGGTAGGCACCACGATCTGACGAAAACCGCGAGCGCCCCCGCGGGTTACCGACTCCGAGGCCGCGTTCGTCGTCACGCCTCGCGCCACATGGACAGAAACTCGTGCTCGCCGCCGTTCGTCTCGTGCATAAAGATCTCGCCCCGCCGGAATCCGGCCCGCTCGTAGACGCTTACCGCGCGCCCGTTGAACGTGGCCACGGAGAGCGTCAAACGTTTCGGCGAGAACCGCTCCTGTGCGAACGAGAGCCCTGACATGACGAACTCCGCGCCCAGCCCCCTCCCCGTGAGGTCCGGCCTCAGCCCCAGTCCGACGTCCACCGTTCCGCCCCTCCCCTCGAACTGGAAAAACCCAACGAGGCGGTCTTCGTCGTCCAGAACAGAGAAGTACGTGTTCATCCTGCGCTCCGGGTCCAGAAGCTCCGCGAGGTCCGCGGGGTCGGCGGTCGGGTCGTAGAAGTCGTAGGGCGGCTCGTAGCGCCAGCCGGAGATCTCGCCGGCGTCGGCGTCGTCCATCTGCCGGAAGTGGTACTTGGGCGTCATCTCAGCCCGGGGACTCCAGCGTCCTTATGCGCTCCAGGATGTCGTCGGGGTTTGGGTCGCGGGCCTCGTCGACGACGCGGCCGTCTGAGAGGAAGACGGCCCTGTCGGCGGCGGAGGCGGCGCGGGGGTCGTGGGTGACCATGAGGATGGTCTGCTCGTAACGGGCGGCGGATTCTTTTAGCAGGTCGAGCACCTCGGCGCCTGTCCTCGAGTCGAGGTTGCCTGTCGGCTCGTCTGCGAGGATGATGTCGGGGAAGCGTATTAGGGCGCGGGCTATGGCCACCCGCTGCTGCTCCCCGCCGGAGAGCTCGTCGGGGCGGTGGGAGCGGCGGCCCGTCAGGCCGACGAGGTCCAGAAGCTCGTCCAGCCGCCTCGCGTACTTGCCTGGCTTCTTGCCGGAGATCAGGACCGGCAGTAGCACATTCTCCTCCGCCGAGAGCGTCGGTATGAGGTTGAAGAACTGGAAGACGAACCCCATCTGGCCGCGCCTGAGAAGGGTAAGCTCCCTGTCCGAGAGGCCCGAGAGGTCCGTGCCGCCGACGACCACGCGCCCGCCCGTCGGTTTGTCCAGGGCGCCGAGGATGTGCAGCAGGGTGCTCTTGCCCGAGCCGCTGGGCCCCATGATCGCCGCGAACTCGCCGTTCGGGAACTCCAACGAGACGTCGTCGAGCGCCCGTACCTCAGTCGAGCCCTCCCCGTAGATCTTGCTGAGGCCGACCGTCTCGACGGCGTTTCCCTTACCGTTCTCCATCCGAGGAGTATATCCCGGGGCCCGGGAATCACCTGGTAAGAGCAACGACACGGCACCTAATGAGGCGCCCCGACCGCCCCCTTCAGGCCGCGGGCGCGTCCGGCCGTCGCGTCCTGCCGAAGTACAGCACGTGGGCGGCGGTCGCGAGGAGCACGGCGGCGCACCCCAGGCCGACGACCGGGAGACGGGACTGCGCCGCCAGAGGGAACGCGGCGAGCCCCACGACACAGAGCGCCGCGCCGGTCGCGTGGTACGCCCTCACCCCGTAGAGCCCGGCGAGCGGGAAGAAGTGGACCCCGACGATGAGCGCGACGACCGCCGGCACGAGCGTACCCAGGTCGTACCGCACGAGCAGGAAGACCGCGAGCGCTATGGCGACGCCCTGCAGGCCGAAGACGAGGTTGAAGCGCCGGATGATCCGCCCGCGCCGGGCCCTGGCCTGCGGCGAATCGTCCCCGGGAAGGCCTCGCGCCGCGCGTCGGAGCCTCATGGCCCCGACGCACAACGCCGCCGCTACCGTCCAGAAGAGGAGCAGCAAGACCGTCCCCGTCGCACCGCCCACCGCGGGCGCCCCGGCGGCCGCCCAGATCGCCCCGAAGACCGCCATGAAGAGCGCGCCGGCCGACGAGGACTCGACGACTTTCCTGTCCGTTGGCACCCGGGTCCCCTCCACGCCGCGCACTCTACCACGGGCGAGAAAACGCCCCGGACGGCCGGCGCCCTTCGACGGGCTCCAGGTGAAAAGCGCCGTTTGTAACACCCGCATCGCGCTGGTAGACTCTCGCGGCAACCACATAAGCCCCTGCTTCGCCGGGAGGAGCCCGCGAAGCCGACACTAGACCGGAGGAGGCAAACATCACTACTTACGAAGCCATGCTCATAGTGATCCCGGAGCTCGACGAGGAGCAGGTCGGGAACACGGTAGGGCGCTTTCGCACGATCATCGAGCGCACGGGCGGCGAGGCCGGCGAGCCGAACCACTGGGGACGGCGCAAGCTTGCCTACGAGATAGACCATCGCACGGACGGTTTCTACGTCGTCATGGAGTTCACCGCGGGCGAGCGCACCCTCGTCGAGCTCAAGCGCATCCTGCGCGTCTCGGACGACGTGCTGCGCCACACGATAGTGAAGCTCCCGCCGAGCTACGCGCACAAGCCGCTGCCGGCGGAGACCGAAGAAGTCCCGGCCTAACAAGACTTTTCAGGAGGTAACGAATGGGTAGGAGAAGGGAAAAGCCGCCCCGCGGGGGCCGTCCGGTAAAGAGCAAGCCGTGCGTCTTCTGTAAGGAGGACGTCGCCTACGTCGATTACAAGGACTACAACATGCTGCGCCGGTTCGTCTCGGACCGCGGCAAGATCCGGGCGCGCAGGGTCACGGGCCTCTGCCCGCAGCACCAGCGCGAGGCCGCCACGTCCATCAAACGCGCCCGCGAGATGGCCCTGCTCCCTTACGTGGTAGGGAGGTAGGGCCGTGCAGGTGATACTCACCCAGGACGTCGAGAAGATCGGCCAGCGGGGCGACATCGTGGACGTTAGCCGCGGCTACGTGCGCAACTTCCTCGTCCCCCGCAACCTCGCCGAGGTAGCGACCCCGGGCAAGATGGAGGAGGCCCGCCGCGAGATGGCCGAGGGCGAGGAGCGCGACCGCCGCCTCGCCGAGCGCGCCGAGGAGATCGCCGCGACGCTCAACAAGAGCGTAATAACGATCGAGGCCCGCACAGGCGAGGACGAGCGCCTCTTCGGCTCCGTGACAGCAGCCAACATCGCGGACGCGGTCGAGAAGGCCCGCGGCGTCCGCATCGACCGGCGCAGGGTCCGCATGGAGGAGCCGATAAAGTCGCTCGGCACCCACCAGGTCCCGATCCAGGTCCACGGCGACGTTGAGGCAAGCGTCAAGGTAATCGTCGTCCCGAAGCTGTAGCCGGCGCCGCTGACGCGGCGCGTTATCGGCCGTTGGCTTTCGGCGTCTCTGGACGGCTAGTGGCACGGTCCTCCGGCGGATCGCTTTTGTCTCGCCGGATGCGCCGCGCCGGATGCGCCGGGGGAGGCGCGTATAGTTCAGGTTCAGGTTTATAGACACTCTGGACCACAAGGTTAAGGCCCCCGTCTTGTAACGGGGGCCTTTGTGTTGCATCCTAGAGCGTCTATGGAGCGTCGGGGGAGGATGCGGAGCGTAGAGACGGGGGCCGACGCGGCCCGCGTGCCGCCGCATGACCTGGACGCAGAGCGGGCCGTCGTAGGCGCCTTGCTTGTCTCGGAGACCGCTGTGGCGGCGGTGGCCGAGCAGCTCACGCCAGAGGAGTTCTACTCCGAGACGCACCGCATAATCTACGCGGCCATGATGCGGCTCTACTCGCGCGGGGACCGTATAGACCAGATCACGCTCACCAACGAGCTCAACTCCATCAACGAGTTCGACCGCGTCGGCGGCAGGGCCTACATCTTCCAGCTCGTCGAGTCCGTCCCGACCGCCTCAAACGCCGCCCGCTACGCCGAGATAGTCCGCGGCAAGGCCCTCCTGCGCTCCGTAATAGACGTCGGCAGCCGCATAACGGAGGACGCCTTCCGCGAACCGGAAGACGTGACTGAGGCGCTCGATTCGGCCGAGCAGCTCATCTACAACGTCTCCAACAACACGCTCAAGCAGCACCTTGC
>DATFPF010000072.1:0-17555 GCA_035264945.1 Rubrobacter sp.
CGGGTGGACAGGTCGCCGGGCGGTGCCCGACCTCCTCGACACGCTGAACGTCCTCCGCTCGGCTTGCCGGTTTCCCGCCGCTAACCCTCCCTACGCCACGGTGCCGTCGGTTTTGCGAGCTCGAAGCGGACCCCTGTTTTCCTAGCGCCACCAACCATCGTCGCGGAGAAGGCCGGCCCACTGCTGAGCGTGCGGCGGCCATAGCATCGAGATACGGTCGCGGGATCGCGGAGGGATCGGCGCGCCGCCAGACAACGCCAACCTCCACCATCGGAGGCAGGTCCCGTACTTTGGCCTCGCCGGTCTGATTGGCGCAGCCTGGGTACACGTCCTCTACTGCCCCGGGCGGAACGCCCGTCCTCTCCACCAGGGACTTTCTAAGCCACGGTCCCAGGTCGTCGCCGGTCTCGTGCTCAATGAGCCGCTGTGGCGGCCTATGAGGTCCTCACCGCCCCCATGATTCAGGTCTTACGCAACGTGCCTCCGTAAGACATGGCTTCAGGTCCTCCCTTCGACGTCGAGCTACGGGCGCCTGCCGACGTATGCGTGCTCGAGGATGGCCCGGACGCCCAACTCGTCCACCGGACGCGGATTGTCCTCTGGCGCCCCCTCAAAGACTAGTGAGACCGCCTCGTCGAGGTCCCCCTCCTTCATGCCAATGTCCTTGAGGGCCATGGGAGCCCCTATCCTCTCGGCCAGGTCGTAGAGGCCTACCGCGGCGCCCTCGGCCCCCAGGGCCCCGGACACCCGGTCCATGACATCGGGGATGGCCGGCTCGTTGAAGGCCACGGCGTGGGGGAGGACGACCGTGTGCATCTCGGCGTGGGGCAGATTGTAGGCGCCGCCTAGGACGTGGCAGATCTTGTGGTGCAGGCCCGTACCCGAAACGGCGAGCGCCGCGCCCGCCAGGTACGCCCCATAGAGGGCCTCCGAGCGGCCTTCTAGGACTTCGGGTCTCCTTACGGCTACCGGGACGCCCCGGGCGAGGGCCCGGATGCCCTCCTCGGCCATGAGGGAAGTGATCGGGTTCGCGCCGGGCCCGTAGAAAGCCTCGACGCAGTGGGCCATCGCGTTCATCGCGCTCGGTCCGGTGATGGACGGGGGCAGGCCGACGGTGAGTTCCGGGTCGTAGACGACGACCTTCGGCAATACGTCAACGGAGGTTCCGGTCTTCTTGCGCCGCGTCTCGGTCAGGCCCCAGATCGGGGTCATCTCAGAGCCAGCGTAGGTGGTGGGGACCGCGACGATCGGCAGCGGCTCTTCGAGTGCGATCGCCTTCGCCGTCCCGGTCGTGGACCCGCCGCCTACGCTGAGCAGGCAGTCCGCCCCCGACTCCCTGGCCATGGCCTTGGCCGCCCTGGCGACCTCGACCGGGACATGGGGCCTTACGTCGGTGAAGACGCCGACGACTCGGTCGCCCAAGGGCGCCGCTAGCTCCTCGACGAGCCCCCTCTCCCGCTCCGTGGCGACGAGCAGGAGGCGCCTGGCGCCAAGCCGTTCGACCTCCGCGGCTAGCCGCTCACGGCTCGCGCCGACGCCGAAGACGACCCTGCCGGGCAACGCCTCGTAGGTGAAGGATCTCATTCTGCCCCCCGCTCTCGGGGTCGTCGGCTTCTACCCTCCACGGGCAGCCCGGCCGAGATCCACGCCTTCTTCCCCTCTACGTAGTCCCGCACGTCCGTGTAACCCATGGCCGCCAGCTCACGGGCGGCCTGCCGAGAGGTGGGTCATGCGGCGTCCCAGCAGTAGAGCACCACCTCGGCGTTCTTGTCGGGGAGCAAGGCGGGCGCCATCTCGGCGACCTCGCCGGGCGGAAGGTTCAACGCCGCCGGTAAGTGGGAATGCCGATAGTATTGCGGAGCGAGCACCTCGAGGAGGATGAAAGAGTCTCCCCTGTCCATCTTCGCCCGCAATTCCTCTCTCCCAATGTTCAACACCACGCCACCACTTCTCCTCTCCGAGAGACGCCGTCAACGTCTGGTCGCGGCTGAGCCGCGCCGGCCTTGGGGTACTAGTACCGCCTAATAAGGTTCTCATTCTGAGCCCCATCTGCGTTCCATGGCGGTGATCAGTGCGGTTGGGCTGCTCCAGATAGCCACCGTTTGGCCTCCTCTACCTCTTCCCCTACTAGGCCGTGCCCGGTCCGCTGCCACCCCACCTGGAGCTCAGCCCCTGATTCCCTGAGGAGCTCGACGAGGCGCTCGGTGTTCTCCTTGGGAACCATGTGGTCGAGCTCTCCGGCGGCCACGAAGATCCTAACGCCCGATAGATCGGGCGCCTCTTCGGGCTCGAAGGGCACCATCGCTCGGAGCAAAACCGCGCCGCGCAGGAGCTCGGGGCGCGAGAGCAGCAGGCTCGCCGCGATGTTCGCGCCGTTGGAGAAGCCCACCGCGAAGAGCTCGCCCGGATCGAAGCCGTACCTCTCCGAGGCCTCCTCGACGAAACCGGCCAGCTCCTCGGTGCGGATCTTGAGGTCCTCCTCGTCGAAGACCCCTTCGGCCAGCCTGCGGAAGAAGCGGGGCATACCGTGCTCGAGGATCTTGCCTCGCGGGCTGAGGAGGTTGGCCCCGGGAAGTAGCTCGCGGCCCAGCGGCAGCAGGTCGTTCTCGTTGCCGCCGGTACCGTGGAGGAGCAGGAGGGTCGGCCCCTCCTGCCCGCTTCCGGACACGAACCGGTGCTTGAAGCCGGCCAGTTCCTCCGCCATTACGCCCTCGCTCCCTCGCCGAAGCGGGGCAGCTCGATGGGCGCGAGCTTCTGCTCGAGCTGCGCGCGGCGTGACTCGTACTGGGGCGGGAGTTTAAGGTTCGTCCCGAGCTCCTCGACAGGCTCGTCCACCGCGAAGCCGGGCACGTCTGTGGCGATCTCGAAGAGGACGCCGCCGGGCTCGCGGAAGTAGATCGAGCGGAAGTAGTTCCGGTCGAGGACGTTGGTGACGTTGTAGCCTAGAGAGGCGACCTCCTCGCGCAGGGCGCGCTCGGTCTCCTCGTCGGGCACCCGGAAGGCTATGTGGTGGACCGTGCCGACGACCGGGTTGCCACGTCCGGCGCCGGGATCCTCGACGATGTCCAGCGCGGTCGCGGGGCCGCCCCCGCCGATCTCGTACCGGAAGCGGTTGCCGTCCTCCCCGACCGCCCGGAACCCGAGCACGCCCGTAAGGAGCTCTTCGGTCCTCCGCCGGTCGCGCTCCAGCAGCGTCGCCCCCGCGAAGCCCTTTATGGCGTCCTCGGCGGGCACGGGGGCGTCCGTCCAGCCTGGGCGGTCATCCCCGTCGGCCAGAGCCAGTATCTCTAGCAAGAGACCGTCCGGGTCCTCGAATGCGAGCCCCTCCTCGCCGAAGCGCCCGATGCGCTCCGCAACGGGGACGCCGTTCTCCCTCAGCCGGTCCTCCCAGAAGGGCACCGCCTCCGGGGCCACCGAGAAGGCGGTCGCCACGACCTGCCCCGCCCCGCGCCTGCCCCTCGGGGCGTGCGCCCAGGGGAAGAAGGTCATGGCGGTACCGGGGGTGCCCACCTCGTCCCCGTAGTACAGGTGGTAAGTGCCGGGGTCGTCGAAGTTCACGGTCCTCTTTATCAGACGCAACCCCAGGACCCCCTCGTAGAAGTCCAGGTTGCGCTGAGGCTCGCCGGCTATGGCGGTCACGTGGTGGATGCCCGTCGGTTTCGTGTTCATCGTCTCTACTCCCTTTCCCAAGTGTTTACGGCGTGCCGTTCCCGTGTTTTGACTACCTAGTTCCAGAAGATACCCAAGGCCGCGTCGAGGCCGTACGCACCGCTCCCGACCAGGACCAGGGTGGCCGCGACGGCCACGAGGACCAGGTTGAATTCGTAGCCGCCGTTGGCGGCGAAGAAGCCGTTCTTCAGGTGCACCGAGAGCACGGCGACCACCATAACCCCGATCAGGGCCAGCGCCGCCAGCGGCGTCAGGAAACCCGCTATCACCAGTATCCCGCCAATAAATTCCGCGAGACCGGCCAGGATGGCCATCGGCTTGGCGGGCTTTATGCCGAGCTGCTCGTGGAACCCTGTGGTGCCCTCGATCCCGGGCCCGCCGAAGCTACCGAACAGCTTCTGGGCACCGTGGGCCACGAAGACCCCTCCCAACACCAACCTCAAAACCAACAGCGCTATGTCTTCCATCATTTAGAATCTCCTCAAATTGTGTTCTCTCCTTACCAACCGTTTCGCTACTTCCCCCTGCGGCACATTCGGACACCTCCTTAGTTAGTTAATCGATAAACTTTCGGGCCAAAAAAAGGTTGCTTCACTTCAGGGCCCGGTCCAGCCTGCCAAGTGTTTGCGAGAGTAGGTCGTGGTCTTCTGGTGATACGGAGGAGAGCAGGTGATCTATCATCCTCTCCTGGGAAGGCACGACCTCGTCGAACAGCCCGCGTCCCTCCTCGGTCAGGAAGAGGTGCTTGGCGCGGCCCTCCTGGCGACGGTAGATCAGGCCCCGTTCCTCCATCCGACGCACGATTTGGCAGACGTTGCTCTTCGTCACCAGCAGCTTTTCCGCCAGCTGATTCTGGGTGAAGCCCTCGTGCGCCCCCACCTTCGCCAGCACATCGAACTGTCCGACACTCAACTCATAGGCGCCAAGGTGCTCGGCCGAGGCCCGATCCACCTTGTGGTAGACCCTCGCCAACCGCAACCACGCGACCATCGAGGGCCTTCTCAGTCCGCCGCCGAGTCCTGTATCGTTCACTGCCTCCATCACGCTGACAGTTTAGGACTTAACTATCGGAGCGGCAAGCCGCTTTGTGACCCGTTTCACAAGTATGTTCATCTGTAAGCGCTGAAAAGCACCATCTCTTCACCCGTTGAAACTAGGATATAAACCCGTTTGACCGCTACCTCGCGAACGCGGCGGGGCCTGGAACCAGATAGCATTTCACCCTCGGACTCCCGGGACACCCCATTTCCTGTCCCGTACAGGGAGAGGTTGCGGTACCGCAACCTCTCCATCGCGCCTCTCAACCAGCCAACTGAATAGGCGACGGCGAGGTTACTCGACGGGACCGGGGTATTCATCCGCTCGACGAGGCACGAAAGGTTCTCCGTCATCATTCGTGTTCAGTTCTCCGGCGTCCACTCGAAGCGCACTCCTTCAGCGCCACCAATCATCGTCGCGAAGAAGGTGAGCCCATTGCGGTGCGTACTCTGGCCACAACATCGTCAGGTCGCCGCATCCCTTTTCACCCTGCGTCTGCCCCTGTTCAGAGTCCCGGGCAGACGCCTACCAGGTCAACAGCGGAGGGTCTCCGGCGAGCGTCCTCCTCACGGCGTCGGTTATTTCGGCGAGGGGCGCGTGCTTGGATAGGCACACTGTTGCGCCTGCCTCGAGGGATGTAGAGAGGACCGCGAACCCGCCGAGCACGGTCAAGACGAAGACGTGGGTGCCTGGCGACTCCCCCTTGATGGCGCGGGTGGCCGAGATACCGTCCATCCCCGGCATCGAGAGGTCCATCAGCACCAACTCGGGGCGCAGGCTGCGGCAGAGCTCCACGGCCTGGTGGCCGTCGGCGGCCTCGCCGACCACCTCGAGGCCGGTCCGCCACTCGAGCACGCGCCCGATAACCGACCGGAAGAGGGCGTGATCGTCTGCCACGACGATCCGCGAGGGTCCCCGCTGTGCACGAGGGTCGTCTTGCCCCATCTCCTTCACGCTCCTTTCTTGCCGCGGGGGTTCACTTCTTGAAAGAGGATCCGGTAACACGTACCGTCCCAAAGAAAGGGGCCGGCGGAATAACCGCCGGCCCCTTTTCCGCGCTACGACAGGATCCCGCAGACGTCCACGAGCCGGCCGTCGCCCGAAAGCGGCTGGACCAGGTTGCCCTGCGCGTCGAAGGCGAAGCTGAAGTTGCCGCTCGCAATGACGAACCCCGCCTCCGGGTCTCCCAGCAGGTTCCGGCCCGTCGCCCTCGTCACCACGTCGCCGTTGTCCAGGGTCGTCTGGTGCAGGGCGCCGGTGATGGCGACCGTCTCCTGCTCGCCGGTGTCAACGTTCGTCAGGGTGGCGGTCAGGCCGGGGGACGTGAAGATGAACCCGTCGCCCGGCAGGTCTATCGTCTTCGCCTTGCCGCTCATCTCGAGGCGCACGGGGAAGTCGCACCTGCCGAAGACGGCCCCGGCGGGCAGGTCGATTGTTTGGTCGACGTCCTGGGGGGCGCCCCCTTGCCCCTGGGCCATCACCGCCGGCATCGCCGCCAGGAGCGCCGCCAGCACGCCGAGCGCCGCGAGCATCACTCTGTTCATCGTCTTCCTCCTTTTTCCCTTGCCGCCCCCGTTTCGTCGGGCGGCCTCCTTCGCCTACGGAGACCAGGTTAGGAGGTGGGCGTTAACGGGGCGTTAGCCGGCAGGCTCATGGGCGTAGGTAGTTCTGCTCATCTTCCGGGCCCAACCGAAGAACGAGGTCAGCGTCCGGGCCGCCAGAAGGAGGCGGCAGGTTCTAGTCGGCGTCGGGCGAGGACGACCGTTGTTCGGCCGCCCAGACGGCGACCTGGGCCCTGGAGCGGAGCCCGAGCTTGCGGAGGATCTTGGCGACGTGGTTGCCGGCGGTGCGCTCCGAGATAAAGAGTTCGGCGGCGATCTGGCGGTTGGTCAGGCCCTGGGCGACGAGCGAGGCCACCTCCCGCTCTCGAGGGGTGAGGTTATCTGTTGGTTCGTCGCGGGCCGATCCTCCCTCTCCGAGATCGGAAGTCCCGGTCCGATCAGTTTCCTTCGAGAGGGCGTACCATACGGTCTCTTCAAGTGACATTGACCGGCCCTGGGTCAACGCTACTTCCCACGCCGCCTCCCCAAGCTGCGAACGGGCGAGGGCCAGGTAGGGTTCGTGCAGCGCCAGGTCGACGGGTGCCAAAGCAAGGCCGGTGGCTTCGCGGGTCGCCTCCGCGGCTCCCCACAGGTGCGCCGCTCTGGCCGACTCCCCCAGGGCTGCCGCCAGGCTGGACATCCCCTCCAGGGCGTTGATGACGCTCGGCTTCCTACCTGTTCCTTCGCTTACCGAAAGGGCTTCTTCGAAGGACGCAGCCGCCCGCTCTTGATGGCCCTGCTGCAGCGCCGCAAGTCCTAGGTTGATCATGGTTTCGGGGATGATCTCCGCGCCGGCAGCCCCGAGTTTATTGGCTTGCGTCAGGGCCTCTTCGCAACGCGCACTCGCCCGCGCGTGGTCGCCTTGCAGCAGGGCCGCGTACCCCAGGTTTGAGAGCATCAACCCGACGTGATAGGCGTCTCCTGCTTTCCGAACCAACGCCAGGCTTTCCTCCCACAGGCTTGTCCCCCGTGAGTAGTCGCCCTCCTCGTTGAGTGCCAAGATTCCGAGCAGGTTGAGCGCGTGGAACCTCTTGCGCGCCGTGGCGGTGTTTCCTTCCTCCTCTAGCTGCCGCAGCACCACCAGGTTCTCCTGTAACAACTCCCGCGCCCGCGCGTGCTCACCCCGGTACGCGGCGACCGTCCCAAGGCTATTGAGGGCGGTCGCGACGTTCCCCTTGTCGCCCAACTCCCTGGAAAGCTCGAGCATCCTTTTGTACGCCGCTTCCGCCCGTTCGGAATCGCCCTGGAACTGAGTTAGCCATCCGACCCCTTCGAGTGCCTTTAACCGTGCGGGCGATGCTGAGGGCTCGCCTTCCGCAAGCACTCGGTCCATCCACTCGATACCCTCGCTCAGGTAGCCTCGGACGTGCCAGAATCGCCAGAGCGCCGCGGCCAACCGCAGCGCCGATTCGTCGCGCCCCCGTTCGAGGAGCCACGAAAGCGCTGCCCTGAGGTTATCGTGCTCTCCCTCTAGCCGGTCCAACCACACGTCCTGCCACGGCCCGGAAAGCTCCGGTTCGGCTTCTTCGGCCAGCGCCAGGAAGAAGGCGGCGTGACGTTCCAGCGTCTCGTCGGTCTCGCTGCCTTCCCCCAGCTTCTCCCCGGCGTACTGCCGGATGGGCTCGAGCAATCTGTAGCGTACCGCCCCGTCCGTCGTGGCTGTTGCCACCACAAGCGACTTATCCACCAGGCCACCTAGGAGGTCCAAGACGTGCTCCCGCTCAACGAGGCCCTCAGAACACGTCGCCTCCGCAGCCTCCAGCGTCCACCCCCCAGCGAACACCGAGAGCCTCCGGAGCATGGCCCGCTCGGCTTCGGAGAGGAGGTCGAAGCTCCAGTCGAGCGTCGCCCTGAGGGTCCTCTGGCGCGGCTCGACCGTACGGCCCGCGCCGCCCAGCACGTCGAGGGAGGTTTCCAGCCTCTGGGCCACCTGCTCGACCGCAAGCACCCCCATCCTAGCGGTTGCCAGCTCTATGGCCAGCGGCACCCCGTCGAGCCTCCGGCAGACCGCCGCCACCGCGGCGGCGTTCTCGGCGGTCAGCCGGAAGTCCGGCAGCCTCTGGCGGGCGCGGTCCAAGAAGAGCCTGACCGACTCGCAGCGCATGAGGGATTCCGCGTCGGACCTCCCGTCGTCGGCCGGCAGGGAGAGGGGCGGCACCCGCCAGATGACCTCGCCCCCGACGCCCAGGGGCTCCCGGCTGGTGGCCAGCACCCTTAGGCGCGGGCAGGAGTCGAGCAAGGCGTCCACGAGGCGCGCCGCCTCCCCCGCCAGGTGCTCGCAGTTGTCCAGGACCAACAGCGCGGTTTCGGGCCGCAAGGCGTCGGCGAGCGTGTCGGCGAGCTGCTCCCCCGGCATTTCCTTCAGCCCCAGGGCCGACGCCACAGCCTGCGGCACCAACCCGCCCTCGGACACGGGGGCGAGCTCTACGAGCCACGCCCCATCGGGGTACGCGCCGGCCAAATCCCGCGCCATCTCCACGGCGAGGCGGGTCTTGCCCGAGCCGCCCGCCCCGGTGAGGGTGAGCAGCCGTGCCATGGCGAGCGCCCTCTTGACCTCAGCCATCTCCCGCTCCCGGCCCACGAAGCTGGTCCTGGGGACGGGCAGGTTGTGTCTTCCCGAGTCGGACGACCGATCTTCCTGCGGGGGGGGACCTACGGGAGGCCTAGACGCGAGTCCCCCGGCCGCTATCTCGTCGCGCAGGCGGCGGGTCGCCTCGCCGGGCCGCGTGCCGAGCCTCCTGAGCAGGGCGTCGCGGAGGCGCTCGTACTGGGCCAGGGCGCGCTCGGGGCGACCCGAGCGGGCGTGGAGGCGCATGAGGGCCGCGTGTGCCTCCTCGAGGGTGGGCTCCGCGGCCGTCGCCCGGCGCAGCGCCGCCATGGCCGGTTCGTGCTCGCCGCGCGTCTCGTGCAGTTCCGCCGCCTCCAAGAGCAGCCCGAGGTAGAGCCGGCGCAGCCCTTCGCGGCGGGCTTCCGCCCATTCCTCGTAGCGGTCCTCGGGCAGCAGGTCCCCCGCGTACGTATCTATGGCGGCCCCGTAGGCCCCCGGGTCCCGCGAACGGCGGGCGGTGCGCGCGGCCTCCTCGAAGACCCCGACGTCCACCCAAAGTTCGTCCGCCGGGCACAGCACAAGCGTCTCGCCTTCGCCCGCCAGGTACCGCGACCCCTCGCGCGGGTCGAGGGCCTTGCGGGCGGCGTGGAGGGCCTGGCGCAGGTTGTTGGAGGCGACCTCGCGAACCGAGTCGGGCCACAGAAGGTCCATCGCCTGTTCCCGATGGAGGCGGTTGCCGGGGGCGAGGGCGAGTAGTTTCACCAGGCTTGCCGACTTCTTGAGCCGCCAGGCATCCTTACCCACTACCCTCGATCCCACCGAGACCTCGAACCCCCCTAGCAACCAGACGCGCAAGGCTTCGGTTCCCCGCCCCCGGTGGTCCGGCGACGGACGGACAAAGCGGGATGTTCCCTCGGCGCGCATCTCCCGTTCGGTGGTCCGTCCACTCCCATTCGAGAAGGCCCTGGTCGTGTACCCTAACTTCCAGCGGAGGGCACTGCCCAACGACCTTGTGCCTCCCGTAGCTTTGGACGTGGACCATAACACGAGGCGCTGATCCACGCACCACCCAAACGGGTGATGCGTGAGGCCGCACGGGGAATTCGTCCAAGCCGGAACAGAATAGTTGATTGAGACACCCGATACCGGACGCGATTCCCTTAACCAGCCTAAGTGCCACAAATCGAGTCCGGAAGCCGGTTACTGGCATCGGCCTTTCTGTAACCCTTGGGCATTCAGGGCTGTGTGGTGAATGCGCCGTGTGAGGCACCGCTCTTCCGGATGCAGATACGCCCCAGAGGTCGGAAGGACTGCGCGGGAGTGGGGCACCGTAGGCCGCTCGGAACCTTGTCGTATCCCGCACCACCCCAGACCGATGCCTACCTGGATCGAGGGGACGGCTTAGGAAGACGCTCTCCGGGACGCCGGATGGATCGCGTATAGGGGCGAGGGCCGGTGTTCCCCATCCGGCCCTCGCCAGCACACGTTTGCCCGATCGATCTCGCCCGCCACGGTCTACGGGAAGCACACGACCGACCTCTCGGTTGCGTCCGTCACTTTCGTGTCGGTGCCCGCCCCCCCGGCCAGGGAGTCGTTGCCGTTCACGCCGTCCTTGGAGTCGACCGTGTCGTTGCCGTCCTCTCCCTTTAAGGTGTCGGGACCGCCACTTCCTATAACCGTGTCGCTGCCCGACCCGCCGAGCTCGGTGTCGGCGCCGCCCCCGCCGTCGAGCCTGTTGTTCGCGGCCGACCCGGTGAGGGCGTCGGCCTTGGGAGAGCCGAGCAGGTTCTCGACGCCCAAGAACGAGTCCGAACCCTCCCCCGTGGCCGAGTTGGTGGCCAGCGAGGCGACCACCGCGGTGAGGGAGGCCGAGTATGAGGCGGTGTCGGTCCCGAGCCCGCCGTCGAGGGAGTCGTTCCCGATGCCACCGAGGAGGGTGTCGTTGCCGTCCTCCCCCTTTAGGGTGTCGTTGCCCCCGAGGCCGTTTACCGTGTCATTGCCCCCGCCCGCGCAGATGACGTCGTCGCCCGAGGTGCCCGAGATGGTCTCGGCGTTAGCGGTGCCGGTCTTGGTGCAACTGGCGGGCGCGGCGGTGGTGGTGAAGGACCAGCTGTGTTCCTGCGACATGGCGTTGCCCGCCAGGTCCTTCACTCCGCTTGGACCACCCTTCACCGTGGCGGTGTAGGTGGTATTTTCCTCCAGGGCGGAACTTGGGGTGAGCAAGGCCTTGGGGTTGGAGAGGTACTCCACCCTGGCCGGAACCGGCGTGGAAGAGCCCTGTTTGGTGAGCGTAACGGTGGCGGTGGTCACAGTCCTCGGATCCATACCCTCGGAGAAGAAGGCGTCGACGACCGCCGTGGGGGCCACGCCGGTGGCGTTGTTTACCGGGTTGGTGCCGTTCACCTTGGGCAGGGTGGTGTCCAGCGTCCATGTGCGACGAGCCGGGGTGGGGTCGGCGTTGCCCGCGGGATCGACCGCCCGCACCTCGAAGGCGTGCGTGGAGCCCTCGGGTAGACCGGGGTACTCTTTTGGCGAAGCGCAGACCTCGAAGCCTCCAGTATCGAGCTTGCACTGGAACGTGGCTGTGCCATCGTTGGAGGAGAAGCGGAAGGTGGTCTTGGTGCTAGCCTCCCACGGTTCCATCGTCATGGAGGTTATGGCGGTCTCCAGTGGGGACAAGCTAGTATGTTCCTGACCTGCGCGAAGTCCACGCTCGGGTCGTCGGCAAACTTGATGGTCTCTACCAGGCCGCGCCCCGGACCGCTGGCGCACACGTCGGTGCTGGTGTTGTCGAAGTAGCTGTTCAAGAACACGTAGTGGCAGAACTCTTCGACGCAACCGAAGCTGCCGGGGGGCTCGAAACCTATCCGCAGGGTTTCAGCGTTATCGGTTGACCTGACCTTAAAAATCTTCCAGGAGGCCTGGGCCAGGTCGTAGTTCGAAAAGTCGAGGACGTCCGCCGCTCCGCTCGGGTCGAGAATACTGTCGCCTCCGAACGGATCTGAGGTGTAGCCCGAGTAGGTGTCGTTTCCCGCTCCGCCGTTCATCCCGTTGCTTTCCTTTGGCCTCTGCGAGATCACGTCGCCGCCGGCGCCCGTCGAAACGGACCCAATGGCGCCGTCGTTCCAGTTGACGGCGTTGCCGTTGCCGTCGGCGTATTCGGGGCCGCTAGAGCTGACGAGGTTGACGGTCAGGTCGGGTATCGCGGCGGCGGTGGTGGCGCCGTCGGGCGCCGGCGCGATGGAGTCGTTATTGCCACCACCATCGATAATGGTGTCGCTACCCCAGTCGGTGGTCAGGAAGTACGTATCGTTGCCGAGGCCGCCGGCGAGGTCGTCGTTGCCGGCTCCCCCGTTGAGCCGGTCCGCGCCGTCCTCGCCGTTGAGCGTGTCGTTGGCGTCGAGGCCGGTGATCTGATCGTTACCCGCCTTGCCGTTTATGGTCTCGGCGTCGACCGTGCCGGTTATCACGTCGTCGTCGATCGTGCCGTCGCAGGGGTTGGCCGAACAGGTGAAGGTGGCCGCCAGCGCGATTCCTCCGGCCGCAACCAGGGCCAGCGCCGTGGTTACCAGCAAGAGGGCAGCTCTCCTCACTACGATCCTCTCCTTCTTCGCCGGGCGACACCTCTCGGCCGGAGGTACTCGACGGTGGTGTTCGCTCCAACAGTGGAGACCGTAACGGTTCATGATCCTCCGCTTTCTCACCGGCGACCCTTCACTCTTTGTGCGGGGCCGCTCCTTCTACGGCTTACTTGAATCATCCTAGTGGGGGCGCGTTAGCAGGCCGTTAGCCAGAAGGGGGAGGACGTGAGTATTCCTGCTCAATTAGGTGCTATCGATCCGAACCTAAGAGGACAGTTCGTGCAGAAATCTGTATCGTCCCAATCGGCTGGGATCGACTGGGTACCGCACTTCCCGTCCGTCTGAGTCCCCTAAGGCGCTCTCCTGAGGTACGACAACCCCTCCTATCGACCCCTTCAAGGTCAACTCGAGGCAGCCCCGCGCCTCCAAGAACGGGGCTGAGCGGGATCCCGCATCTGGCCCTCCGAGAACCCCCTCAGCCCGAAGTTCCGGGAACGACCCTTCCGCACTCGGGTGAATAGAGGGTTAGAGAAAAGGGCCGCGACGTTGTGTCCCGGCCCTAGAGATCGCTTACTTTAACTTCGATGCCGCCTCTCTAACGCTACACCGGCGCCCCGTAATGTTGCTTAGCTAGCCGTCGATGCCGCAGAAACCGAATGCCGTCAAGTTACCCGTAGCTTTGATGTTGCCGGCCGCGTCTTTGAGCTCTAGGAGCCCGGCGTCAATATGTTTAAAGCCGCCACCTGCTGACCAGCTTATGGACAGGTTAAGACTTTGACCGGACGCTATGTGCAGCTCGTCGCTCGCAACAGAGTAGGCACGGTGCGCGACGCTAGGGAACAGATCAACCTGACCCGCGGTGTTGTTCGTGATGGTCACCGTCTTGGTGATAGTGGTGAGACAGGCTGTAGTGCCTGGCGTAAAGTCCAACGGATCGGGCGTTACCGTTACGCTATCGGGCGTGGTGTCTATCGTCCAAGTGCGGCTTGCGACTGCGCCGAAGTTGCCGAGGGCGTCGCTGGCCCTTACCGAGAAGGTGTAGGCGCCGTCGGCGTCCACCGTGAAGCTCTGGCCGGGGGTGCAGGCCGAGAAGGTGCCCGTGGAACCCGCGCCGTCGATCTTGCACTGGTAGCCACCGCCCGTCTCCGCGCCGGTGAAGGCGAAGCTCGCCGAGCGGGAGTCGGAGGGGTCCGGCGGGCCGTCCGTGATCTGGGCGTCCGGCCCGAGGGTGTCCACCGTCCAGCTACGGGTAGCCGGAGTGGGGTCGGGGTTCCCGGCGCCGTCGATGGCCCTGACGCCGAAGGTGTGGGGGCCTTGGCCCAAGACGGGGTAGCCCTGCGGCGAGGCGCACCCCGCGAAGGCCGAGCCGTCGAGGCTGCACTCGAAGGCGGAGCCAGCCTTCGAGGACGAGAAGGTGAAGCTCGCCGAGTCGTTGGCGACGGTCCCCTCGGGACCGGAGTCGATGGTGGTGTCAGGCGGGGCGACGGGGGCGTCGGTGGTGGTGAACGTCCAGCTCTTGTTCGCGCCGAGGGCCCCGCCGTTGACGTCCTTGACGCCCGTGCGCGCGCCAACGACGACCACCTGGTAGGTCGTGCCCGGGGCGAGGTCCGCCTTGGGATTCAGGGTGGCCACGCCCTGGCTGCCGCCGTTGGCGGAGGTGGGCGAGATGGTGTTGTTGACCGAGCGGGCGGCCCCGAGGAAGGTTGTGGCGCCCTGCTTTTTGATCTTGAATGTCGAGGAGGTCACGGTGGAGGCCCTAATGTCGTTGTTGAAGTAGGCCTTGACGTTGGCCGCGCGCGATCCCCGTGTCTCCGCCGTCGGGCGCCGTCTTGGTCACCGCGAACGCGGCGGCCCAGGCCACGCCCGAGAGGGCCAGCAATGCCACCAACGCCGTCCCCACGAGAACCGCAAACGTCGCCCTCTTTGCCGTATCTCTCATCCCATACTTCCTTTCTCGAACGCCCCTTCGCTAGCTGTGTTGAGCTGCTCGACATCTAGCTTGCGTGAACTAGCGTAGAAGGCGGGTGTTAGCTGGGCGTTATTCTGAAGGGGTAAAGGCATAGGTGTTTCTACTCATTTTCCTACCTAGCTCGAGAGCCCGCGATGGAGAGGCCTTGCTCAAACCCACTCCTTCTCTGGTGGGATGGAAGGTGGGACCTTCTACCCCATCGCTCAACAAGGGCAGCCTACAGGCCTTGCTACGGGCGACACATCCACAGTTTGGGGTGTCTTTACGGTTGCAAGGGGGTTGCTATCCGTTACGAATTTCCGAGAGCCCCCTCGGCGCGAAGGTCGGAGAGAGGTTGCTCAACGCAGTTGGTGAATAGGGGTTGAGGGGCGCCGGCCCTAATAACGGGTGCCTTAGTAGGCGCGCGGGAAGGGGCGAGAAGGTTGCAGCGGCGCCCTCCAGGTCGGTCCACACCGCTATCCTCTGGGCCTTCCCCGAGGTCCCGCGATCTCGAAGCGAACCTCTTTAGCGGAACCAGCTATCGTCGCGGAGAATGTCAGCCCACTTCGGTGTGTACTCTGGCCACAACATCGTGTAGTGGTTGGCGCCTTCCAGGACCATCTCCTGGCGGATGTCCAGCGCCTCTGCCATGACCTCCCTCGTCACGTCCGTGATGAGTGGGCGGCTGCCGGGGAAGAAGCCCTCGGCGGCCCGGACCAGGGCGACGGGGCAGCGCACGGCGCGCATCTCCTCTGCGGTAGGGCTGGTCTCGGTAACGTCGGGCGAGTCCTGCCTGGCGGCGTCTGTGGAGCACTTCGGGTTGAAGCCGCCCTCGACCACTTGCAGGTCGTAGCGGTAGTAGTCTGCGAGGTCCGGCGGCAGGTCCGCCATCGTGAGGTTCTGCTCGGGGAACCAGAAGCCCAGGTAGGCGTCGGGTGTCTCGAAGACCATGTCGAGGCGGGAGAAAGCGCGGGCGAGGCCCTCGCGGATGGCCTCGGCTTCGCGCTCTTGCTCCCCAGTCATCTCCTCCTCGGAGGGGACCTCCGTGCGGGGCCAGCCGCCGTCGAGGAGGACGAAGGCGCGGACGCGGTCGGGGTAGGCGAGGGCTGTCCTGAGGGCCACGAAAGCGCCCATGGAGTGGCCGGCGATCGTCGCGTCCTCGAGGCCCAAGTGGTCGAGGACCCGGATCACGTCCCCCGCGTGGGCTTCGAGGCCGTAGCCCGAGTCTGGTTTGTCCGAGTCTCCGCGCCCGCGGAGGTCAACCCCGACGAGGCCCCGGTCTGGGCCCACGAGCCTCGCGGCGGTCGTGAAGGCGCGGTGCTGGGCGGTTATGCCGTGCAGGCTGACGACGGGGTCGGGGCCGCTCCCGGCGCGGCTTATGGAGATCCCGACCTCTCCGGGGACGCGCTCGCTCTTCCAGGGGCTCGGTTCCATGGCCGCGGATTATACAGGCGCGGGGACGAGGCCGGGTGGTACATTACCCGCATGGAGAATGGGCGGATGGAGTTTTACGAGAACGTTCTCGAGATCGTCGGGAACACGCCGCTCGTGCGGATGGGGCGCGTGGAGGAGGGGGAGGGCATCCGGGCCACCCTGCTCGCCAAGGTCGAGTACATGAACCCGGGCGGCTCGGTGAAGGACAGGCCCGCGCTGAAGATGCTCGAGGTCGCAGAGGAGCAGGGCTTCCTCAAGCCCGGCGGCACGGTCGTCGAGCCGACAAGCGGGAACACGGGCGCTGGGCTCGCGCTCGCGGCGGCGGTAAAGGGCTACAGGTGCATCTGCGTGATGCCTGAGAAGGCAAGCAAGGAGAAGCAGGACCTCCTTAAGGCGATGGGCGCGGAGGTCGTCGTCACGCCCTCGGCGCCGCCAGACGACCCGGAGAGCTACTACAGGGTCGCCGAGAGGCTGGCGGTGGAGATCCCGGGCGGCTACAAGCCGGGCCAGTACGAGAACCCGGCGAACCCGCTCGCCCACTACGAGACCACGGGCCCCGAGCTCTGGCGCCAGACCGCGGGCCGCATCACCCACTTCGTAGCAGGCATGGGCACCTGCGGCACCATCACCGGCACCGCCAGGTACCTCAGGGAGCAGAACCGGGACGTAACGGTCGTGGGCGTAGACCCCGAGGGGTCCATCTTC
This sequence comes from Rubrobacter sp., assembly GCA_035264945.1. Lineage (GTDB taxonomy): Bacteria > Actinomycetota > Rubrobacteria > Rubrobacterales > Rubrobacteraceae > Rubrobacter_D. The sequence continues at coordinate 16,525 of DATFPF010000072.1, forward strand.
TCCGATCCCGACGACATCCACTCCTACGCCGTCGAGGGCGTGGGCGAGGACTTCTACCCGGGCAACCACGACGGGTCGGTAGTGGACAGGGTGGTGCAGGTGGACGACCGCGAGTCTTTCCTTATGACCCGGCGCCTGATGGCCGAGGAGGGCCTCTTCGTCGGGGGGTCGTGCGGGATGGCGGCCGTCGGCGCGGTAAGGGTCGCGAAAGACCTGCCGGAAGACGCGGTAGTGGTCGTGCTTTTGCCTGACACGGGCCGCAACTACGTCTCCAAGGTCTTCGACGACGAGTGGGTGCTCGCGAACTCCGGCGCCACGCTCGAGGACCTCAAGAAACCGTACCGCGTCTTCGGGGAGGGATAACTTGAAGTTCGCCACCAGGGCCATCCACGTCGGGCAGGACCCGGACCCGGCGACCGGGGCGACGATCGTCCCGATCTACCAGACCTCGACCTACACCCAGGAGGCCCCGGGCCAGCACAAGGGCTACGAGTACAGCCGCACCGGCAACCCTACCCGTACGGCCCTCGAAGAGTGCGTCGCAGCCCTCGAAGGCGCCGAGCACGGCCTCGCCTTCGCCTCGGGCCTCGCGGCCACGACAGCCGTGATGAGCCTCCTCTCCCCCGGCGACCACGTAGTCGCGGGCGACGACCTCTACGGGGGCTCCTACCGCCTCTTCGACAAGGTGCTGCAGAGGTCAAACGGCCTCGACTTCACCTTCGTCGACACGACCGACCCCGAGGGCGTCGAGAAGGCGCTGCGCCCGGAGACGAAGATGCTCTGGATCGAGACGCCCACGAACCCAATGCTCACCATCTCGGACGTGGCCCTGCTCTCGGAGATGGCCCACGAACGCGGCGCTACCGTCGCCGTGGACAACACCTTCGCCTCTCCCTACTTCCAGCGGCCGCTCTCCTTGGGCGCGGACATCGTGGTCCACTCGACGACCAAGTACATGGGCGGCCACTCCGACGTCGTCGGCGGGGCGGCCGTAACCTCAGACCCAGGCCTGCACGAGCGGATGGCCTTCT
>DATFPF010000073.1:0-1804 GCA_035264945.1 Rubrobacter sp.
ATCGTCGCCATAGACCCTCGGGACGGCGGGATCCGGGCCATGGTCAGCCGGCCGAGCTTCGACCCGCAGCTCTTCGTCGGCGGCGTCACGGGAAGCGAAGAGATCCGGGAGTACGAATACCTCAACTCCGAGGAGGCGCACGCCCCGTTCACCAACCGCGCCATTCAGGGAGCCTACCCCGGCGCCTCGGCGTTCAAGCCCTTTACCGGGATGGCGGGTCTCGAGAACGGGACCATCGGCCCCGGGACCACCGTCACCGACACGGGCGCCTGCTGGCGTCCGACCGGCTCGGCTTGGGGATGTTGGCAGAGCTGGCGCGAGAACAGCCCCAAGTACTGGGCACTGGGACCTCACGGCACCCAGAACTACGCCCAGGCTCTGGGGGACTCGAACGACAAGTTCTTCTACCAGGTGGCTGACTGGATGTGGAACAGCACAGACGACGAGAACCTGTTTCCGAAGTGGCTCCAACAGTTCGGTTTCGGCGCACAGTCGGGGGTGGACCTGCCCGGGGAGAGTGCCGGGCAGGTTCCCACCCGCGAGTGGCAGGAACAGACCGGGGCGACCCCCGATGATCAGCTCTGGAGCGTCGGCCGGTGGGTCAACCTCTCCATCGGGCAGGGCGACCTTCTGGTCACCCCGCTACAACTCGTCCGGGGCTTCGCGGCCATAGCTAACGGTGGTACCCTGGTGACGCCGCACGTTGCCCAGGACCTCCGCGAACAGAACGGGGATCTGGCGCAGGACCTCACCCCGGAGCACGCTGGCTCGCTCGGCGTCTCGCAAGGGACGCTGGACGCGACACTCGACGGCTTGAGGAGGGTGACCGGCAGCGGCGGAACCGCCGAGAATGCTTTCAGGGGTATGACCCTGCCTATAGTCGGCAAGACGGGGACCGGCGAGATGGGGGAGCACAGGGACCCGGTAAACTACTTCGTCGGATGGGCCGAGAACCAGGACGATCCCCTGGTGGTCCTCGTGATGATCGAGGGCGGAGGAGCCTTCCAGACGGGTAGCGAGGTGACCGCGGCCCCCGCCGCGCGGGCCGTACTCGAGTCTTACCACGACGCCGGCGGCTCGAGCAACAGGCCTTCGGCCGATTACGCCGCCGAGGTGGCGCGCGCAAACCGCGGCGAGGGGCCGGCCGGAGGAGGCTCCGCGCCCGCGACGGCTCCCCGCGGCATACCCGCCGGATAGAAAGCTAAGGAGCCCGTTTGTCGCACGCGCTGGCATTACTCACGCTTCCGAGCCCATCTTCGCCGGTGATCTTCGAGGCCGGGCCCTTCGCCCTGCGCTGGTACGGGCTGTGTATCGCTCTCGGTATCGCGCTCGGGACCTGGCTGACCGCTCGCGAGCTAAATCGCAGGGGATACGACGGCACTATGGCCCTCGATGCCCTGTTCTTCGTCGTGCCGCTCGGCTTTATCGGGGCGAGGGTCTACCACGTGCTGACCGACTACGAGCTCTACAGGAGAGACCCCTTTCCCGGCGTCTTTGAGGTCTGGAACGGGGGTTTGGGGATCTACGGCGCCGTGATCGGGGGCTTTCTCGGCGTCCTCCTCTTCGCCCGCGTCCGCGGCATCAATCCCCTCGCCTTCGCCGATGCCGCCGCCCCCGGCCTCGTCCTCGCCCAGGCCGTCGGCCGCTTTGGCAACTACTTCAACCAGGAGCTCTTCGGCCGCCCCTCGGATCTCCCCTGGGCAATAGAGATAGCCCCCGAGAACCGGCCCCCGGGCTACAGCGACGCCGCCTCCTTCCACCCGACGTTCCTCTACGAGTCGATCTGGGACGTCCTCGTCTGCCT